>JAFSET010000001.1 GCA_017435615.1 Oscillospiraceae bacterium | reverse complement strand
TGGGTCAGGCTTAAATATGCTGCCATGAATCTGAAAAAGCTAGCAAATTGGAGTTGGGATAACTCCGTTTTCTCGCAGATATTGCTTATATTTGCACCTAACTATACCAAAACCCCTGTTTTCGCTTAATGAAAACAGGGGTTCTTTGACAGACTGAGCTCCCCTACAAGGGGAGCCTTTGTCTCTTTCATAACAATGACACTACCGGGAGCTTTCTTAAGGATTGTCCGTTGGCGGCTTGCAATGACACCGCGGCAGGTTTTTTTGCTTTTCTGACCGGGCAGAACATACAGCGTGAAATAAGAATAAGCCTCTGTGTTTCTGCTTGGAAGAATTCTGATAATTCTTCTTTCGGTTTTTAGCATAAATTTCAAGTCTTTGGAAATACTGGTGTCAAGGCGGTGAAGAAATGGAAGAATATTTCACGAACACGAAGATTTTGTCAGGTCCCGGGTCTGTCAAGGCTTTGCGGGAGTTAGGGAGCAAGGCCCTTTTTATGGTGGCGGATCCGTATTTTGAGAAAAACGGAACGGCCCGGCGTTTGGCGGAGCTTTCCGGTGCGGAGCGCACACAGATTTTTAGTCAGATCACGCCGGATCCCACATTGGAGCAGGTGGCACAGGCCACTGTAACGGTGCAGGAATTTAAGCCTGACACCGTGGTTGCTCTGGGTGGGGGCAGTGCTATGGACTGCGCCAAGGCAATGGTGTATTTTTCAGGTCTTCCGGTGACCTTTGTGGCCATTCCCACTACCTCCGGCTCCGGCTCTGAGGTGACGGATTTTGCGGTGCTGACCCAAGGGGGCGTGAAGCATCCGCTGGTGGATGAAAAGCTCTGCCCCCAAATTGCCATTTTGGACGGGGAGCTTTTGGGGCAGCTTCCCAAAACGCTGATCGCGGACACAGGCTTTGATGTGCTGGCCCATGCCCTGGAAGCTTATGTGGCTGCCGGGGCCGGCGCGATCACCGATGCGCTGGCAAAGGAGGCCTTTTGCACGGCGGTGACCCAGCTTCCTTTGTCCTACACAGGGGTGATCGCGGCACGGCAAAAAATGCATGAGGCTGCCACTATGGCAGGAATGGCCTTTACCCGGGCAGGGCTGGGCTTGTGCCATGCTATGTCCCACGCCCTTGGGGGCTTGCTCCATCTGCCCCACGGGCGGCTCAACGCCATTTTGCTGCCGGCGGTGATCGGCACCAACAGCGGTGCGGTTCAGGCCAAATACGCCGTTATGGCCCGCAGCGCAGGCTTCGCGGGCAGTGCCGATACGGTGGCGGTGCGGAATTTGAAAAACGGCCTGATCCGGCTGCGAAAGGAGCTGCAGCTTCCGGCAACCTTGGCGGAGGCCGGGGTACAGCCGGGGAAGGTGTGGCAGTCTGCCGGGAAGATCGCGGAGGCAGTTTTGGCGGACCCCTGCTGCAAGAGCAATCCCGTTCAGGTGGAGGACTATATGATCCGCAGGATCCTGGAAGAGGTGACCGGCCGTGTCTGACCGGCTGTTGTCAGTAGGCCTGGATGTGGGGACCACTTCCACACAGATGGTGGTCTCTGCCATTACGGTGGAAAACCGGGCGTCCGGATTTGCAGTGCCGGAAATGGCCATTACGGACCGGCAGATCCTATATAAAAGCCCGGTGCATTTCACGCCCCTGCGCAGCCACGCCCTGGTGGACGGAGAGGGACTTTTGAAGCTGGTGGAGCAGGAATACCGCAATGCCGGTATTACCCGTCAGCAGGTGGATACCGGCGCGGTGATCATCACCGGGGAGACCTCCCGGAAGGAAAACGCCGGGACTGTTTTGCAGGCACTGTCCGGCATTGCCGGGGAGTTTGTGGTGGCCACAGCCGGACCGGATTTAGAGAGCATTTTGGCGGCGAAGGGAGCCGGGGCAGTGGATTTTTCCGCCCAAAGCGGAAAGACCGTTCTGCACATGGATATTGGCGGCGGCACCAGCAATTTGGCCCTGATCCGGGATGGGCAGGTGGTTCGCACCGGCTGTCTGAATGTAGGCGGCAGATTGCTGAAATTCGATGCCCAGGGGAAGATCACTTACAAATCCCCGGTGCTGGAGGGCATCTGCCCTGTGTCTGTGGGACAAACGCCTGCAAAGGAGCAGACCGGTCAGTTGGCAAAACGGCTGTGTCAGGCACTGGAAAGCGCCGCAGGACTATGCCGGGAGGATGCGGCCGCGGCCTTTTACACCAAAGAGGTCCAAAGCCGGTGGATACCGCCGGAGGAGACGGTGGTCCTGTCTTTTTCCGGTGGCGTGGCGGAGTGTATAGAACATCCGTATCCACCCCGGGAGTTTGGTGATTTAGGCCCGGAATTGGGAGCAGCCATCCGGCAAAGCAGCCTTTGCGCGCAGCCCTACAGAATTGGTACGGACGCCATCCGGGCCACGGTCATCGGTGCCGGATGCCACAGCACCCAGCTTTCCGGAAGTACGGTGTTCTGCAAGGATGTGCGGCTACCCAAAAAGAATTTGCCGGTGCTGTGCTTTACCCGGCAGGAGCAGCAGTCGGAGGAGCTAAGCAAGCTGATCTGCGCAAAGCTGGCTGCCCGGGATGAGGGGGAAACGGTGCTGGCCTTTCCCGGATCGGAGGCACCGGAGTATGCCCAGGTCACGGCCCTGGCCCAAAGGATCGTCCGGGGCGTGGGGGACCGGCCGGTGTATGTGTGCCTGGAAGGGGATATGGCCAAGGCGTTGGGGCAGTGCATCCGCCTGCTGCTGCCGGACAGGCCCTGCCTGTGCCTGGACCGGCTGAAATTCGGACCGGAAAGCTATTTGGATGTGGCAGCCCCGGTAGGCCCCTGCTACCCGGTGGTGGTCAAAACCCTGGTACTGTCCTCACAATCGTAAATTCCAGTTTATCGAGCAGATTGCCCTGACGGGCAATGGCATTCTTCGAATGCCGGGGAAACGGATTGCCACGCCAGTGTGCGCACTGGCTCGCAATGACATATTGGTGGGTTTCCACTGTTTTGCTAAACAGGAAAATCACTGA
>JAFSET010000065.1 GCA_017435615.1 Oscillospiraceae bacterium | reverse complement strand
TCCCACGCCAGTGTGCGCACTGGCTCGGAATGACACTGGTGGGCTTTTTTAATGTCCTTTGGCAATCTAAACGAATAAAGTTTCCCTTCAGGACAGGGGACGGTTCTCTGTCTTTACGGAAAACGCCACTTTTCCCCTTCGTAAATCGACTTTTTCCTAAATTCTTAGCTGAATTTCAAACTTCTTAAGGAGGGGACATTCCCGTCCCCTCCCCACAAAAACCACGTCCCCCCATACGTCATTGCGAACCAGCACTTTAAAAAACCTACCAATATGTCATTGCGAAACCAGTCTGCAGACTGGTTGTGGCAATCCGTAATCCCCTTTTTACGGAAACGTCCTGTATTCGTACCGTTTTCAAGAGAACGGATTCCCACGCCAGTGTGCGCACTGGCTCGGAATGACACTGGTGGGCTTTTTTAATGTCCTTTGGCAATCTAAACGAATAAACTTCCCGTTTGAGATTGCCACGCCGCCATCCGACGGCTCGCAATGACATAGGGGGGACGGATTGCCACGCCACATTCGCGGCTCGCAATGACACGGGGGGGACGGATTCCCACGCCAGTGTGAGCACTGGCTCGGAATGACACAACTGGGAGGTTTGCAAAAAAATTTGGGACGGGAAACCCGTCCCCTACGATCCATCATAAGGCCCAAAGTGGTGTCATCCTGAGCAAGCGCAGCGCGGTCGATGGATCTTTCCGTTATCGTAACGCAACCAGCCCATTGATACGCAGCATACAGCAGGAGCAAGCCCCTGCCCTACATTCAGGATATAAAGGTTTTTGCGTATCCTTTAGGTTCAGGCAGTGTATAACGTTTCCCTTTGAGATTGCCACACCAGTGTGCGCACTGGTTCGCAATGACATAGGGGGGACGGATTGCCACGCCACATTCGCGGCTCGCAATGACACGGGGGGACGGATTGCCACGCCACATTCGCGGCTCGCGATGACACAGGGGGACGAATTGCCACGCCGCCTTCCGGCGGCTCACAATAACATACTTTTTTCGACAGTCTGACAATGAGGCACCTTCCTTCCGGAGGGTGCCTCATTTGTCTGCTTTTTATTTATGTTTCGTGGCTTTTGCCTGTGGCATAGTCAATGACAATGCCAGGCTGGCAGTTATGGACAAAAACGCAAAAGCAAATCCCCTGCCCCTGATCCTCTACGGAAAAGCCTTCCAGCAGAACGCCTCTGGCCACCAGCTCCTGTCCTTCATAAACCGGGGTTGCCCGGTACAGCACATGGTGGCCGGTTTCCCGAATGTAATCCGCCACCATATTTTCAAAGGGCAACATTCCCTCCACATTCATATACCGGGTTCCGGTGATCAGATTTTTTTCGTTGGCATTTTCACCGGTGAGCTGATAACCGATCAAATGACACCGGTTATACAGATATTTGCCGTCCACGCAGTCATATTTTACCGTCTGCCAGCCGGAGGGCTTTACCTGACCGATACTGCCGCGCTCCTGCGTAGGCATCAGCTCCTGACCGATACAGGCCACAGCCACACCACAACGCCCAAAGCCATCCAATGGCGCATACTGCTCATAGGCCCGGAGGGTGTAGTCCGCCTGTTCAAAATAAGGGTGATTGTCATTGATAACAGTATACGGCTGCCCAGACCACTGGGGCACTTCCTCCATGGTGACTGTCGGCTGTCGGAAAAAGAATGCCGCCACCGTAAGCACAAGGACAACCACCGCATACAAGACCGGATTTTTCCTTAGCGCTTTTTTCATCTTACGCTTCACGGCGGTACACCTCCTTTGTGATCACCTTATGGGAATAACCGGCAAACTCCGTTTTCTCCTGCAGACAAAATCCTTTCAGCGCATCTGTCTCCAGAAAGGTATCCGCCGGATAAACCTTATCCCAGCGGTATATCACGACAGAACTGACCTTCTCCAAAAGCGGCAGGACCTCTCCCCTTTCCAGGAAATAATAATCCTGATCGCCAGGCGCAGTATCCGTCAAAATCCGCGTATCCTGCCCTTTTTCAAACTGATCCGCAGTATACCGGTCCACAACAAGTCTGGCAGTGCCAACATGTTTTAGCAGATCCTGACGCATACACCGGTCACTGCTTTGTCGGCGATTGTTGAAAAGCAGTCCATTACGCTGATCCAGGCATAACACCAAATGCATAGTCTTACCTCTCGGTCCCATTCATATTCTAATCCATGCGCAAATAGCCGGACTGGACAAGAGATGTAAAATCTGAACCGCCAAACACCAAATGGTCCACCAATTCAATATCCACGGCCCTCATAGCCTGCGCCAAAAGCAAGGTGGTATGGATATCTTCGTTGGAAGGAATAGCCAGTCCGCTGGGATGGTTGTGGGCAAGGATCACCGATGTGGCATTGGTATTCAGCGCCGTCTCCACAATGCGGCGGATCGGCACACTGGCAGAGTTGACACTTCCCTCTCCGATCCGCTTGCAGCTCAGCACCATACATTTACCGTCCAGGCACAGCAAATATACCTCTTCATTTCTCACATTCCTGAAATAATGCCGCAGATATGCCCCATATTCCTCCGGCGTTTTCAGAATTTGCTCCTGCTGCGCCGCCTTTTTGATCTGATAATAGCGCTCAACCGCATTGCGCAAGGACAAAAATGTGGATATTCCTTCTCCCACGCCGGGTACCTTCTCCAGTTCCTCCGGTGAGGCTTCAAGAACCTGGACAATAGAGCCAAAACGCTCCAACAACCGGCAGGCAAGCTCCTTGGTATCCTGTCGCGGAACACAATAAAACAGCAGTAACTCCAATACGTACCGTTCTTCAAAGTGGTCAAGTCCCTCCTGACGGAAACGGTCCTTCACACGCTGACGGTGGCCATTTTGAAAAGACATAAAGCACCTTCTTATATTTATCTTGAATTATTTATAAAATCGAGTACAATAAACGTGTCGAAAAGTGTCGATAAGTCCTTGGAAAGATTTTAACAAAACAGGACAACCTATTTCAGGAGGTGACGCAATGGCACAACCGATGGACCTTCAGGCTATGCTCGCAAAACTGAACCAACCTGCCTTTTTTGTGAAGGACGGCGCAATTACCGCCTGCAACCGTGCGGCGGCACAGCGCATGCTGGAACCGGGTATGGCAATGTGCGATTTGCTTCTGAGCGATCCGGAAGACTACGCTTCCTTTACCCAGGGTTGCCTGTACCTTTCTGTTTGCGTTGCCGGCTCCTGCTACCGATGTACCGTCACCAAACTGCAGGATCAGGAGCTGTTTGTTATCGAAAACGCCGACACTGATAACGAATTGCAGGTATTAGCACTGGCGGCCAAGCAGCTTCGAATCCCTTTGTCGGAGATCACGCTGGAGTTGGGCAGGCTTTCCGACAATGATAAAATCACCAAGCTGATCCATCAGGTTTATAAGCTTCAACGGTTGATCGGCAATATGTCCGACGCCGCTGAGATGTCCAGAGCGAAGCCCCGGATGTTACTTGAGGAGATTTGCGGCATATTTGAGGAAACACTGGAAAAAGCCAAGACCTACTTGGCCCATTCCGGTATTACACTGCAATATAAGCTCCCCCAGCAGCCCATTTTCACCTTGGCTGACCGGCATATGCTCGCAAGAGCCATCTACAATCTGCTTTCCAACGCTGCCAAATTTTCTGACGCGGAATGTCTCATTGACGCTGCTTTGAGCCGCAGCGGAAACCGGATCCTTTTCACCGTATGTACCAAACCCTCCGCCCTTAGTTCCATAGAGCTTTCCACTATGTTCCACCGCTATAAGCGTGAGCCGGGATTGGAGGACCCCCGCTTTGGAATGGGCCTTGGGATGACGATGATCCATACCGCGGCAACCGCCCACGGCGGCACTGTGCTTGTGGAGCAGCCGGACGATGTCCTTCGGGTCACCTTCACGATGGCTGTAAAAACCAGCCACGACGGCACTGTACGCTCACCGATCCTGCTGCCGGACATATACGGCGGAATGGATCAAGCCCTGATCGAGCTGTCTGACGTGCTTCCCACCGAACTATACAAAAATCTGTAAAGGAAATGCCATTGCGAACCAGTGAGCGTGTCACTGGCTCACAATGGCATTTTTAACCGCTCCGATTACAGATAAGGCTTCAAATACTGGCCGGTATAGCTTTCCTGCACCGCTGCCACCTGCTCCGGTGTGCCGCTGGCCACGATGTGACCACCCTCGTCACCACCCTCAGGGCCCAGATCGATCAAATAATCTGCTGTTTTGATCACATCCAGATTGTGTTCGATCACCAGCACAGTATTGCCGGCATCCACCAATTGCTGCAGTACATCGATCAGCTTGTGCACATCTGCCGCATGCAGACCGGTGGTAGGCTCGTCCAAAATATAGATGGTTCTGCCGGTGGACACTCTGGAAAGCTCTGTGGCAAGCTTTACCCGCTGCGCTTCGCCGCCGGACAGGGTGGTGCTGGACTGGCCCAGCTTCACATAGCCCAATCCTACTTCCACAAGGGTCTGTGCCTTTCGCTGGATCTTGGGCAAATTCTCAAAGAAGGCAACCGCCTCCTCTGCGGTCATATCCAGCACCTGGGCAATGTTTTTCCCCTTATACTGGACCTCAAGGGTCTCCCGGTTGTACCGCTGACCACGGCAGACCTCACAAGGCACATACACATCCGCCAGGAAGTGCATTTCGATCTTCACCAGGCCGTCACCGCTGCAGGCTTCACAGCGGCCGCCCTTGACATTGAAGGAAAAACGTCCCGGGCCGTAGCCACGCATTTTCGCGTCAGCCGTAGATGCAAACAAGTCCCGGATATCGTTAAACAGGCCGGTGTAGGTTGCCGGATTGGACCGGGGTGTACGGCCAATGGGGCTTTGATCGATATCGATCACCTTATCCAAATGCTCCATTCCCTTTACGCAGCGACAGGCACCGGGCCTTGTCCGGGCATGGTTCAGCTTGCCCAGCAAGGTCTTATTCAGCACTTCTCCCACAAGGCTGGATTTTCCTGAGCCGGACACGCCTGTCACGCAGCTCAGAGTGCCAAGAGGAATGGAAACATCAATATTCTTCAAATTGTTTTCTGTTGCCCCAAGAATTTCCAGGCTTTTTCCGTTTCCTGCTCTGCGTTTTGCAGGGACAGGAATTTTTTTCACACCGGAAAGATACTGTCCGGTGATGGACTCCCGGGTGTTGATAATATCCTCTATAGAGCCTGTGGCCACGATCTGTCCGCCGTGGCTGCCTGCGCCGGGACCCACATCCACGATATAGTCCGCCGCTCGCATAGTATCCTCATCGTGCTCCACCACGATCAGGGTATTGCCCAGATCCCGAAGCTTGTGCAAGGTTTGCAGCAGCTTATCGTTATCACGCTGATGCAGACCAATGGACGGCTCGTCCAAAATATACAGCACGCCCATCAGAGAGGAACCGATCTGGGTTGCCAAACGAATACGCTGGCTTTCACCGCCGGAAAGGGTTGCGGCTGCTCGGGAAAGAGTCAGATACTGCAAGCCTACATCCATCAAAAATTGCAGCCTGGACTTGATCTCCCGGACGATCTGCTCCGCCACCACAGCCATATTGCCTTCCAAATGAAGCTGCTCCATAAAGCTCAGCTCCTGACGGATGCTCATTCTGCAGAAGTCCATAATGCCGATGCCGCCCACGGTCACTGCCCGGGCAATGTCCGAAAGTCTGTCGCCGTGGCAATGGGGACAGGGCGCGGTGGCCATACACTCCTCCAGCTCCTTCCGGGCCGCATCAGACTGGGTCTCCCGGAACCGGCGGCTGATATTGTTCATAATGCCCTCAAAGGGCTGCTCCAGCACGCCCATACCGTTGCCCCGGTTGTAGCTCATACGCAGCTTTTCCCCTTTGGTACCGTAGAGGATCACATCCAGCGCCTCCGGAGAAAGGGTGGAAACCGGATCGGTCAGGGAAAAATGGTACTTTTGGGCCAACGCCTCAAAGTACATTCTGAAAATAGAATCCGTCTTTGCACTGCTCCATCCGGACACCTGAATGGCACCGTCAAAAATGGACTTGGACTTATCCGGTATCACCAGATCCACATCCGGCTCCAACTGAAAGCCCAAGCCGGTACAGGACGGGCAGGCACCGGCCGGATTGTTGAAGGAGAACATTCTGGGTTCCAGCTCTGTCAGGCTGACACCGCAATCCTCACAGGCATAATTCTGAGAAAAGCTCAGCTCCTGCTTTTGGTCCGGCAGGTCAATGATCACAATGCCGCCGGAGTGGACGCAGGCAGTCTCCACGGAGTCAGTCAGTCTGCGCCGCTGATTGTCCCGGATCACCAACCGGTCCACCACCAGCTCGATACTGTGCTTTTTGTTCTTATCCAGAGAAATGTCTTCATTCAGGTCATACAGGCTGCCGTCCACACGGACCCGGGCAAAGCCGGATTTTCTGGCATCCTCGAAGACCTTTTGGTGCTCGCCCTTTTTGGCCCGGACCACCGGTGACAGCACGATAAAACGGGTACCCTCCGGCAGTGCTTCAATGCGGTCAACGATCTGATCCACCGTCTGCTTTGCGATCTGCTTGCCGCATTTGGGACAATGGGGAATTCCCACTCTTGCCCAAAGCAAACGCAGGTAATCATAAATTTCCGTTACGGTGCCCACTGTGGACCGGGGATTTTTAGAAGTGGTCTTCTGATCAATGGAAATGGCCGGAGAAAGGCCGTCAATGGAATCCACATCAGGCTTGTCCATTTGTCCCAAAAACTGCCGGGCGTAGGAGCTGAGGCTCTCTACATACCGCCGCTGGCCCTCGGCATAAATGGTATCAAAGGCCAGACTGGATTTACCGGAGCCGGACAGGCCCGTAAACACCACCAGCTTATCCCGGGGAATGGTTAAATTGACATTTTTCAGGTTGTTTTCTCTTGCACCCTGAATGATAATTTGATCGTTCATAGAATGCTCCTGTGCATTTTTTCGTTCGGTATATTATACCACGGAAGCTGCTGTTACACAAGAAATTTTTACAAACAAATCCTGCTTTCCGTATTTTTTCAAAGCACACAGAGGGACGGTTTCTTGTGTAATCCTACACAAGAAACCGTCCCTCTGTGTCAATTAAGGGTTTTATTCCTCGATTTTTTCAATTTGGAACACATTGATGGTATCTGCATCGGGGCAGCAATACCGGTCACTTTTCAGAGTGCCGCCGTAACGCAGAATATCCACCATGGGAAACAGCGTATGCATTGCCATGGGGCACAGCTTACCACGGTCTGCGTCAAAATCAAACACATCCCCTACCCTGTGTCCACGGTGACAGGGACAGTCACCTTTTTGTTCAACCAAGGTTATTTTGATCTTCATAGCTTGCCCTCACTGATAAACCGCTCAATGTCCACACCGAAGAAACGGTCCTGCTTGTCCATATTATCCAGGATGATGGTGCTGACCACCTGCATTGCGTGCTCCACGGCTGTCTGGAGGTTTTGTCCACCCATCAGGTCTGCGATCATCACCGCGGAGAAAATATCGCCGGTGCCCGGAAAGCGCACATCGATCCAGGCAAAGGGGATTTGGAAATAACTGTCACAGGTATGGTCATAGCCGATGACGCAGCTTTGTCCGTCCACACAGCAGCTTGTGATCACCACGGATTTTGCGCCAAGTCCACGGCAGCGATCCAACAGCTCCCGGGCCTGATCCGCTGTCAACGACTGAGAAAGATTCGGCTGATCCGTTAAAAAAGCCGCCTCTGTAAAATTGGGAATGAGCACATCGGCATAGCCGGACAGTTTCTTCAAAATCTCCACATTGGACTGGGTCATGCCGTTGTAAAGCTTTCCCTCGTCGCCCATAATAGGGTCTACCACCACCAAAGGCTTTTGCTCTCCCTGGTAGCAGATCAGCTTTTCCACTGTTTGGACCTGCTTGGGATCCACCATAAAACCTGTGGCAATGCAGTCAAAGCGGAAGCCAAGCTGATGCCAGATATCAACAGTCCTGTCCATGTACGCACTGGTATCCAATATGTCAAATTTTCCAAAGTCCAGAGTATTGGACACCAGAGCCGTAGGCAGGCAGGTCACACTGATCCCCTTGGCCGACAGGATGGGGATCATGGCAGACAGCGCGATTTTTCCTACGCCTGGCATATCATTTACACAGCATACGGTTTTCATCATATTCACCCTTTCAAAAGCGCACACCGGGAAAGCAGTCTACTCTCCCGGTGCTTTTGTTTATTTTCTTTCCGCCACGCCTTGACGAACCAAAGCACGCTTCAGCCTTGCTTCCGCAAGACGGATATCCGTGGTGTTGGAGGCTTTGTCCGCAAGGACGGCTCTTGCCCGTTCCTCGGAGCGTTCCGAGCGGTCTACGTCGATCTCATCTGCCCACTCAAAAGTCGTGGGGACCAGGGTCACCTTGCCGTCCAGCACAGAGATCATTCCGCCAATACAGGCAGCGTACCGCTTATTGCCATCGATCAGCAGCATTGCCTGGCCCATACCCAGGGGAGCCACGCAGTTGATATGGCCGGCCATAATCCCCAGATCACCGGTGGTGGAACGCACCACAAGCTCCTGCACCTGGCCGTCGTATTTCAGGCCGTCAGGGGTCACGATCTTCAATGAAAAGGGGGTCATTGATTTTGCCCCTTCCACTTTTCAACGACATCGTCAATGGTGCCGGCGAAGAGGAAGCAGGACTCGGGGATGGCGTCGTGCTTACCCTCGATGATCTCTTTAAAGCCCCGGACAGTTTCCTTCAGAGGCACATATTTACCCTTCATACCGGTAAACTGTTCCGCAACGCTGAAGGGCTGGGACAGGAAACGCTGAACCTTTCTAGCCCGGTTCACTGTCAGCTTATCCTCTTCACTGAGCTCGTCCATACCCATAATGGCAATGATGTCCTGCAGCTCCTTATACCGCTGCAGAATACTCTGGACGGCTCTGGCGGTGTCGTAGTGCTCCTGTCCCAGTACATCGGGGGAGAGAATTCGAGAGGAGGAGCTCAGCGGATCCACCGCAGGATAGATGCCCAGGGAGGCAATGCCACGGTCCAGTGCGGTGGTGGCATCCAGGTGGGCGAAGGTCGTTGCGGGAGCGGGGTCTGTGTAGTCGTCAGCAGGGACATAAACCGCCTGAACGGAGGTAATGGAGCCGTTTTTGGTGGATGTGATACGCTCTTGCAGAGCACCCATTTCCGTTGCAAGCGTAGGCTGATAGCCGACGGCAGAGGGCATACGGCCCAGCAGCGCGGAAACCTCGGAGCCTGCCTGGGTGAACCGGAAAATGTTGTCGATAAACAGCAGCACATCCTGATGCTTCACATCCCGGAAGTATTCTGCCATAGTCAGGCCGGAAAGGCCGACACGCATACGGGCTCCGGGGGGCTCGTTCATCTGACCGAAGACCATGGCGGTCTTATTGATAACGCCGGACTCGGTCATTTCGTTGTAAAGGTCATTGCCCTCACGGGTACGCTCACCGACACCGGTGAACACGGAATAACCGTTGTGGGCAGTGGCAATGTTGTAGATCAGCTCCTGGATCAGAACCGTCTTGCCAACACCGGCACCGCCGAACAAGCCGATCTTACCGCCCTTTGCATAGGGGCAGATCAGGTCAACCACCTTGATGCCTGTTTCCAAGATCTCAGTGGCAGGCTCCTGCTCATCATAGGCAGGGGCCGGACGGTGGATAGGCCATTGCTCACTGGCCTGCGGAGCAGGCTTATTGTCGATGGGCTGACCCAGCAGGTTAAACACACGGCCCAGGCACTGCTCGCCTACCGGTACCGTAATGGCACTGCCGGTGTCCACTGCCTCGATGCCACGCTGCAGGCCGTCGGTGGAGCTCATTGCGATACAGCGCACCACATTGTCACCAATGTGCTGTGCCACCTCGGCAACCACCACACGGTCGCCCTGCTTCACCTCAATGGCAGAAAGCAGTTGGGGCAGGCTCTCCTCCGGGAAACGGATATCCAGCACAGGGCCAACCACCTGGACCACGGTTCCTATATTTTTGGCCATTGGACTCAACTCCTTGTAAATACTTCACGGTTCTTATGAACCGGCCACGATCTCTGTAATTTCCTGAGTGATTGCCGCCTGACGGGCCTGGTTGAATTTCAAGCTCAGGTCTGCGATCATTTCGTCGGCATTTTGGGTGGCTGCATCCATAGCGGTGCGCCGGGCAGCCTGCTCAGCGGCACGGCTTTCGCACAGTGCGCCATAGAGAATTCCGCCAACATACTCCGGAATAATGGCAGCAAATACTTCCTCACTGCCGGGTTCGTACATAATATCGGTCTGTCTTTCCTCTTTAGCCCGGGGATGGGCAACCAAAGGCAGCATCTGCATCACCGCAGGCGTTTGGGAAAGCACCGATACAAAATTGGTATAGCCGATATGGATCTCATCCACCTGGCCGGACAGATACATCCGGCAAAGCTGCTTTGCAACACCAAAGCAGTCTCCCACATTCATTTCTGCCGCAGCGCCGTATTGCTCCGTCAGCATAGGGACCTTGTGGGCACGAAAGTAATCCACAGCCTTCTTGCCGATGGGCAGCACTGTCACATCTTTATCCTTCATCTCGGCCACTGCAAGCTTCAGCACATTGCTGTTGTAGCCGCCGGCCAGTCCACGGTCACCGGCGATCACCACATAAACCGATTTTTTTACGGCACGGGGGATCAGGTAAGGTGAAGAAAACTCTGAATTGGCGCTGACAATGTCGGAAATCACATTGTAAAGGCTCTCAAAATAAGGACGGGAATTGAGCACCCGTGCCTGGGCGTGGCGCAGCTTGGACGCTGCCACCATCTCCATGGCCTTGGTGATCTGCTTGGTGGATTCCATACTGCGTATTCTGTTTTTGATTTCTTTGGTAGAAACGCCCGCCATAGCCATCCTCCTTCCTTATACTTGGACCACAAACTCCTTCAAAAGCTGGGACAGGGCATTTTTCAGGCCTTCCTCGGTTTCAGGCTCCAGCTTGCCGGAGGTACGGATCGCCTTGAGCACATCCTCGTGCTGCTGATCCATAAAGGTGTAAAGCCGGGCTTCAAACTCCGGAATTCTCTCCACGGCAATGTCCTTCAAATAGCCATTGGTGACTGCGTAGAGAATACAAACCTGGTGAGCCACCTCCACAGGGGCGTTGTTCTTTTGCTTCAGCACCGCCACGATCCGTTCACCCAGGGACAGACGGGACTTGGTATCCGCATCCAGGTCGGAACCGAACTGGGCAAAGCTCTGCAGTTCCCGGTACTGGGAATACAGCAGCTTCAAAGAACCGGAGACCTTTTTCATAGCCTTGATTTGGGCATCGCCGCCGACACGGGACACGGAAATACCGGGGTTGACCGCAGGCATAACGCCGGCATTAAACAGCTCCTCCTCCAGGAAGATCTGTCCGTCGGTAATGGAGATCACATTGGTGGGAATGTAGGCGGACACATCGCCTGCCTGGGTCTCAATGATGGGCAAAGCGGTCAGGCTGCCGCCACCGTTGGCTTTGGACATATGGGCAGCT
>JAFSET010000064.1 GCA_017435615.1 Oscillospiraceae bacterium | reverse complement strand
TCTCGAAGGTGAACTTGGGCTTGCCGATCTCAGCAACGATGCCGTTGATGAACTTGACGATCTCCATGTTGGTCTCGTGAGCCACACGGATGGCCTCCAGCACCACGCTCTCGGGAGCCTCGTTGGCCTCAGTCTCGATCATGACCACCTTCTCGAAGGTGGAAGCGATGCACACAAAGCAGTCGCAAGCCTCACGCTCGTCGGCGGAGGGGTTGATGATATAGCGGTCACCTAAGTGGGCAACATTGGTGGTAGCCACAGGTCCGTTCCAGGGCACATCGGAAGAAGCGATGGCGATGGAAGCGCCCAGGGAAGCCACGATCTCCACAGGGTTCTCGTAGTCGTTGGCCAGCACAGTGCAGGTCACGACGGTGTCGTTACGCAGCTCCTCGTCGAACAAAGGACGCATAGGACGGTCGATGATCCGGCTGTTCAGGATGCCGCGCTCGGAGGGCTTGCCCTCACGGCGGTTGAAGGAGCCGGGGATGCGGCCCACGGCATACATCCGCTCTTCAAACTCGATGGTCAGAGGGAAGTAGTCGATGCCGGCCTTCGGGATGGGGTTGCAGGTGCAGGTGGTCAGCACCACGGTATCACCGTAGCGGCAGATGCACTCTGCATTGGCAAGCTCTGCCACCTTACCGGTCTCTACGGTGAAGGGACGGCCGCCGATCTGCATTTCGTAAACATGATGATTGGGATACTGTTTGCGTGTGATCATTTGAATTTACCTCCTGTTATGATTGGTTTGGGAGGTTTAGCACTTGAAACTGGTACCGATGCGCGCTTTTGCATTTTCAGAACCACTTTCAACTGCTAAAGCATCTCCCAATAGATTTTTTTGAAAAAGGGCGACGGATGCCGTCGCCCTTTTGCGAAATTACTTACGGATGCCCAGCTTGGCGATAATGGCACGGTAACGGTTGATGTCCTTTCTGGCCAGGTAGTCCAGCAGGTTACGGCGCTTACCAACCATCATCAGCAGACCACGACGGGAGTGGTTGTCGTGCTTGTGAACACGCAGGTGATCAGTCAGCTCGTTGATACGGGCGGTCAGAATAGCGATCTGGACCTCGGGAGAACCGGTGTCGCCTTCGTGGGTTGCGTTTTCCAGGATGACCTGGGTCTTCTTTTCCTTCAAGATCATTGTGGGTTTCCACCTTTCATAAAATAGTTCCCGGAAGCCAAGTAGAGGGTCAGTGGAGTCCGTTTTTCGGCTTCTCCCTCAACTGAGCAACGGGCAGTTTTGCGCTGACCACAGTCAGCCTGCCGATTATATCATAAGTATTCCCAAAAGTAAAGCTTTTTTTCAGGAAACTTATCTGGCGTCTCTGGAGGACAGATACTTGCGGACCATCAACGCTACCTTGAAAACAATAGCGTGGTCAAACTGGCGCAGATCCAGTCCGGTGAGCTTTTTGATCTTTTCCAGCCGGTACACCAGGGTGTTACGGTGGACAAACAGCTTCCGGGAGGTCTCGGACACATTCAGGTTGTTCTCAAAGAACTTGTTGATGGTGAACAGGGTCTCCTGATCCAGTGCGTCGATGGAGCTCTTCTTGAACACCTCTGTCAGGAAGATGTCGCACAGGGTGGTGGGCAACTGATAGATCAGTCGGCCAATGCCCAAATTCTCATAGTTGATAATGGACTTTTCGGTATCGAAGACCTTGCCTACGTCAATGGCCGTCTGGGCTTCCTTGTAAGCGTCGGACAGCTCGCGCAGGTGCTCGGCCACAGTGCCGATACCGATGACGCTCTTGACATACAGCTCGCTCTTGAGCTTATCCTCCAGGGACTGGGCAAGCTTCTCCAGTTCACTGCCGGACACCTCGCCAGAAAGCTGCTTGATCACAGCGATATCCGTCTCGTTGATGCTCAGCACAAAGTCCTGCTGCTTATCGGGGAACAAGGACGCGAGCACATCCACCGCCGCTACATCACTGCGGCCCACCTGCCGAACCAAAAATACCGCACGGGGCGCATCGGTGGCAAAATGCAGCTCCTTGGCCCGGATGTAGATATCACCGGACAGAATGTTGTCCATAATGATATTCTTGACAAAGGTGCCGCGGTCGTGCTTCTCCTCGTAGAAGCCCTTGGCGTCATTGAGTGCTATGTAGGCCAAAGAGCAGTAGGCCTTGGCCAGCTCATCGTCACCGGAGCAGAACACCGCATACTCAAAGTAGTTGCTGCCGCCTACGATGGCCTTGAAGGTCCGCTGACCGAACCGAACGATCGGATCGGTGCTGCCGGCGATCTTGACCGCCACATCCGCCCAACGCTCGCCCAGCAGGGAAACATCGGTACTGGAAACCACGCAGCCGTCATTGTCGATCACGCCGAAGGAACGGTCGGTGGCATCTTTTAATTGCAGGATCACATTTTGAAAAACACTATTGGACATTTTCAGCCCTCCTTGTAATGTTGCACAAATGCGTTTTTAACAATATTGCCCGGTTATTATATATCACTTTTGCATATTTTGCAAGTGCTTTTTGACATTTTGTTAAAAAACTAATACCTGTTTTTAGTGAAAATACCAAAAGGCCCGCTTCTGCCAGTCTTTTTCCTTTGACAGATCAGTTTCCCATCAGCCGCTGAATTTGCGCTTCTGTCAGCTCACGCACCTGTCCCACAGGCAGATCGGCAAGCTCCAAAAAATCCTCCTGCTGCCGCCGCAGATAGGCAACAGGCATCCCCCGGGCAGCCATCATCCGGCGGACCTGGTGGTATTTGCCCTCACACACCGTGATCAGGCTCTCCCCCGGTCCTAAGCTTTGCAGCACTGCCGGCAGGCACTTTGTGCCGTCACGCAGCACAAGCCCCTGGGCAAAGGCCTGGATATCCTCCGGACCTGCGTGTCCTTCGTGCCGGGCATAGTAGACCTTCTGCACCTGCTTTTTGGGGCTGATCAGCCGATGCAGCAGTTCCCCGTCATTGGTAAACAGCAGCAGGCCTTCCGTTTCCTTATCCAGTCGGCCCACCGGCTTCAGGTCCATATTTTTATAGGGGGCAGGCAGCAGCTCCATCACCGTTTTTTCCTCCCGGTCCTTTGTGGCCGTGACAAAGCCTGCGGGCTTATGCAGCATCAGCACCACGGTACCCACTGCCCCAACAGGATTTCCGTGGAGGCATACCGCGCAGCCGGCCGGATCAATTTTCCGGCTGCCGTCCCGTTCCGCAACGCCATCTACGGTCACCGCCCCGCTTTTCAGCAGAGCCTTGACCTGGCTGCGGCTGCCAACGCCGCTGTCACACAAAAATTTATCCAAGCGTTCCATACTTTCTCCGTTCTATCCCCGTCCCCCGATGAATAGCTTTGTAATGTCAATATTACAGGGAGGGATCCTATATGATGTTTATGACCGCAAAGGTCGATCTTAAGAAAATTCTGATCGCGGTGGTGGCGGTGATCGCCGTGATCGCAGCGCTGGTTTTGATTTTCGGCGGTAACGACCAGGCTGCACCCACCGGCACACAGTCCGTATCCGGCAACGATGCCCGGGTAGCCTTCTTAAAGGGCTTCGGATGGGAGGTCAGCGCTTCGCCTACGGAATCCGGTCAGGTGCGTATTCCCCAGGCAGCCTCCGATGTGTTTGACCGGTACAACGCGCTGCAAAAATCCCAGGGCTATGACCTGAGCCAGTTTGCGGGCAAGACCGTCATGCGCTATGTGTACCAGATCAACAACTATCCCGGTGCCACTGACCCGGTATACGCCACCTTGTTGGTGTACAAAAACCAGGTCATCGGCGGAGATGTGACCAACACCGCCGCCAAGGGTGCTATCAGCGGCTTTAAAATGCCCCAGTCCGAAGCTCCGGCCACCAGTGCTCCCACCGAAGGAACCACCGCCCCAGGCACCACCGTCCCGGAAACTACGCAGTAAGCCTACAAATTTCCGTTTATAGAGCTCTTTAAACTTTGCGAAAACCTACCGATGTGTCATTGCGAGCCGCCTACAAGGCGGCGTGGCAATCTCAAAGGGAGGCTTTATTCATTCAGCTTACCAAAGGATCCGGGGAACTTTAAAATAAACATTTTTCAGGCTGGCACGGGTCCTTTGGGGTTCAGAATTTTGCTGCCTTGCATTTTGAGATTG
>JAFSET010000063.1 GCA_017435615.1 Oscillospiraceae bacterium | reverse complement strand
CCCTAATATCCTTTGACACCATAAATGAATAAAGTTTCCCTTTGAGATTGCCACACCAGTGACATCGGTCTCTGGTTCGCACTGACACCGCTTTTGGTTTTTTGTTTTGTTGTAAATGGCGCAAAGATGTTTCGTATCAGCGGTTTTTCTGTTTAATAAGGCAATAAATACCTACCAATATGTCATTGCGAGCCAGTGCGCACACTGGCGTGGCAATCCGTTCTCTTGCAATGCGCAGCATTGCGCCGCCTATAGGGCGGCAATTTAATACCAGCAACAGCTCGATAAACTGGTATTTGTAAGGTTGGGAAAAAAACGGGAAGACTTTTTCGAACTTTTGTTTTATAATAGTCCTGCGGTCGCAAAGCATAACGGTACAAGGCTTGTAAATAACAGCCGTTTTGTCTTTTTCTTTATTTATATTGTATCTGTGGAAAAAAACCTTGTTTTTTTCACAGAAATATGTTAGAATGTATGGTGATAAAATATGCTGAGAAAGTATGCTGTTTTGCGCAAGGATAACCCTTACAAAAGAGAAAGGAGCCCACAAATGTACTCATCCGATTATGTATGGGCAAAGGTTTTAAACTATTTAGAGGAGCAGCTCACCTCCACTGTGATCTCCGCCTGGTTCGACGATGCTCAGGTGGTGGAGCTGACTGAGGAAAAGCTGGTGCTCTACTCTCCTTCCCAGCTTCGCCGGGAGACCATTTCCCGTCGGTACGCCAGCTATATCCAGGACGCCCTGAAGGAGATCTTCGACTCCAGCGCCAAATTGGAGGTTATGGGTGACCGGGAGCTGGAAACGCTGAAGGAAAAGGATAAGATCGCCACCTCCATGGATTTTAATCCCCAGTTTTCCTTTGATAACTTTGTGGTAGGCCCCTCCAACCGGTTTGCCCACGGCGCGGCTATGGCGGTGACCAATCATCCCGGCCAGGTCTATAACCCTTTGTTCATTTATGGCCCTCCCGGCATCGGCAAGACCCACCTGCTGTACGCCATTGCCAACGGCATCCGCAAAACCAATCCCAATATCAACATCGTATATATTAAAGGTGACCAATTCACCAACGAGCTGATCGCCGCCATCGGCAGCGGTAAAAATATCGAATTCCGCAGCAAATACCGGGAGGCGGACCTGTTCCTCATCGACGATATTCAGTTTATTGCCGGTAAGGACTCAACCCAGGAAGAATTTTTCCATACCTTCAATGCCCTTTATGAGGAGCACAAGCAGATCGTTATGACCTCCGACCGGAAGCCCAGCGATATGCTGACTTTGGAGGACCGGCTGCGCACCCGTTTTGAATGGGGCCTGCTGGCCAGCATCGAAGCACCGGACTATGAGACCCGTATGGCCATCATTAAGAAAAAGGCCGCGTCCTTAGGGCTGAACTTAGGGGACGATGTATGCGATTACATTGCAGTCAATGTGACCAACAATGTCCGTCAGATCGAAGGCACCGTGAAAAAGATCATGGCCTACCGGGACCTGAACAATATGCCTTTGGATCTTCCCAATGTTTCCCGGGCCATCACAGATATGTTCAAAAGCGAGGGCAACGCCCTGCCCACCGCCAATCTGATCATCAGTCAGGTTTGCAAATTCTACTCCATTGATGAAACTGTGCTCCGGGGTACTTTGCGAAACAAAGGCACCGCGGAGGCCCGTCAGGTAGCCATCTACCTGATCCGGAAGCTGACCAACCTGTCCACGCCGGAAATCGGCAAGGAGCTGGGCAAGGACCACACCTCTGTGCTCTACTCCATCAACAAGGTGGAAAAGGCACTGCAGTCCTCAGATACCTCCCTGCAGAACCATATTCGGGACATTACGGCAAACATCAATTCCTGTCTGTAATTTTTCCACAGGATGTTCAAATTGTGGACAAATAACCTGTGAAAAAGACACTGGGATTTATGTAAACCCGTCGGCTGTGAAAAACATGATTTTTTTCAACAATTGCCTGTGGAAAAAAACATGTTGCGACAGTAGGACTTTCCCCACTTTTCCACATAATTTTGTACTACTATTAATTCTACTGCATAAATTATCTATTTATATATATATTTTATATTATTTTACAAAAGGGGTTTTAGCTATGCGTTTTACCTGTGAAAAAAGTATGCTGATGGCCGGCCTGAATATTACCGGTCGGACCGTGGCCCAAAAAAGCACATTATCTGTACTGGAAGGCATTTTGTGCCGGGCCGGTGCGGACCTGAGCCTGACAGGCTATAATATGGAGACTGCCATCACCTATTGCATCGACGCGGAGATCACAGAACCCGGTGAGTGTGTCCTGCCTGCAAAGCTGTTCGGTGATATTATCCGCCGTCTGCCGGAGGGACCTGTCACCGTTACGGTGGATACTATGTATAAGGTAGCCATCCGGGCAGGCTATGCCTCCTTTAATATCTCCGCGGAGTCTGCGGAGGATTACCCGGAGCTGCCGGATGTGGACAGCGGCAGAAGCATCAGTATTCCCTCTGCTGCCCTGAAGGACCTGATCTCCGGCACCATCTTCGCGGTTTCTGAAAATACCGGCCGTCCCATTCACACCGGTGTCAAGTTTGAAATTGAGGACGACAGCATTTCCGCCATTGCGGTGGATGGCTTCCGGCTGGCTCGCAGGACCTATCACCCGGAGGAGCCTACCGGCAGAAAGCTTTCCTTTGTGGTCCCGGCTCAGGGCCTGAAGGAAGTGGAGAAGATTTTGGGTGAGGACGAGGATGTTGCCTTCACCCTGGGCAGCAAGCATATTTTGTATCAGCTGGGTGATGCTACCCTGATCTGCCGTCTGCTGGAGGGTGACTTCCTGGATTGGCGCCGGGTGGTGCCTACCGGCTGTCCCATTAAGCTGGTGACCAACGTAGGTGACCTGTACAGCTCCATTGAGCGTGTGGGCCTGATCGTTTCGGAAAAATATAAGAGCCCGGTGCGCTGCGTGTTCGGCAATCAGGAGCTGCAGCTTCGGACCAACAATACCCTGGGCCTGGCAGAGGACCGCTGCACCATCGCCGGTGACGGCAAGGAGCTGGAGATCGGCTTCAATGTCCGGTATCTTGCAGATGCTCTGCGTGCCATCCCGGACGAGGAAGTGGTGATGGAGCTGACCAACGGCTTAAGCCCCATCGTCTTCACCCCGGTGGACGATAAGCACGATTTCTCCTACATGGTCCTGCCTGTGCGTATCAAAAATTAAGAAAGCCCCCAGTCGTGTCATTGCGAGCCAGTGAAAAAAAGAAACCTCCCAGTTGTGTCATTGCGAGCCACCGACGGAAAAAAATGAAGAAACCTCCCAGTCGTGTCATTGCGAGCTACCGACGGAAAAATTGAAGAAAGCCCCCAGTCGTGTCATTGCAAGCCACAACGACTAATAAAATAAAGACCTTGCAGTCGTGTCATTGCGAGCCAGTGCGCACACTGGCGTGGCAATCTCATAGAAGCAGTAGCAAATACCGGAGGCGTTCTAAAATATGCAGTACTATGTTTATATGATGGCAAATAAGACCAATTCCGTAATTTATACGGGGG
>JAFSET010000062.1 GCA_017435615.1 Oscillospiraceae bacterium | reverse complement strand
ATCGGCAACATCGAGCGCGACGCCAACTCCGCCAAGAAGTACTGGCACTTCATCAAGGTCATGGGCCGCTCCGCTTCCCACGTGGCTCTTGAGTGCGCTCTGGAAACCCAGCCCAACATCTGCCTGATCGGCGAAGAAGTTGCCGCCAAGAAGATGTCCCTGGCTCAGATCGCCGACTACATTGCCGATTCCGTGGCTTACCGTGCCGCTCAGGGCTGGAACTTCGGTATTGCCATTATCCCCGAGGGTATTGTGGAATTTGTGCCTGAGTTCTCCGTGCTGATCGCGGAGATCAATGAGCTGCTGGCAGGCGAAAAGGCCGACGCCTTCAACGCGCTGGCAACCTGGAAGGAAAAGTACGCCTTCATCGAGTCCGGCCTGACCAAGGAGTCCATGTCCGTCTTCGCAATTCTGCCGGAGAGCATCCAGCAGCAGTTGTTCCTGGAGCGTGACCCCCACGGCAACGTGCAGGTATCCCTGATCGAGTCTGAGAAGCTGTTCTCCGCTCTGGTAAAGGACAACCTGGCTGCCCGGAAGGCCGCCGGCACCTACAGCGGCAAGTTCTCCCCCCTGCATCACTTCCTGGGCTACGAAGGCCGCTGCGCTTTCCCCTCCAACTTCGACGCGGACTACTGCTACAGCCTGGGCTACAATGCCTTTATGCTGATCCAGTACGGCTACACCGGCTATCTGTCCAAGATCTCCAACCTGCACCGTCCCGCGGAAGAGTGGGTTGCCGGCGGTATGCCCATCACCAAGATGATGAACATCGAAAGAAGACACGGTGCTGACAAGCCTGTGATCCGGAAGGCTCTGGTGGAGCTGGACGGCGCGCCCTTCAAGTTCTTCGCTGAAAACAGAGCCCACTGGGCACAGGAGACCTGCTTCGTCTACCCCGGTGCTGTTCAGTACTTTGGACCCAGCGAGGTCTGCGACCTGACCACCCAGACCCTGGCCCTGGAAAAAATGTAAACTATACCAAAAGCATCAAACACCCCATGACCGTCAAAGTCATAGGGTGTTTGTTTTGGTTTTAAAAGCCCTCAAACTCGTCCATGCCGAATTTTTCCAAGGCACGCATATAGGCTTCGTAATCTATGTCGATGATATTGGTGAAATAATGGTTGCGGTAGTGCTCCGCGTCCATGGTCCACTGAATATAATAGAATTCCTTTTCCTGCTCCCCAATGGCAAGACTTCCGATCTCCGCCGCGGTATCCGCTGCCACCGTACATTGGCCGGAAAGCACCGCCGTATCATCGGAAAACCGTCTGACCGTATAGGAAAGCTGCTTGCTTTCCGGCAGGTCATTGACTGCCATCAGCCTTATTTTGCCGTTTTCCGGCTCATCGAACATCAGGCAGACCGGCTGCTGAGACCGCTTGATATAGTGGTACGCCAGCTTTCTGACGTAATCGTAGTCCACAACCGCGTCGGAGACCTGGGGCCAGCCGTCCAGCAAATTCCACCAAATAATACCGGTGCGTTTCCACTTGCCGATGCGGAATTTTTCAATGAAATACTTCTTGGCTTCTGCCTGGGAAACTTGGCTTTGGCGGACAAAGTCCGCAAAATCCGTCTCCGCCTTGCCAAACAGGGTGACCACCTGATCGTAGGCCAGCTTGATCCGGTAAGCATAGGGTGCCTTGGGATCCAGCTCCATGCTTGCGGCGTGTACCAAATATTCATCGGTAGGCACACCGTCTTCCCGGAATATCTTTTCCGGATTTTGCAAAAAGCTGTGAAGGGATCGGGGTGACGGGAAGCCGTGATATCCGGTTTCGCTGGCAAAATGGCAGAAGGTATCCCGGTAATAGGGGCCCTTGAAATAATCTCTCGGTCCCCACAGATGCTCCTCCGGCATAATTCCCTCGCCGGAATAAACCGCCTCGCTGACAAAAGGAGAGCTGGGCAAATAGGGTCTTGCATAGTCGTGCAGCTCCACACATCTGCGTAATACCTTCCTGGTAAGACTGTTGCGATTGGGGTCCTGTTTGATACCGCCCCAGCTCAGGGCCAGGTCACATTCATTATCCCCGGCCCAAAGGGCCAGGCTCGGATGGTTGCGCAGCCGTTTGATCTGGCAGACGGCTTCCTCCTCCAATCTTTGGGCAAATTTCGCCTCATTGGGATAGACCGCGCAGCCCATGGCAAAATCCTGCCAGACCAAAATGCCGTGCCGGTCACAGTAGTCAAAAAACTCGTCCGACTCATACACATTGCCGCCCCAGCAGCGCACCATATTACAGCCGATGTCATCCAGCAGCGCCAATGCCTTGGGCAGACGCTGCTGATCGTTGCAATGCAGCGCATCCACAGGCACCCAGTTGGTGCCGAGAATGAAGATCTTTTTCCCGTTGACCCGGAAGCAGAATTCGCCGCTGCCGGAGCTGTCGGTGCTCTGTGTGCGCTCCAGCTGCACAGTGCGGAAGCCATAGGCAAATGTATAGGTATCACAAACCGTTCCGTTGCGCAGCAGCGTCACGGTCACATCGTACAGGTTTGGCTCACCGGCGTTTTTGGGCCACCAGAGCTTGCAGTCCGGAACCTCAAAAAACAGCTTGGCTGCCGTATGCCACAGCTTCTGCTCCACGGCAAAGCGGCTTTCCCCGCAGACACCCTCTACCCGCACCTGATACTCCTGGGCGTATACGCCGCTTAGCTCCGTGTGGATAAAGCAGCATGCAAAAGCACGGTCTGTCCCATCCTCCCGCTTTTGCAGCGCATGGGTCACCAAATAAACCTGCTCAATGCTGTCCGGCTTTCTCCGGCACAGGGTAACCTCCTTCCAAAGGCCTGCCGATACGATCCTTGGCATAATATCCCAGCCGAACATATGGGCTGCTTTTCTTATATAAAGGCTGGGATAATTGTACTTCTGCGCAAAGCTCACCGCCGGAGGCGTAAATCTCCGCGCTTCCAGCATGGCAGGCTTTATATGCACCACCACCTCATTTTCCCCTATGCTCCAATCCGCATCCACATCATAGGGCAGGAACATATTGTCGGTGGACTTGACCAGCTTTCCGTTTACATAGATATCGGAAAAGGTGTCGATGCCCGCAAAGCGCAGATACTGATTTTTGTTTTCGATTTTGATCCTTGTATAATACCATACATGGACATCCTCTAATTTTTGTGCCT
The DNA here is from genome assembly GCA_017435615.1 of Oscillospiraceae bacterium. Taxonomy (GTDB): domain Bacteria; phylum Bacillota; class Clostridia; order Oscillospirales; family Oscillospiraceae; genus Faecousia. The sequence continues at coordinate 3,606 of JAFSET010000062.1, read as the reverse complement.
GCAGCGTATTGGTGCTGAAATACAGGTCGTCTATCTTTCCTGCCTGCATCAGCGCCTTTTCCAGGCAGCCGGGTACAGAGGCCGGCAGAATGTCAAAGCCGGCGCGCTCGATATCCCGGACGGTGCAAAGCGTTTTTCCACACGCTTGCTCATGATGGGCGTAAGCAAGTTTCCACTGCATAATTTTCTCCTTTTTTATGGTTTAACAGATCGGCACGTTCACTAAAGAATAGGAGCTTCTGTACCGGTCACTTTCCCCGTTTTTCCAGGACCCCGGCAATTCAAAGGTGAAAGGACCAACGTATTGCGGTGCTTCATCATCGGCTGTATGGTGGGGACCGAAGAGATTGCGGTTGCTGACAGTCAGCTCCAGCTCGATCTCATTTTCTCCCAGACGGGTGAATTCCGAAATATCCAACTCACTGTCAAACAGCATACTGCCTGCCAAAGCGCCGTTGACCCACACCCGTATGGCCTGAAAGCGTCCCTGGAACTGCAGGACCACATCCGGATCCTCCAGTGTGACCGTCCGCTTCAGGCGGATGGAGCCGGCGAAGAAGGGATAGCCGTCGGCAACTATGTTTTCCACCCTTTGGGGCGGCAGTCCCACCCAGAACCGGGAGCCTAACAGGACACCGGGCATCCGCCCCGGCTCCAGCTCCTCCGCGAACACGCCGAAGGGGCCTGCCAGATACAAAGGCTCCAGCTCCGTATCATAGCTCAGGCAATTGAGCAGGGTTTCCGTAACGCCCTCTCCAAACAGGGCGTAGTATACATTTTCGCCCTGATAGAACCGCATTTTCCGGACGATCTCGTTTTCTCCCTCACGGATCCACGAAGAAATATCCCCGGTTACAAATTCCGGCTGTCTGTGCCAGGGCTCGGTCAGAACCGTGGGATGGCCGTTGACCAGCAGCGTGCCGCTGTCACGGTCCTCCGCGATGACCGCCATGCTTTGGGGCTTTTGGCGGACCTGGAAGGTGTGCTTGATAAAAAGCTCGCCTTCATACCGGTCCTGCAAAAGCTTCTGAAACACACCGATGCAGGGCATTTCACCGCTGTAATGCACGCCGTCGGTGGAGTAACGCACCGTATCCAGCGGCAGATAGTTTTCGCTTGCCTGTAAGACCGCAGCCTGCGCTGACAGATGGATGCGCTTTTTTTCCTTCTTTACCGCCGGCTGGCTGTGGCTGAAGGTCAGGATGCAGGACTGTCCGGGCGCCAGGGTCAGCTCCGCAGGCACCACCTCCCAGGTCTTTTTGGACAGATCCCACTGCGCAAAGGCAGAATAGCCCTGCAGTCGGTAGCGGACCGTCTTCGGCGCATCGCTGTAATTTTGTACAAACAGGAATTCTCCCATTTCCCCCTGCCGGAAGGCGGCGTGTACGCCCTCCACCGGCTCCTGCAGCTCATAGGGCAGGCTGTTTTTCAGCTCCTGCCAGGTAATATTGCTGTGCAGATAGGGATAGTCAAAGGGCTCACCCTCCAGATAGCCCGGCTTTTCGCTGAGCAAAAGCACCTTGCCGCCGTTTTCCACATACTGACGCAGCAGCTTTTCCGTATGGCTTCCCATCGTATAGCAGGCAGGGATCAGGAGCATATCGTATTCACAAAGACCGCAGCCGATCTTATCTCCCCTGACAAAGCCATCCTCCTCCAGCAAGGTCTCATCCAAGAAATGATAGGGAATTTGCTCCGATGCCAGCTTATCAAGCTGACCGTAAAAGGCGATCTCCATAAGCTGCAGGTCATTGCCCGGCTTCATACCCAGATCCTTATAATCAAAATAAGCACTGCGCATCGGATGGAGCATGGCAATATGTACTTCCTCCCGGGAATTGGCAAGCAAACAGCCCAGCCGGGTGAAATGATCGTTAAAATCCTTGAAATAGTCGCCTATCCAGGGATTGATCGGGGAAAAATGGGAGGGATAATCCCGCTTTCTCTGACCGTGCTCGGTGTAGGGGATCAGGTGCTGACAGGTGCGGTTGACACCGCCCACATACTGAAACTCACCGATCTTCTTCAGCTCCGCCGGCGTTACATCCCAGCCGCAGCAGCCGTAGGTCTCCGTAAGCACCTGTTTTTTTCCGTACTGCTGGGCAACGCTGGCGATCTGCCTGGTGGCAAGCCGGTTGCCCACAGATCTGCCCAGCCAGTCAATGCCCGGCATATGCAGGTATTTGTAAAACGGCATAATACCGGCGCAGCAGCTCATCTGTCCCTTCAGGTCCTGCTCCTCCACATAGTGGCCGGTAAACCGGATGCCGTGTTCCTCGCACCAGGCGTAGATCTTTTTGCCGAAGCTGTCCAGCATCAGCTTATGCATGGTATACCAGTAGCGGTAGCGGAAACGGCGGTAGCCCTCCTTTTCCACGAACAGCAGTCCTAAGCCGTCCAGCACATCCTCGCCGTAACGCTGCCGGAAGGCTTCCGGCATAATCCGTGTATACGGCACGCCCCAGCGGTAAAACTGCGGCTCGTCGGTAAAAATGCCTGTCAGGTTTTGGGCCAGCTCCTGGCCATACCGCTGTGCGTATTTTTCATGGGTCTGCTCCAAAAACTGATCCACCACGTCCGGATTTAAAATATCCGCCGTAGAGGGGGAGATATGCAGATACAAATTCAGGCATTGCGCCTGAGGGTCCTGGGTGACCCGACGCAGCGCTTCTTCCGCAAGGCTGTAGGTCAGCCAGGCATCCGGATCGTATGCGCCGATCTGACAGGTAATGTGCGCATCCCGGTTTTCTTCCCGTTCCAAAAGCTTGCCGCCGGCAAAGCCGCTGGGCCAGCCGTTTTCATCGTAGATCCATGCCTGCATCCCCAGCTCCTTCGCCGTTTGCACACAGGCATCGACGCACTGCATCCATTGTTCTGACATATATTCCGTCCGCAGGCCGCCTCTGGCGTGCATAAAGAAGCCGCCAATGCCCTGCTCCTTCATCCAGCGGATCTGCTGGGTCAGTGTATGTTGATCAAGCTCGTCGTTCCAGGACCAAAACGGTACGCTTTGGTATTCCGACTGGCTTTCGTCCATATTTTGTAACCATTGCATCATATTGTGATCGCCTCACATTCCGTTATACGCCGTGCCTGTCGGCAAGGCACTGTCATTATAGTATGTCCCCATAACATTTGCAAGTGTCTGTTGCGGTTTTTGATCCATACACATCCACCGGCGCAGTGGGTCTGTCAGCTTATGCTCCTGTGCCAAATGCGTATGCGGTCCCTGACGGAAACGCACTTCCTCCAAAGCCTCCCCTTGCAGAGCAACGCTGTCAACATAAGCGAAACATTTCAGTTTTTAAAGCTGTTTGAACCTTGCGAAAACCCACCGATTTGTCATTGCGAGCCAGTAGGGGACGGGTTTCCCGTCCCTCGGGAGGCGAAACCTCCCCTACATGGCGTGGCAATCCGTCCTCCCCGTGTCATTGCGAGCCAGTGCGCACACTGGCGTGGCAATCTCAAAATGCAAGGGTGTACGTTGGATAACCCAAAGGACACGTTCCGGCCTGAAAATAATGATTATTTATTATTTTAGGTCCCTAATATCCTTTGACACCATAAATGAATAAAGTTCCCCTTTGAGATTGCCACGCCGCCTTT
>JAFSET010000010.1 GCA_017435615.1 Oscillospiraceae bacterium | reverse complement strand
TGCGCATAAGCCAGTGCTGTTTCGCCGTCATAAACCGCATCAACGGTGTAGTTGTGATAAACCAAAATATCTACAACCGCCTCCGACAGACTTCTTTCATCCTCTGCATACAGAATCCGCACAAAATCACCTCCATGATACCATTTATAGCACAGTAACCTTAGGAAAGGTTTAGAATCCGCAAGAGTCTTTCTAATTATACATTATCCGTTTACGCAAGTAAAGCATCCGGAGAATGCGCGTTGTGCATATGATCAAATCTTTTGATTTAGTGTTGACTAAAATATATTTTTTGCTATAATTAAGCGAACACTAAAATAAAAAGGGGGGCGCCTGTATGGAATTAGGTTGTATATTGAAAGCCTTGGGAGAACCAATGCGGCTAAAAATATTCCAGGCTGTTTTAGAAAGAAAGCATTGCGTGCGATCTCTTTCCAAAAAGCTCGGTGTTTCTGAATCCGCCATTTCCCAGCACATGAAGGTGATGAAAGAAGCCGGACTGGTGTATGGCGAAAAGTACGGATACCACACCCACTACCTCCCAGCACAGGAAGCTGTCGATTTTCTTGCCGGACAGTTCCAGCAGATGCGACAGGCATTTATGGTGGTAGATCGGGATATGACGGTCTGCCAATGCGAGTATCGCAAGGAGGAAAGCGAAAAATGAATGTGTTATTGGCACTGCTCTGGTCCATGTTGAAAATCGGTTGCTTTGCCTTCGGCGGCGGATATGCCATTATCGCACTGCTGGAAGGTGAGTTCATAACCAAAAGAAAGTGGATCGAACACGGTGAATTTATGGATGTGGTCGCTATTGCCGAAAGCACCCCCGGCCCCATTGCGATCAATGTGGCAACCTATGTGGGGTATAAGCTGAAGGGTTTCCTTGGCGCAACCATTGCAACGGTTGGAATCTGTGCGCCCTCATTCGTGATCATGTATGTTGTGTCGTTATTCTATGAGCAGTTTATGGAGATCACGGTGATTGCCGCTGCATTTAAGGGTATTCAGATTTGCGTTGTTTACCTGATTGCAACGGCAGGACTGAAAATGCTGAAAAAGATGAAGAAAACTCCGTTGAACATCATCGTGTATGCCACTACCTGCGTTGCAATGATCGTTTGCTCGCTCCTGGATGTTCATATTTCTTCTGTTGTGTTCATCTTCCTTGCCGGTGTGGTTGGGCTTACCGTGTTCTTTATTAAGACCAAGAAAGCAAAGGAGGCAAAGAAATGATCTATCTTCAGTTGTTTTTTACCTTTCTGAAAGTCGGTGCCTTTGCCTTTGGCGGTGGCTATGCCATGCTTTCGCTGATTGGTGACTCCGTTTTGTCTTACGGCTGGATGAATGAGACAGAGTTGCTGAATTTTGTCGGTGTTGAAACCGTGATCCCCGGACCGATTGCCGTGAATATGGCGACCTATGTCGGTTACGAACAGGGCAGCTTTTTAGGTGCGCTCCTTGCAACGATCGGTGTGGTTCTTCCTTCCTTTATTGTCATCTTGATCGTTGCGGCCTTTATCAAGAACCTGCTTAAATTTCCCGCAGTTAAGACTTTTATTATGAGTATGCGCCCCGCTCTTGGCGGTTTGATTGCTTCTGTAGCTGTCACAATGGCATTAACCGTTTTCTTTGGTATCGATACAATCAAGACAACAGTGGTCACATTTGATTGGCGTTCACTGGTTATCCTGGCGATTGTTGTCCTGATTCCCTTGGTTTGGTCAAAGTATAAAAAGAGAGAGTTTTCTTCCATCTTGCTTGTGATTATATCCGGCGTTTTGGGCGCACTGCTGTTCTGAAGGTCACCCAAACGAAAAGCACCGTACATCGACTGTACGGTGCTTTTCGTTTCTTAGAGAAAACGACACTATTCTTGGGTTCACAGTGATGATGCTGATAGATGTTATGTTGGGATAATCTTCACAGTAAACAACAAAAACTGCATCTCCAAAACAAGACAGAGGCGACCAATTTCTGATCGCCTCTGTCTTATTTAAGTTCTGCAAGTATATGTACTCCGTATTGGATGCCATCAAGAAATGCCTTATGTTCATAAGCACTGCACAGACGGCAACAAAGGTTAAAAACAGTGTTATTATCTTCCAGTGGAAGTGTGCCGAGAAATTCTTCTAATTCCCGAAATCCCTCACTGATCTCCGGTGGATCGGATTCATGGGTTTCTGCGTAAGCTTGGTAAAGTTGATCCAGGACGGTTTTACAATCACTGTCACCAAGATCAATTGGGTGAGATTCTATGTAGGCTTTCAGCCGCTCCGCTAACTTATCCATGACGGCACCTCCTTGCCTTTTGTAATTTGACCAGCAATTCATCAACGGCATCAGTGTATCTGCCTTGTTGGATCAGCTTGTTGCGGAAGTGAATCAACCCATGCAGCATCTGTCGGTATTCACACAAACTGAGAACCAATATTTGTTTAGGTTGCCTCATACATAAATCAACTCCTTGTACACAATCTCGGAAACACGGTTTCGGATGTGGTTCATCCGCTGAACCCAAGCCAATTGATCGTTTGCTTTCAGCACTTCGGTGATACCCTCCTGCGCTTTCAATTGAACAACCAGCTGTTCGAACATTTCCTCTGCGGATTTATCGACTTCCTCAAGGTGATTCTTTAGCTTCCCGCTCATCAGCATGGTCATGTACAACACATTCTTGTTGGTACGAAGATACTGCAATCGCCGTTGCCCCCAAAGACCGATCTGCGGACTCTCCGGCACGCCAATGTTGGGAAGTAAGTAGTCACCCTCTTGCCGGTATGTGCCACCCATCTTTTCAAAAATTGTTTGCATACGCATTTCCTCCTTTGTTTTTATTTCTGCCTTCATTTTAGAAAGAAAACGCCATCGCTTCAAATGTGTGGATAAAACAAAAAATGCCCAGAGGACGGTGAAATCCTCTGGGCGTCAGCATCAATATGTAATATCTTTGATATAAACAAAAAATCCGAACGCACTTCCTATCGTGAAGTAGTTCGGATTTTTCATGTATGGTGGACGATAACGGACTCGAACCGCTGACCCTGCGCACGTCAAGCGCATGCTCTACCAGCTGAGCTAATCGTCCAAAGCACAACTGATTATAATGGAAGTATATCCTTTTGTCAAGTCCTTTTTGGTATTTTATCAGTTAATTTTTACGATCAATGAACATCTTAAAGTTAATGAAAAGAGAAATATCCCCATAGAGTTTGGACAATTGTCATATATCATCCATAAACTGCCCCATTGGGATTATTCTTATATCAACTTTTCATAGTCTCTGCCGCCATAGAAGAATCGTAGAATATACACCCGTTGCTCCGTTTCCATAGGATGATAGACCATTACAAAGTTTCCAATTACAACCTTGCGATATCCCAAATTGTGAAGCCGCAGATCGTGGCAACATTCGTATAGCATAGGAAAATCCTTTAGTTGCTCATAAACAGCTTGTGTTTCATCCAGAAGATTTTTTGCTGCTCCCGGATTTGCCAAATCTCCGGCAATGTAACCAAGGGCTTCCTCTAAGTCCTCGTGAGCCGCCTCGGTCACGAATATATCAAAGGCCATATCTCTCGCGCAGTCCTTTCATAGAAGTATCGCCGGTTATTACCTTGCCGGTTTTAACTTGCTCTTCTGCAACTGCAAGCTTGGAATACACATCCAGCAAACGCATCTGCTTTTCATAGGTTTCCAGACTCATAATTACCATATCTCCGTAACCGTTCTTGGTTATAAAAATTGGCTCTTGGGATGCACGGCAACGATCAGAGATTTCACTGGTGTTTTTTAAATCACGGATCGGAATAATCTGTGGCATACTTGTTCCACCTCCTTGTGGTATTATTATACCACGATCATACCACGATTACAAGTGCAATTTTTGATTGTGAAACCCAGTTCTTCAAAAAATGTCATTGACAGAAAAAGTACATTGTGCTAAACTGATACTATAAAATTTTGTTTGGAAGGTGAAAACTATGGAACATATCAAGACCATCGAAACTCGTAACCTGTGCGACAGCGCTAAGAACGGCGGCTGCGGTGAGTGCCAGACCTCCTGCCAGTCTGCTTGCAAGACCAGCTGCGGCATTGCAAACCAGAAGTGCGAGAGCAAGTAATTGCATATCCCAAAATGCCGCCGATCACGGCGGCATTTTTTTGTAAAGGAGATATATACATGATTCATCAATATAAGCTGGGCGACTACAACATCGTAATCGATGTTTGCTCCGGATCTATCCATGTGGTGGACGAGGTTGCCTATGATATCATTGGTCTGTTTGAACAGAAGAGCCGGGAGGATATCCTTTTGGCTATGGAAGAAAAATATGCCGATCGCAGCGATATTTCCAAAGAGGACATCGCCGAGTGCTACGCCCAGGTTCAGGGCCTGAAGGATGCCGGAAAGCTCTTTATGCCGGATAATTTTGCGCCCATGGCCGGGAAGCTGAAGGAGAAGACTGCCGGCGTGGTTAAGGCACTGTGCCTCCATGTGGCCCACACCTGCAACCTGAACTGCTCCTACTGCTTCGCCAGTCAGGGCAAGTACCACGGTGACCGGGCAGTGATGTCCTATGAGGTGGGCAAGCAGGCACTGGATTTTTTGATTGCCAATTCCGGCACCCGCCGCAATTTGGAAGTAGACTTCTTCGGCGGTGAGCCGCTGATGAACTTCCAGGTGGTCAAGGATCTGGTGGCCTATGCGCGCAGCATCGAAAAGGAAAAGGGAAAGAATTTCCGCTTTACCTTGACTACCAATGGTGTGCTGGTGGATGCCGAGGTGATCCAGTGGGCAAACCGGGAGTGCAGCAATGTGGTGCTGAGCCTGGACGGCCGAAAGGAGATCCACGATCGGTTCCGGGTGGATTATGCCGGCAACGGAAGCTGGGAGAAGATCGTTCCTAAATTTCAGAAATTTGTAGAGGCCCGTGGCGGCAAGGAATACTACATGCGCGGCACCTTCACCCACGCCAATCCCGATTTCCTCAAGGATATCGAAGTGATGCTGGAGCTGGGCTTCAACGAGCTGAGTATGGAGCCGGTTGTCTGTGCGGCAGGAGATCCTTCCGGCCTGACCGAGGAAGATATGGCCATCGTCATGGACCAATATGAAAAGCTGGCGGAGCTGATGCTGCAGAAGGACAAGGAGGGAAAGCCCTTCACCTTCTATCACTATATGATCGATCTGTCCGGCGGCCCCTGCATCTACAAGCGCATTTCCGGCTGCGGCAGCGGTACGGAATATATGGCGGTTACGCCCTGGGGAGATCTGTATCCCTGTCATCAGTTCGTGGGCGAGGAACGGTTCAAGCTGGGCAACATTTGGGACGGTGTGACCAACACCGAGATCCAGAACGAGTTTGCTGCCTGCAATGTCTATGCCCATCCGGAGTGCCGGGATTGCTGGGCACGGCTCTATTGCTCCGGTGGCTGCGCAGCCAATGCTTATCACGCCACAGGCTCCGTTACCGGCGTTTACAAGGACGGCTGCAAGCTGTTCTGCAAACGGATGGAGTGCGCGATCATGGTAGCCGTTGCCCGTGCCCTGGGTGAATAAGATGGATACCCCGATTTGTGATTTTGTCCGGCAATATGCCCAGTCCGATACCTGTCGGCTGCATATGCCGGGGCATAAGGGTACTGCCACCATGGGGATGGAGCATTTGGATATTACAGAAATTCAGGGCGCAGACAGCCTGTATGAGGCTGAGGGCATCATTGCGAAAAGTGAAGCCAATGCCGGTGCGCTTTTCGGATGCAGGACCCTGTATTCCACGGAAGGCTCCTCCCAGTGCATCCGGGCTATGCTGTACCTGATATCCCTTTACGCCAGGCAGCAGAGGAGAAAACCCCTGATCGCGGCCGGGCGGAACGCCCACAAGGCGTTTTTGACGGCGGTGGCTCTGTTGGATGTGGATGTGCGCTGGCTGTATCCCCAAAACACTGCCAGCTACCTTTCCTGCGACCTGACGCCGGAGGAGCTGGAAGCATACCTGCAAAACTGCCGGGAAAAACCGGCGGCCGTATATTTGACCAGTCCGGATTATTTGGGAACGGTTTCGGATCTTCGAGCCGCTGCGGAGGTTTGCCATCGGCATGGCGTGCTGCTGGCTGTGGACAATGCCCACGGTGCTTATTTGAAGTTTCTTCCTGAGTCCCTGCATCCTATGGATTTGGGTGCGGATATCTGCTGCGACTCTGCCCATAAAACTTTGCCGGTTCTCACCGGCGGCGCCTATTTGCATTTGTCCGCCGGGATGGACAGGGCAGTGGGAGAACAGGCGAAAAATGCTCTGATGCTGTTTGGCTCCACCAGTCCTTCCTACCTGATTTTGCAGTCCCTGGATGCGGCAAATCCAAAGCTGGAAAACCTTCCTGAAAGGCTGCAAAATCTGCTTCCTAAGCTGGAAACCTTTCGGGACAGGCTGCGCCGCCACGGATACCTGCTGTACGGTAACGAAGCACTGAAGCTGACTATTCAGGCAAAGGCTTACGGGTATACAGGTCAGCAACTGGCATCACTGCTGCGTCAACAAAAGATCGAGCCGGAATTTGCGGACCCGGATTATGTGGTGCTGATGCTTTCTGCGGAAACAGACGAGAAAACACTGGCGCACCTGGAACAGACCCTTTGTCAAATCCCTATGCAACCGCCTATTACCGGGAAGTGTCCGGCGCTGATCCCCGGAGAGCCGGTGATGACCGTTCGTCAGGCAATGCTTGCAAACTCGGAGCGACTTCCGGCAGGGCAGTGCCTCGGACGGATTTTAGCGGTGCCTACAGTTGGCTGTCCGCCTGCGGTGCCGATTTTGGTATGCGGTGAGCGGATCGATGCCCATGCAATTGCCTGCTTTGAATACTACGGCATCGACCACTGCTATGTGGTGAAATCCGGTGAGGAAGATCAGAATATGTAAAAAAAGCCGTCTCAAAATGAATGAGACGGCTTTATATTAGTAAAACAGATGATACATAATAAAGGCATTGATGGCACCGACCAAAATGCCGGCCATTACCTGCACCGGTGTATGACCCACGAATTCCTTCAGCTTGACCTCCGGAAGCTGCTCTGTGCCGAAAACCTCGAAGGCCTTTATCAGCTCATTGATCACCATAGCCTGCTTGCCGGTTTCCAGGCGAACGCCCATAGCGTCGTGGCAGACAATGATCGCCAGCAGCGCACTGATGGCAAATTCAAAGGATGCTGTGCCGTGTACCAGTGCGGCAAAGACCGCCAGGGATGTGACCGTGGCAGAATGTCCGCTGGGCATTCCGCCGTCACCGTACATCCGGGTCAGGTCCAGCTTTTTATTTGCGATGGCGTAGATCACCGTCTTTGCCGCCTGGGCAATAAACCAGGAGGAAACGCCGGTGACTAAAAAGGGGTTGGTAATAAGATCAATAAGCCAATCCATAGTACAGCCTCTCTTTTTGCAATACGAAAAACATGACGATCATGTTTAAAATGTCGAACAGTGTCATTATTATAACATAAGCACGCCTATTATTCAATTACAGAGTGTGTAAAAATGAAGTTTTTTTGAACAAGAACGAAATTGGATCTCCCAATGCTGTCTTTGAAAAGCTTCCTGCGCGTTTTCTCCCGGCAGGTCGCCGGGCATCCGGGACAGAAGGGGAAAGATAGGATCGGCACTTTCCGGCTGATATCTTTGCCAGGGCTTGCAGTCCACAGAAAGATATTCTCCACAGCGCAGCCGGTAAGAGTGACTTTGTCCACCGGCCTGTGTTACCACGATCCGGCAGAATTCGCCGTCAAGATACTCCGGATCGTTTCGTGCCGGCCCAATGGGCTTCAGCCGATGCAGATATTGCAGGATCACATCGATTTTTTGACCGTCAGTATATGTGCGCTGCAGGCGAAGCTTCTTGCTGCGATAGCTGACCTGGACGGAGGTGACGATCCCCGGCAGCGCAGGCTGCTCGGGCATCGCTGCGCGGCAACTGCACAGAAAAGCGCACAGAAAAAGCAATGTGTACAGCTTGATGAATTTCTTCATGCTTTTCGCCACCTCCTGTGATGTTAGGATGGCATTGCGGCCTGAAAATATTGGCGGTAAAAAACAGAAAAAATGATAGTTTTGAACAAAAACAGTTTTTAAAGGCCGGCTTAGAAATTTTCTTGATTAACCCAGGCCAATGTGGTAAAATAACCGAAGAATTAGAAGAAAAGAGAGTTTTTTATGAGAAAGCTTCGATTTTTGATTGCCCTGTGGGCATCCAAGGCCTGTCTGCGGCTGCTGCGGCTTTTAAAGCGCAACGCCACCTGCACCCCCGGCAAGATCGCCCTTGCCATCGACAAAAAGTTTTTGGGCGGATTGCGACTGCCGAAAACGGTGATCGCCGTCACCGGCACCAACGGCAAAACCACCGTCAGCAATCTGTTGACGGACATTCTGACCCAAAACGGCTATCGGGTCACCAACAACTCCTTAGGCTCCAATATTCAGGCCGGTATTGCATCGGCACTGTTGGAGGATTCTGACCTTTTGGGCAGAGCCAAAAAGGATATTGCGGTTTTGGAAGTGGATGAGCGCAGCTCCCTGCTGGTCTACCCCTACGTGAAGCCGGATTTTTTGGTGTGCAACAACATTATGCGTGACTCTATCAAGCGCAATGCTCACACAGAGTTTATCAGCTACATCATCTCCTCGGCACTGCCGGAGAAGACCCATTTGATCTTAAACGGTGATGACCTGAACGCCTCCACCTTGGCCCCTCAGTGCGAAAACCGCACCTATTTCGGTGTGGAGGCGGAAAAACCGGAGGAAAGCGCAGTGCCGTTTATCAGTGATGTGGTGTACTGCCCGGACTGCGGCGGTACCTTACAGGCGGAGTATCTGCGGTATAACCACATCGGCAGAATGTACTGCCCGGACTGCGGCAAAAAATCCCCGGAGCGTAGCTTTGTTGTGACAGATATTGACCGGAAGAACAATACCTTTACGGTGCGCCATCCGGCAGGGGAGGATACCTACAGCCTGATCAGTGACAACATTGTCAATGTCTATAATTTCTGCGGCACCATTGCACTGCTGACCGGCTTGGGCTTAAGCTATGAGCAGATCAGCAGAGGCTTTGACGCAGGCAAGATCGTCAAAAGCCGGTTTGATCAGGTGCGCTGCGGCGGCAGGACCATTACCAGCCTGATGGCCAAGGGTCAAAATCCCATTGCCTGTGCCCGGTGCTTTGACTATATTGCCCACGTTCCGGGAGAAAACAAAGGCCTGATCATCAGTGAGGATGATGTGGAGGATAATAACGGCAACTCTGAAAGCACCTGCTGGCTCTATGACTGCGATTATTCCTATCTGCAAAACAAGTCTATCCGTCAGATCGTCTTTGCCGGACCCCGGTGCTACGATCATCTGCTCCGGGCCCGTTTGGCAGGGGTAGACCCGGCCAAGATCACCCTGGAACCGGTAGCCGCCAATGCCGCAAGTGCTTTGGACCTGACAGCGTGTCAGGATATCTACCTGCTGCACGATATGTACCGGGCAAAGGACACGGCAGTAGTGAAAAAAGCGTTGATAGAAAAACTGGGAGGTGCAGACGGTGAAAATTGAAATATTGTTCAGTGAGGTCTGCGGCCTGTACGGTGACGCCCAAAACGGGACCTATTTAAAGGCTACCTTGCCCCAGGCAGAGTTTCACGATACGAAGCTGAACCAACAGCCCTGGTTTGCGGAAAACGATCCGGACCTGATTTTGATCGGCTCCATGAGTGAACGCCACCAGCGGCAGGTGATCGAAAAGCTGCGCCCCTTGAAAAACCGCCTGCTGGAGCTGATGGACAAGGGGACCGTGATTTTGGCCACCGGCAACGCCTGTGAGGTTTTCTGCAACCGGATCACCTATCAAACGGAAAAGCTGGAAGCCCAGGGGCTTGGAATTGTGGACCTGAATGTGGAAAACAATTATTTTGGCCGGTATAACGGCAAGGTGCTGGCAGAGTTTGAAACTATGAAGATCGTGGGCTTCCGCAGCCAGTTCAGCTTCCTTTACGGAGACAACAGTGAAAACTATTTCCTGAAGGTGCTCCGGGGAGACGGCATCAACAAAGAAAGCAAGCTGGAAGGCTTCCGGGTGAAGAATTTGTTTGGCACCCAGGTGCTGGGCCCCATTTTGCCCCTGAACCCACTGTTCTGCGAGTATCTATTGGAACTGGCCGGTGAAAAGACTGAGGCGGCCTTCCGCCAGGAAGCAATGGCTGCATATAACCAGCGTTTGCAGGAGTTTTCTGACCCGGACGTAAAATTTGGCAATAATATTTGACAACCGAATATCCACAGGTGGGCGTTGCGAATGAAAAGCAACGCCCACCTGTTGTGATATTTGTCACCACACAGTTAAATTCCGATTAATCGAGCCGTTCGAATTCTGCGAAAACCTACCGATGTGTCATTGCGAGCCAGTAGGGGACGGGTTTCCCGTCCCTCGGGAGGCGAAACGCCTCCCCTACATGGCGTGGCAATCTCAAAATGCAAGGGTGTATGTTGGATAACCCAAAGGACCCGTTTCGGCCTGAAAATAATGATTATTTATTATTTTAGGTCCCTAATATCCATTGACACCATAAATGAATAAAGTTTC
>JAFSET010000061.1 GCA_017435615.1 Oscillospiraceae bacterium | reverse complement strand
CCTTTCCCTGACAGCCAAGGACGGCGACAGCCACTATGACCCTGTGGGCTACGCTGTCTACCTGTACGGCGCGGACAATGTGGTGGAGATCAGACGGAACAACTCCGGCCTGCAGAGCGCAAGTGTAGCAAGCCTGGCAGGTACCTATATTTTTGAAGTAGGTATTGTGGATATCCTGTTCGGCGGACAGGTTGTGGGCAAGCACCTGTATGTGAAGATGAATGATGTGGTGGTCTGTGAGTACGACGATATGAACGGCTACCTGACCGGGGATGCCCTGGGCACCAAGATCATTGACTTCCACTATGGCGCAGCCATCCAGATGGACAGCACCTACACGACCTCTTATGGCGAAGCCGCTGTTTACGATCTGTACGATCTGACCGGCACAACGGCAACCAGTGTCAATGCCTGGGCTTCTACCAAGATCGGCAGCATTGCGGCAGAGCACAAGGAGCAGGCTGCCCTCAAGATGAACATGAACATCACCGATGCACGCCACAGATACCGTTTCTCCGTGGGCGCGGCAGAGGGCGTGGATTGCACCGATCCTCACGGCTACGGCCTGGAGATCGCGGTCCAGTTTGACGGCAACAACTATGTAAAGTTTACCCGTGGCTCCGGCAGCCAGATCGCCATCTTTAACGATGTTTCCGCCCTGATCGGCGAGCATGACATTGAGTTTGGCTATCGCAACATTTTGCTGAACGATCAGATCGTAGGCAAGCAGGTCTACCTGCGTGTGGACGGCAATGAAGTTTACACCTATAACGACGGTACCGGTTACCTGACCGGGGATACTATTGGCACAATGGTGGCCTTGCATCACATCGATGACGCTGCCGTTCAGCTCAAGAGCACCTACGACAGCAGCTTTGGCGAGGCGGAGGTTTATGACATTTACGACCTGACCGGTGCGGCTGCCAATACCATCAAGGGCACCGATGAGACCTGGGATGGGCAAATTCACGCCAATGTCAGCGCGGAGCACAAGGAAAATATGGCCTTCAAGACCAAGTTGACTATGGACACGCAGAATGTCCGCCTTTCCCTGAACGCCCTAGACGGTGTCAGCATCTTTGACCCCACCGGCTACGCTGTCTACTTGTACGGCGCGGACAATGTGGTGGAGATCAGACGGAACAATGCCGCTCTGAAGAGCGCAAGTGTAGCAAGCCTGGCAGGTACCTATATTTTTGAAGTAGGTATTGTGGATATCCTGTTCGACGGAAACAGAGTCGGTAAGCATCTGTATGTGAAGCTGGACGATGTGGTCGTGTGCGAATACGATGATATCAGCGGTTATTTAACAGGTGACGCATTGGGCACGAAGATCGTGGACTTCCACTATGGCGCGGCCATTCAGATGGATACCACTTACGACGTGTCCGCAAGTGAAATGACCACCTACGATGTGTGGGACCTGACCGGCAAGGAGAACAATGTGTTCTACGGAACCACCGGCAGCGCCATCGGCGGCCATGACGAGTGGGTAGGCAATACCATTGGCAATGTCAGCGCCGACCATAAGGAAAATGTGAACTTCAAGGCCCAGGTGACCGTACCTGCCGGTCAGGAGGTCCGTTTCTCCATGGGCGCATTGGACAGCGCCAACGCTGTGGATTTCGCAGGCTATGCCCTGATGATCAAGGACAGCGATTTCGTATTCTATCGGAACAACAAGGATATTTTTGTTGGAAACGCCGATATGACCGGCACCTACGTGCTGGAATTCGGTATTCAGGATGTGACGCTGAACGGCCAGGTGCTGGCTAAGCGCATTACCCTGAAGAAGGATGATGTTGTTGTTGGCACTTATGATGATGCCGACGGCTATCTCACGGGGGATACCCTGGGCACCAAGGTTGCCCTGTTCACCTACGGCGATTGCGTGGAAATGGTCAGCACAGTACCTTCCTTCGTCCATAGCTACAATCTAGCTTTGGGTGGCAGCACGGTAATGAATTTGCGCCTGGATCCCACTGTCATCAATGATACAGAGGCTACCGTTACCGTTCAGGTGGGCAGCAGCAAGCCGGTTGAGCGCAATCTGAAGGATCTGTCCATTGACGAACAGGGTCTGTATGTATTCAGAGTTGGCCTGGCCGCTGCTCAGATGCGGGACGATATCGTTCTGACAGTGAACCTGACTGACGGAAAGGCCCTGACCAGAACCTATACGGTTGTGGGCTACGCCAAGGTGATCACAGAAGGCAGCTATACCGCAGAGCAGAAGGCTGTGGTGGAAGCAATGCTTCACTACGGTGCGGCTGCACAGAACTATTTCAACTACAACACCGCAAAGCTTGCCAATGAAGGCTACACCGACAGCGTGACCAATACCATCGGCAGCAGCTTCTCTCCTGAGTGGACCGGCAGCGTTCCCGGCGTTGCACTCTACGGCTCCTCTTTGCTGCTGCGTGAGAATATCTCTCTGCGCCACTATCTGAATATCAGCGGTGATGTAGGTAGCTACAGCTTTGCCTTCAACGGTGAGGAAGTGACCCCGGTTGCAACCTCCAAGGTTGCCGAAGCAAACTACTATGTGCAGCTCGACGACATTCTGCCTAACGAGCTGGATGGAACTTACGTTCTGACCATTTCTGATGGCAATAATACCATCATCTACGAGTATAGTCCTATGAGCTATATCCGCAGAATGAACACCAAGGACAATATGAAGGACTTGGTGCAGCAGCTCTATGACTACCATCTTGCGGCCAAAGCACTGGCCAGCAGCAAGGAAGTAGACGCTGCTACAGTTTTGGATCTGTACCAGCTTTCCGGAGCAACCTCCGTCACCGTTCCGGCCAATGAGGTTATGCAGCTTGGTGTGCTGGTAGGTACGGATGACAGCTTCGTGGAGAAAGAGCTGACCGGCAATGTTGCCATCCGCTTCAAGTATACCGGTGGCGAGGGTATGCGTATCCAGCTTGGCGCAAATACGCCTGACCTGGGCGGCGAAGCCGGCGGACTGTTTATGTCCGTGCCGGACAACAATTCCTTTGGTATTGCCAATATTTCCGACAACGGCACCTGGTGCCAGGATGCAGCCGGTCAGGATCTGTTCTCCTGGCAGCCGTGCCTGGGAAGAGATCAGGTATCTTATATTGAACTGGGCTGCGTAAGACGCTATACCGACGGCGCGTATACCCACGACCGCTATTATGTCAGAGCTGCCGCTTCTTTGGCAGAGCTGGACACTATGGCACAAAACGGCACCTTCTCGATCTATTACGATACCACCATGAAGGACAACAACGGTCTGTTTGTGCTCATTCGCAGCAGAATGGACAACGGCGGTGACCTGCTGCAGACCACCTGGACCGACGCGCAGATTTCTCAATATAACCAAAAAGTCAATTCCGTTGCCCAGAACGCTACCTCCAGCAGCTATGATGCCCTGGAAACGAAGTATCCGGAGCTGGTGAAGAATACTTCCAATACTGCCGCGTCCGTAGCAACAGCCGCTAATCCCACCGGTGATGCCCAGGCTACCGGTGGTGATGAGCTGATTTTGTGGGCAGAGTCCGGCACAGCCAAGATCGTGCAGGACGATGACGGCAAGGCTGCAACACAGGCTGCACAGAAAAATACCCTGTCTGTCCAAATGGCCAAAAACGAGGATGAGGGCGCACAGCTTATGCTGTTCGGCAACCGTAACGTGGAAGGCTATGAGATATTTGTAACCGACCTGGTAAACGGCAGCAATGTGATCAGTGCGGACAATATCCGCCTGTATCAGCTCAAGTATCTGACTGTTGATGACAAGGCTGATTCTGACAACACCTACGATACACCCAGCGCCTACGCAGGGGAAAAGCTGCCCGACGGCATGCTGCCCTTTGCCAAGGCTGTGGAGTATGGCGAAAACAGTATCATTGCCGGTAATAACCAGGCAATCTTTGTGGATGTCTCCACCAAGAGCACCGATGCAGCCGGTACCTACACCGGCACCGTGGTGGTGAAGACCGAAAGTCATGTCTACACCTTGCCCATCAGTGTGACGGTTCAGGATGTGGTTATGCCCGAAACCTCCGCGCTGGGCACCTACGCCCCCTATTTGGGTCGTGACAGTTTCACCTCCGGTGAACTGAACGGTTCCGATGAGATGGCGGCTTTGTACAGCCAGATTATGACGGATTTCAATATGAGCGCCATTATTCCTGCCTCCGACGGTGTGATGAGCATCGAAAAGTTCCTGGTCAATCTGCGTAATAGCTATGACAGCGTGACCAATTATCTGCTTCCTGTGGATAACGCCGACTGCTACTACACTGTAGACGGTGTCAATACGCTGGTTTACTGCAACTACGCACTGCTGAAGGAGTATGTGGTGGCCCTGGCCGATATGTCCGTTGCCGACGGCAAGAACTATTTGGAGAAGGCCTTCTTCTATCCTTCCGACCATGTGGACGAATCCATAACTGAGGAGCAGTATAGCCTTGCAAAGGCAACCTATCAGGCCTTCTGCCAGATGCTGGATGATGCGGATGCAGAGCTGACTGCTAAGTATGCCGGTACTTCCAAGTATACCTCTACCATCGCAAGCTCCGTAAAGAATTTGCGGTTCCTGCTGACCATTCCCGTGGATGACAGCAACGGCAAGGCTTTGGATGTGGGTCAGCTGCTGACCGAGTTCCTGACCTCGGCTGACAGAAAGAATGTCGTTCTTTGTACCACCAACTCGGTACTGGCAAGAGATGGCTACGGCGAGGACGTTGCTTCGGCTATGAACGGTGCCTACGCTGACGAGCTTTGGACCTACCTGAGCCTGAAGCCCTACTATCCCCACTCTAACTATGCCTTCGATACCCCCGTGGTAGGTCTGCGTGCTTTGGGATGGACCTGCTATCAGGAAAATATTGACACTCTGATGACCTGGAAGTCTGTGAACTACCTCTACGGTACAGACGGTCAGTCCTTGGATCGCTGGACCACCTCCTCCGCCGGTACAAACACCATCACCCCCGGTGACGGCAACGTCTTCTACCCCGGTGCCAAGTACGGCATTGACGGTCCCTGCCCCAGCCTGCGTGCGATCGCCTGGAGAGATGGCGTGGATGACTACAATCTGATGAGTGCTGTGGCAGAAAACGGCGGCTCTGCCGACAGTCTGAACAGCCTTTATGGTCTGATCACAAAAACCTACACAGAGTCCATCAAGGCTTCCTCTGAAACCGGAAGCTGGTTGGGTTCCATATTCAGCAAGAATGTGAGCGCAACAGTGCCCATCGACGACGATGCCAAGTTTACCATCGTGCGCAACGCCCTGCTGCAGATGGCTGCTTCCGACGCCAGTGAGCATGCAGCCATTATCAGCAATGCTCAGTCTGCGGTGAACGGCGTTGCTGCCGCATCCGGCACAGTATCCGCTTTGGAAACACCTGCCGCACAAAGCGCAGCAGCCATCAGCGGCAACGTCTATGCCGATGGCTACTATCAGCTTGCTGATTTCGAATCCTACGCTGAGACTATTCAGAACAAGTTCAGCGGCAACGCACAGCTTTCCCTGAGCAGCGAAGCAAAGAACGGTAACTACAGCCTGAAGGTGGCGGTGCAGCCCGGACAGAGTGGGCAAACCGTATGGATTCCCACCACCAGCCAGTATTTCTCTGCTACCACCAACTTCTCCGGCGCATCCAAGATCACCTTCAAGGTGTACAACGCACAGGCCAGCGACAGTGCTGTGCGGTTCTATCTGAATACCTACGACAGATCCGGTGATGTGTATAATGCCGGCACCTACAACAAGGGCAGCAATGACGTTTGGCATGACGATCATCCCAACAACACGTCCTTGCGTTTCACCCTGGCACCCGGCTGGAATGAGATCACCATCGACACAGCGGATATGGGCAACCTGTCCTGTGTGGGCGCGTTTGTGATCACTTTCGACAGCGGTGTTGGCTGTGATGACGCACAGGTATTCTATTTGGACGATGTTCGTGTGTACATGAACAAGGTTGGCTAAAACAAAACGAGGAGGAGCTGCTTTGCAGCTCCTCCCTCGGCGCAATTATTCAAGTAAAAATCAAGTTCCATTGACGCCTTTACCCACAAGCTCGGGGTACTGCTGGGCGTTATAGTGCTTGTCTAACTGGTCAAACAGGAACAGCACCCAGCCCAAAAGCCCCAAAGTAAAGACCATCATGGCCGGAATAAAGCCGATCAGGTGCAGATACAGGTGGGGGATCACCCAAACCGCAACGCCCGGTCCAAAGGCCAGGAGCATACTGCCTACGGTTTTCAAAGGATTTTTCAGATACACAAAGGCTGCCAGCTTCAAATTGCCCCAAAAGCTATTGTTATATACAGCAATGACCACGGCACAGCAGGCAATCAGCGGCGCAACAAGAAAGATCAAAAGGCCCAGACCGATACCCGGTATCCAACCGGATGAGGCTTGGGTTGCCAGCGCGCTGTGCCAGCCGGTCTTTGCCAGGGCATAGCATAAACCAAACAGCAAGCCCAGTGGCAGAAACTGTTTCCAGTTTTGCCGGAAGCCTACCATGAAATCCGGAAAAACCATAACATTTTCTTCCCAGGCAAGCTGCCGCACCACCCGGATCACTCCGGAAAGTCCCAGGAAAAACAGCATCAGGCACGGCGCGCTCAGCACCGCGCAGAGAATATGCAGCGGCGCAATGAGCATCGGAATGGATTTTTCAGAAATACCGGCATCTTCGTATGCGGTGAGAATATAAGTATCCTCATATATGGCGATCAGCAGCAGCGGAAGAGCAGAAATCAGCAAAACAACCGCAAGCAGCAGAAGCTTGCGCCACTGCAGCTTCACCACGTCGAAAAACACGGCACGCCGCGTCTGCGGAAGCATAGACCGCTCAAAGTCTCTCGATGCTTTTTTAGTTTTCCTCGGTCGGGACATAAGGCTCCTCCAATAAATACTCCAGTATTTTCAAGGCTGCATCGTCGGTCGGTGCGCCGTTTCCGTTTAAGCTTGCAAGATTTACAGATTCCTTGCTCAGAAAAACATAATACGTCTGCTCACCGGAGCAGTAGGCAGAAAAGCGGTTTTGGTTGCCGGGACGGTAGATTTCCAGTCCGTAAGCAACGGCCTGACCATCTTGTTCCTGGGTGTATGTGGGAATGTCTTTCCATCGATCCGGAAGGGGCGCAAAAAAGCCGTAGGCAGACAGCGGATCTACATAGTCAGCCGGCAGGATCAGCAGATCGCAGTCATAGCTGCGTGCCATCAGGATCTGCCCCAAATGCTCCTTGTCCGCAAAGGTTTGGGAAATATCCAACAGGGTGATAGATTGCTCTGTGATATCCTCTTTTACCGCCCACAGATCGGCGTGAAGTGCCGCCACATCCAAACTGTCCCCAAAGAATACGATACCGACCTTTTCGTTTTTGGCAGGCTTTGCCAGGGTGTCAAACACAGCGGTCCAGATCGCAATGGAGAGCACCGCAAGCAGCACATATTGCCACCAGCCGTAGTGCAGGTGGGAAGAAAGGCGTGCGTCGGTATTAGTCTTGCCCATCGTCACACACCTCCACGATCAGATTTCCCTTCAGCCGGAAGCTGTAAGTATCACCCTTCTGCAATTGTATCGTGCCGGCCGGCAGAAATAAATGCCGATCCGGCAAAGAAACCTCATAGCAATCTACACCGATATAGTGTATCATAGAAGTGCCGATCTCCAGCACCTGTCCGGCGGCCTGCTGGGAGGCCTGATCATACAGGCGCAGCAGCTTTTGCTGCGGAAGCACACACAAATTCAGCCGGGCAAGAATAAAGCTGCCGCCGACGATATCGGCTGCAATATTGGCGATCAGCATAAAAGTATGATTATCCTCGGTGCGCCCAAGGGTGCACAAGCCATGCATGAAAACAACGGCGCAGAAAACCAGCACGCAATACACGGTATTTTTGCGTAAATTCTTTTGAAAAGCAGCCCGGTCTGTGCCGAAAATGGTTTGTTTCATGCTTTTAAATACACCTCCAGCAATTCCGAGCGCGGATCATCGATCAGCTCTTTGGGATACCCAATGACTTCGATTTTACCGCCGTTTAATACCATCATCCGGTCAGCTAACGAAAAGGCCTCTCCCAAATCGTGGGTGACAAACAGGACCGTGGTGTGGTACTGCTCATGCACACGGCGTAACAATATACGCATCTGCCGGCGGACCTCCGGATCCAGGTTGGAAAAAGGCTCGTCCAGCAATATCAGGTCCGGCTTTTTAATCAGAGCCCGGGCAAGCCCTACCCTTTGCTGCTGACCGCCGGAAAGCTGTTTGGGCTTGCGGGTCAGCAGCCACCGAAGGTCCATAATATCCGCAATTTCTTTGACCCGCCGGTCAATTTCTTCATAGGGCGTGCGGCTCATTTGCAGAGGAAAGGCAATATTTTCATAGACGGTCTTATTGGGATACAGGGTCACTTCCTGATCCACAAAGGCAAAATTACAGGTTTTGATATCCAAATCGTCGATGGAAATGCCGTCCACCAGCAATTCCCCGTCCACATAGGGGATCATCCGCAAAATGCTTTTCAGCAGCGTGGTTTTGCCACTGCCGGACTGACCCACCACAACAAACAGTTCACCGCGTTCCACGGAAAAGGTGATCTGATCCAGCGCGGTGACTTGTTCTTTCTTATTCACATAAAATGCGGAGAAATCTTTCGCTTTTATCATATTTTGACACCGCTCCTTCCAATAACAGCCTGTTATTTTGAAAATACAGTAGCACTGAAAAATGATTTTGTCAATTCGGGAAATTTGTTCCCTTGAAGATAGATCGCATATCCTGCGCAAAAAATCCGCAACAATTTGACTGCTTCCTACAGCATACAGGAGTATCAGCATGAATGAAATAAAGAAAAAGGGTGTCTGTTGGATCAAGGCGGACGATTGCTGCCAAAGTCCGGTCATTTGCCATAGCTTTCAGGCGGAACAGCCGTCAAGTGCATATCTGGAAATCACCGGATTGGGCTACTTTGCTGTAACGGTCAACGGCAGAAAGATCACCGGGGACCGGTTTGTTCCTGCTCAAAGCGATTATGAAAAAAGAGATTTGAGCGACCTGCTCTATCCCATTTCCGACACCTTTACCCACAGAATATACTACCTTCGCTATGACTGCTCCCGGGCGATGAAGTCCGGTGAAAACACCATTGAGATCCGTTTGGGTAACGGCTTCTACCGGCAGACGGAGCGCACCATCGAGGGCTCCATGGCATACGGCCAGGATTTAAAGACCGCCTTTTGCCTGGCCTTTGAGGATCAGACCGGACACCGGGAGATCTTTTCCGACGGAACAGAGCTGTGGAGACAGAGCGAGATCCTTTCCAATAACCTGTTTACAGGGGAAGTACACGATGCAAGAATTTTGGCGCAGGAGCCGGTATGGAAGCCGGTGCAGACTGTGGCACCTCCCCAGGCAGAGCTGACACTGCAGACCTGTCCTGCGGACCGGGTCATCAGAAAGCTCACCCCTGTGCTTTTGCGGGAGGATGGTTGCAGACGAATCTATGACGCAGGAGAAAACATCAGCGGAACCGTCCGGGTGACCACCGGCGCACCGGCAGGCACAAAGATCCGCCTTCGTTTTGCGGAGAACTACACCGACGGAGAGCTGGATCTCAAATCCACCGGTGCTTTTGATTACGACTGCACCAGCGGCTGCAAGCAGATCATGGAGGATATCTTCATCTGCGACGGGAACGCGCGCAGCTTTGAGCCGCTGTTTGTATGGCACGCCTTCCGCTACTTTGAAGTGGTGGGGCCTGTGGACAGCGTGGAAGTACTGGTGATCCACAGCGATACACCGGTGACATCCACCTTTGAAAGCGATTCAGAAGGTATGAACTGGCTGTATCAAGCCTTTGTCAGGACCCAGCTTAACAATATGCACGGCGGCGTCCCCTCCGATTGCCCCCACAGAGAACGGCTGGGCTATACCGGTGACGGTCAGGTTTGTGCGGAGGCGGCCATGCTGACCCTTCAAAGCCGGGAATTTTACCGCAAATGGATCCGGGATATTTTGGACTGTCAGGATGTGCTTGGCGGTCACGTGCAGCATACGGCACCCTTTATGGGTGGCGGCGGCGGTCCCGGCGGCTGGGGCTGCGCCATTGTGCTGGTGCCCTACGCCTACTACCGGCGTTACGGTGAAGCGCAAATGCTGGAGCAGTGCTATGAGCCGATGAAAAAATGGTGCAGCTACCTGGACAGCCGACTGGAAAACCGGTTGGTAAGCCGGGAAGAGCCTGGCGGTTGGTGCTTAGGTGACTGGTGCACGCTGGAAAAGACGGTGCTGCCGGAACCCTTTGTCAATACATATTTTTACATCAAATGCTTGCAGATCCTGCAAAAAATCGCGGCAATACTGGATAAGCCCGGACAGATCGGTGCCTTTGCCGCAAAGGAGAACGCCTTAAAGCTGGCGTTGACGCAAGCCTATTTCGACGAAAAAACCGGAAACTTTTTTGATAATGTGCAAGGGGCCAACGCCTACGGCCTGGATATCGGCCTGGGGGATGAACGGACCCTTTCCAATTTGGTCAGCCATTATGAAAAGCTGGGTCATTTTGACACAGGCTTTCTGGGAACGGACATTTTGCTGAATGTGCTGTTCCAAAAGGAACAAAAGGAGCTGGCAGTGAAGCTTCTGAGCAGCCGGGAGCCCGGCAGCTTCCTTTACATGAAGGACCGGGGCACCACCACCCTATGGGAGACCTGGACCGGAAATGAATCCCACGATCATCCCATGTTTGGTGCTTGTGTCCGGCAGCTTTTTACCGGTGTTTTGGGCATTGGTCAGGCAGAGGATACCGCCGGATACCAAAACCTGATCATTTGTCCCCAAATTCCTCAAAATATGCAATACGCAAGAGGCAGCATCCAAACCGCAAACGGGAAAATTTCCGTAAGCTGGCGCAAGGAGCAAGGTAACGTCCATATGGATATACAGATACCCGAAGGAACGGCAGGCGTTTTCCGGTACGGCGCAAAAGAATGGACCCTGCAGGCCGGAAAGCCTTTTCAGACAGTTTTGTTGCAGGAAGAAAGGATTGGAATATGAAAGGAAATAAAATCATATGCCTGATTTTGGCAGTAATCGCAGCATGTATGCTTTGCGCCTGCGGCGGTGACCAAAGCCAGACAGCATCCACGGAGGATTATTTAAACAGCTATTTGGCAGAAAACAGCTTTACGATGGAAGGAAAACAGTATGTGGACTATGAAGCCACCCAAAAGCTGTTTGAGCTGTATACGGCAGAGGGCAACAGTGAAATGCTGCAGCGGTTTACCAAGGTGGAGGACAAGCTGCTGAAAATGGAAAAAACTGTACCGACCGGCATCGAGACCACCTACTGCCACTACGATCAGCAGGGCGTGCTGCAAAAAATTTACCACAGCACAGACCTGTCGGCGTTCTTCGCCTGCCAGTATGATGAGCAGGGCCGTTTGGTGGAACAGCGTCTGTTCCGTGCGGGACAGACAGAGCCGGAAGGGGCCTGTACATACAAGTACGACAAAAACGGCAACTGTACCCGTTATCAGGATGAAAAGGGCAAGGTGTCCACCTTCAAGTACACCTATGATGAGGGCGGCACGATCCTGACCGGTCCCCGGGTGGAATTTACGCCGGAGGGCGATCTTGTCAGTGATACCATCCGGTATACCTATGAATACGATGAACAGGGCCGGGTGATCCGCATGGCCGGTCAGCAGACAAACGGCAAGGATATTTCCTATGAGTTTATCTATGACGATGCAGGTAACGTGGTGAAGGTCACCAATATTATGCCGGAGGGCAATGTGACAGAGGATTACCGCTATGAGGGTGACCGCCTGGTGGAGAAGACCCAATCTTTGAAGGATGGAACCACTGTGCAGACCTATACCTATGGAACAAGATACATTTTCGATGCCGAGGGCTTGCAATAACAGCTTAGCCTGACAGACAGGAAATGGGAGGAAGATACGCGTGAAAACATCTTTACGAAATCGAGTGTTGGCGCTTACGCTGGTTTTGGCTATGCTGTTACCCAATTTGACGGGGGCAATGCCGGCGGTTCAGGCCGAAACCACTCAGCCCGTTACGTATGGGGAAGGACATGTCTACGACATTTACGATCTGACCGGCTCCAAGACCAATACCGTCAAGGGAACGGACGAGACCTGGGACGGACAGCTCTTTGCGGATGTGAAGGAAGAACACAAGGAAAACATTGTGTTCAAGACAAAGCTGACCATGGGACAGCAGCAGGTTCGATTGGCGCTGAATGCCAAGGAGGGAACCAGCATTTTTGATCCCCCCGGCTATGCGGTGTATATCAACCACAATGGCGGCGCGCCCTATATCGCCATCAAGCGCAATCAGCAGGACCTGGTGGTGGGAAGTGTCTCCGCTGTAGCAGGGACCTGGGAGCTGGAGATCGGCATCGTGGATATTCTGACCGATGGCGTCAGAACCGGTAAGCATGTGTATGTGAAAAAGGATGGCGAGGTAATCTGCGAAGCAGACGACACCAATGGCTATCTGACCGGAGATGCGTTAGGCACCAAGATCATTGACTTCCACTATGGCGCGGCCATTCAGATGGATACCACCTATACAGACGAATACGCAGAAGCCAATGTTTATGACATTTATGATCTGACCGGCTCCGAGACCAATACCGTGACGGGTACGGGCAATGATAACTGGTCCGGTGTGGTCCTGGGCGCGGTCCAGGAAGCGCACAAGGAAAACATTGCGTTCAGGACCAAGCTGACCATGGGAGCCCAGGAGGTTCGTCTTTCCTTAAATGCCAAGGAGGGGGCCAGTGTTTGGGATCCTCCCGGCTATGCGGTATATATCAACCACAATGGCGGCGCGCCCTATGTTGCCATCAGACGCAACAACAGCGACTTGGCGGTGGGAAGTGTCTGTGCTGTGGCAGGCACTTACGAGCTGGAGATCGGCATTGTGGATATTCTGCAGGGCGGCGTCAGAACCGGCAAGCATCTGTATGTAAAGATGGACGGGGAGACTGTCTGCGAAGTAAATGACACGGCTGGCTATCTGACCGGGGATAACCTGGGGACAAATATGGTAGATTTCCACTATGGCGCAGCCATTCAGATGGACACCACAAAAGAGCCCGGTACCACCGAACCGGAAACCACCGAGCCGGAAACTACTGAGCCGGAAAGTGGCAAGCAGTACGGCGCAGCAAATATTTATGATATTTACGACTTGACCGGTTTTGAAACCAATACCGTGACGGGTACAGGCAATGATAACTGGTCCGGCGTGATCCTGGGCGCGGTCCAGGAAGCGCACAAGGAAAATATTGCGTTCAAGACCGAGCTGACCATGGGCGCCCAGGAGGTTCGTCTTTCCTTAAACGCTAAGGAGGGCGCCAGTGTTTGGGATCCTCCCGGATATGCTGTTTACCTGTACGGGGAAGGTAACGCAGTAGACATCAGACGAAATAACACTTCCTTGCAGGTTGCAAGCGTTCAGGGTGTTGCCGGTACATACATCCTGGAAGTGGGCATTGTGGACATTCTGGAGAACGGAAACAGAGTCGGTAAGCATCTGTATGTAAAGATGGACGACATTATCGTCTGCGAATACGACGATATAGATGGTTACCTGACCGGTGATGAATTGGGAACACAGGTCATCGACTTCCACTACGGCGCGGCCATCCAAATGGATACCACAAAGCAGATCGAGCCAACAGAACCGGATACAACAGAACCGGAGACCACCGAGCCGGAAACCACCGAGCCGGAGACCACCGAGCCGGAGACCACCGAGCCGGAAACGGTACCGCAGACGGTGGCGGATGGGAAGGTCTATGACATTCACGACCTGACCGGTAATTACGCAAATACCTATTACGGCGCGCAGGCGGAAAGCTTAGGCATCCCGGGCGTGGCAGATAACTGGTCCGACAGCGTTATTGGTAACGTTAAAGCCGAGGACAAGGAAAACATCACCTTCAAGACCAAGCTGACAGTGAACAAGGTCCGCACCGACGGCCCGGATACCCTCCGGCTGTCCCTGGGCCTGACGGAAAACGCCACGGCAATGGATTTTGGCGGCTATTCTCTCCGAGTGACTGTGGATGCGGCAGACGGCAAGACCTATTTCGGTCTGTACCGCAACGGAGCAGAGCTTGCTTATTGGGAAGAAGAATCGGTCATCGGCACCTATGAGCTGGAATTTTCCATCCAAAGCATTTTGGAAGAAGACAAAATGGTGGGCAAGCGGCTGACCCTGAAAAAGGCCGGCCAGGTGCTGAAGACCTGCGATGATACAAACGGCTTCCTGACCGGGGATGCCCTGGGTACAAAATTGGCCATCTTCCACTATGTGGACAAGGTGGTCATGGAAAGCACAAAGCCGCCTGTTCCTCAAACAGTGGTGGACGGAAAGGTCTATGACATTCATGACCTGACCGGCAATTACGAAAATACTTATTACGGCGCGCAGGCGGAAAGCTTAGGCATCCCGGGCGTGGCAGATAACTGGTCCGACAGCGTTATTGGTAACGTTAAAGCCGAGGACAAGGAAAACATCACCTTCAAGACGAAACTGACGGTGAACAAGGTCCGCACCGACGGCCCGGATACCCTCCGGCTGTCCCTGGGCCTGACGGAAGACGGCACGGCAGTGGACCTGAAGGGTTACAGCCTCCGAATTCTCGTCGATCCTGCTGACGGCAAGACCTATTTCAGTCTGTACCGCAATGGAGAAAATCTTGCCTACTGGGAAGAGGAAATCGCCATCGGCACGTATGAGCTGGAATTTTCCATCCAAAGCATTTTGGAAGAAGACAAAATGGTGGGCAAGCGGCTGACCCTGAAAAAGGACGGCCGGGTGCTGAAGACCTGTGACGATACCAATGGTTTCCTGACCGGGGATGCCCTGGGTACAAAATTGGCCATCTTCCACTATGTGGACAAGGTGGTCATGGAAAGCACAAAGCCCCCTGTCCTCAAGACCTATGCGGAGCCTACGGTGTATGACATTTACGATCTGACCGGGAAGGCCTCCAATACGGTCAAGGGAACGGATGAGACCTGGGAAGGCCAGCTCTATGCGGATGTCAAGGCAAAGCATAAGGAGAATATGGCCTTCAAAACCAAGCTGACCATGGGCGCTCAGCAGGTCCGCCTTTCTCTGAACGCTAAGGAGGGTGCGGATATCTTCGATCCCCCCGGTTATGCAATTTATCTGTACGGCGCGGATAACTGTGTGGAGATCCGGCGGAACAATGCTTCCTTGCAGGCAGCATCCGTCCAGGGCCTTGCAGGAACTTATGTTTTCGAAGCAGGTATCGTGGATATTCTGCAGGAAGGAAACAGAGTCGGCAAGCACATATATGTAAAGATCAATGACGCAGTGGTCTGTGAATATGATGACATGGACGGTTACCTCACCGGAACTGCCTTGGGTACACAGATCATTGATTTCCACTACGGTGCCGCCATTAAGATGGACAGCACGACCCACACGGAACCCACTGTGCCGGAAACCACCGAGCCGGAAACCGGAACCCAAAGTGTGGCTAAGGCTACCCTGTACGATCTGTATGCGCTGATGGGCGTGTCGGAGGTGACCGTGGCCGGTCAGCTACAGGGCGTTTGGGGTACAACCCTGGGCCATGTAAACGAAGCCCACAAGGCCAATGTGGCCTTTGCGTCCGATATGGATGTGGATGAACCCCAGACCATTATGCTGGGCCTGGGTCTGACGGATCTGTCTCAGGCGGTTCAGGTAAACAGCGGTTATGTGCTGGAGATCGTGAATAAGACTGGTGAGGGCGAAACGGATACCGTAAAGCTTCACAGAGCCGGTGCACAGATCTTCATCCAAAATACTGATGTGGACTTCCACGGGAAACACGCCCTGGAATTCGGTATGGTGGACCTTTTGTCCGATAACAAGGTGATCGGCAAGCGGCTCTATGTCAAGCTGGACGGCGCAGAGGTATTCCATTATGACGATAAAACGGAGTTCCTCACGGCAAAGCAGCTTGGCACCAAGATCGATATTTATGCCAGCGGCAACGATTTGGTTTTGGGATCTTCCCGCAATCTTGCTGCTGGTCAGGCCAACGTTTACGATCTGTACGATATGAAGGGTGCGGAGCAGCTGACGGTCATGGGCCGTGCGACAGACCCGGACAACTGGGGTACTACCCTGGGCCATATCCTGTCGGAGCATAAGGAAAATATGGCATTTCGGACCACCGTGACCATGGAGGAGGCCCAAACGGTGATGCTGGGCCTGGGTCTTGCGGACAACTCCATGGCGGTTCAGTTAAACAGCGGCTATGTGCTGGAGATCGTAATGAAGACCGGCAAAAACGAAGTGGACACCGTGAAGATTCACAGAGCCGGTGAGCAGATCTACTGCAAGGATCAAACCGTGGACTTGAACGGCGAATACGAATTGGAATTCGGCGTTGTAGACCTGTATGACCTGGACGCCAAAAATGCCGTGGTGGGCAAACGGATCTACCTCAAGGTCAACGGGGAGGAGGTCCTGCATTATGACGATACCGTCAATGCCCTGTCCGATGATGCATTGGGCACAAAGGTGGATGTGTATGTCAGCGGTAAAAGCCTGAAAATGACATCCATAAGAGGCTATCAGGCCAGCAATGCGGTTGTTTATGATCTGTACGATCTTTCTTTCCGGCAGACCCTGGAGGTAAGCCACAGCGATGACAACGGCAACGTCAACTGGGGCGTGCTGATCGGCAATGTGGACGAAGCACATAAGGGCAATGTGGCCCTGAAGACGAAAGTGACCATGAGCCGGGATCAGCAGCAAAATCTGCTGATCGGCCTGGGACTGAAGGGTCACTGGCCGGTAAGCGGCGGCTTTGGCTATCAGATCGAGCTGATTGCCGATCCGGAAAACAAAACCGACAGCCTGCGTATTTATAAAAATGCAAATCCCGAGGGCGGCGAGCCTGTGGGCTGCTATAACGCAGAGCAAGGCTTCGACTTCAACGGCACCTTTGAGCTGGAGATCGGCGTTACGGATCTGCTGGACAGTGACAAAAAGGTCGTGGCAAGGCGGATCTATGTCAAGGTGGACGGCCGGGAGCTGATGCATTTTGACGATACGAAGAATGTCGTCTCCGGTGCGGATATGGGCACTGTGGTGGCAGCATATGTCAGCAGCGGAACGGCCATCCTGGGAACCTGCGTTGCAGGAATTCCCACCCCCAATGTGATGGTTTACGATATTTACGATCTGTTGGGCAGAGCCAGCGTAAGGCTGAACCGGACCGATGCAGGCGGTGCTGTTGTCTGGACCAATGTGCTGGGCCAGGTTACGGCCACCAATGATCTGAACTATGCGCTGCGTGTGGATATGGACACCAGTCAGGTGGATCGCAGTTCCCTGCAGGAGCTGATTTTGGGCCTGTGCAAGGATACAGACCTGTTTGACAGCATGGGCTACCGCCTCAGCCTGTATTTTGGCACGGATGGCACCACCTCCCTGGTCCTGCGTGACAGCGCGACCGATCAGGTTTTGGCCAGCGCCAGCGGCGTATACCCCGGCAAATATGAACTGGAATTTGGTATTACAGACTTCTTTGACAGCAATATGGAGCGGATCGGCAAGAAGCTCTATCTGAAAATTGACGGAAAAGAAGAGCTGTCCTATTTGGACAAGGAAATAAACCGCGTCCGGGGCAATCTGCTGTGCGCCTACACCACATCCCCGGTTACCATGACCACCAAGTATGGCTATATTACCGTTCCGGTTACCTATGTGGTCAACGGAGAGCAGGCAGACAGCAGCGAATATATTACATCCAACACCGATGTGATCCCGGGCAAGAAATCCATTATTGATGTGGCACTGGGCAATCAAGACGAGTTTACTTCCGTGCTGATGAAGCAGGTGCTGCTGAACGGTCAGCCCATTACCCCCATCAGCGACAAGCAGGATGTGTATGTATTTGAGCTGAAGAATCCCTCCAAGGATGACGCGTTGACTGTGAAAATCGAGGTTCATACGCTGACGGTGGATGAAGCCCAGGTCTATGACCTGTATGAAATAACCGGCAAGAAGGAGATCGTCATTCCCGCAAACAGCGTCGATCAGATCGGCACATTGTTTGCCGACGGTCAGGAGGGCGTTCTGAACAGAGCCATCCGGTTTGCTTACTACATTCCCAAGACCGGCGGCGGCCTGCGTTTGGGCTACGGCTCCGACACCAGTGACATCTGGTCCAGAACAGGCACCCATATTGAGATCTGGTGCGGCTTTGCCACCATTTCCCACGGCTTCCATGTCAGTGCCTTGAGTTCCGGCAACACCGATATCTTCAAGGCCGATTCCTGGAGTGTTGTGGAAGTGGGTATTGTAAAATGCTACGAAGACGGCGTTTACAAGTATGACCGCTGGTATGTAAAAGCCGGTGAGACAGCCGGGGAGCTGGAGCTGATCACCTATTTTGACAGCACCCAGCGTCACGACAGCACCCTGAATATTATGGCCCGCACACCGGACACCGGCGACGATTTCAAGCTCACATCCACCCTGGAGGTCAGAAGCGTGACCGATATTTCCGAGACAGAGGACAAGGAACATGCAGCGGTTGCATTTAAGCCCCTGTTCCTGAAGGGCGAAAGCGTGAAGCTTGTGGTATTCCCCGTGGAAGGAAAGACTTTGGAAAGCCTCACAGTCAACTCAGAAACGGTGAAAGCCGCGCTGACCTCCGATGGCGGCTATGTATACACATTGGAAAACGCGCAGCAGGACGTGGCGTTTAGCTACACGGTTTCCGATGATGAGAGCCTTTACAACATTACGGCAGACAACGCGGATCATTTGCAGATCATTCCGGATCAGACATCTGTTGCTGCCGGCGGAGCTGTAACTGTACAGATCAAAATGGATGGCGGCTATGTCTTAAAGAGCCTGACGGTCAACGGCGCGGACTTCCTGCCGATGGCGCGCTATGACAAGACTGCTCTGACCTATACCCTGACCCTCAGCGGCATCCGGGAGGATAAGCACATTCAGGCACAGGCTGAAAAGATTTTGCAGGACGGTCTTGTGGCTGACGGAGCGACAGAAGAAAAAGAAAACACAAACCTGCCGACGATCATTGCAGTTGCGGTTCTTTGCGTGGCTGCTTTGGGCGGTGCGGTTGCTGTAGTTGCGACAAGAGCAAAAAAGAAAGGTCGTAAGCAATGAGAAAGTTGAGCGGAAGAAAATCCCGAAATATCACCCGCGAGAAGTGGCTTATTGTGGCGTTCTGCGCCCCGGCAATCCTGCATTTGGTCGTCTTTTGGGCAGGTATACAGTGGAACAGCATCGTGATGACGTTTACCAATGTGCTGACCGGTGAAATCGGCTTCGATAACTTTAAATGGGCGATCGAAGCCCTCACCATGGCCACCGGCGTGGATATGCCTTTGGCATTTAAAAACACCATGATCTTTTTCCTGATGAACGCGCTGCTGATTCCTGCCTGTATGTTTATTGCATACCTGCTGTTCCGGAAGGTCGTGGGCCACAAGTTTATCCGTATGGCTCTGTACCTGCCCGGTGCCATCGGCGGCATTATGGTGGCGCTGCTGTATAAGAAGTTTATGGCCTCCGACGGTTGGCTGTTCCATCAGCTTCAGCAGATGACCGGTGCAGACACCCCCTTTTCTATGCTGACGGAAAGTGGTCTGCTGTATGTGCTGATCTACGATATTTTGATCGGTGTGGGCGCAAACCTGCTGACCTGGACCAGCATCATCGGACGTATTCCCCAGGATCTGATCGAGTACGGCAATTTGGAGGGCATTACCCCGGCAAGAGAATTTACAACCGTAATCTTGCCCCTGGTATGGCCCAACTTTGTGAATATGCTTTCCATTCAGATCATCGGCATGTTCGGCGCAACCGGCTCCGTGCTGGTGCTGACAGAAGGTAAGTACGGCACCCAAACCCTGAGCTACTGGATGTACAGCGTTGTGCTCAACGGCAATGTGAACGAATACAACCACGCGGCAGCATTGGGTATTATCTTTACTTTGCTGACCATCCCCCTGTATGTCATATTCCGCGGGGTCATGAAGCGCTTTGGTACGGAGGTGGAATACTGATGATGAGCTTAAAAGCCCGCCGTCGGGAGCTGCGTGCCAACGGCTTTTGGGTCAATTTTCTGGGTATTATTCCTCTGGTATGGGGCTGCCTGCTGCTGTTTCTTGTTATTTGGGGACTGAATGTCGCATTGGGTGACCCGACGACCTATTTGACTATGGTTCGGGAACACGGCTTGTTTGTAGGCAAGTATACCATCCAAAACTTTATCGATGTTTCCCAGAAGTTTATGATCGAGGTAGGCGGCAGCAACGGCATTATGCGGATGGTCACCTATCCGGAAATGCTTCTGAACTCCCTGGTATACAGCTTAGGCTGTACACTGCCCCGGCTGGTGGTGACCACCCTGTTTTCCTATGTGACTGCCCGTTATGAGTTTAAGGGAAGAAAATTCCTGTACGCCTTTATTATGGTGCAGATGATGATTCCTACCTACGGTCAGGATGCGGCAAAATATAAGATGCTGGCAGAAATGAATATGGTAGACAACTGGCTGTACTATATCAGCCAGGGTGCCGGACACGGTGGCTTGTTCCTGATTATGTATGCCTACTTCCAGGGACTTCCCAACGCCTATGCAGAGGCGGCGAAGATCGACGGCGCAGGACCCTTTGCCGTATTCAAAAATATTATGCTTCCTTGCGCGGTGCCGATCATTACCGCTCAGGGCATTATGAATTTTATTTTCTACTGGAATGATTACGCAACGGTTATGGTGTACCAGAAAACAAATCCCACTCTTTCGAGTATGCTGTATGTGTTGCAGACCTATATGTTCTATATCGGCTTGCAGACACCTACCTATTTTGCAGGTATTTTCCTGTCGATTATTCCGGTCGTGGTGCTCTACGCCATATTCAGTGGAAAGCTCAACAAAAATGTTTCTGCCGGCGGCATTAAAGGCTAAGGCAACAAAAAAGGAGATAGCTTATGAAAACGAAAAGAATGATCGCGCTGCTGCTCAGTGTTACCATTGCGCTGAGCCTTGTGCTCGCCGGCTGCGGCGGTGGTGGCGGTTCTCAAAATCAGACGGTTGACAACTCTGTGGAGGATACCACCAATCTGAACATTATGTACTACGCCATGGGCTACGGTACCAAGTGGATGGAAGCCCTGGTAAAGGCGTTCCAGGACAAGAACCCCGGTGTCAATGTCAATCTGCAGATCGTCAGAACAGCCGGCCAGGTTGAAAACAGCCTGCGTAACCCCAATACCAATGATATCGACCTGTACTTCAGTAAGTCTGAAGGCTACGGCACATTGGCATCCTTTGCGAAGATGTACAATGACGGTCAGGCAGTGCGTGATCTGACTGCCCTTTATAACACCACCATTCCCGGTGAGGATCAGACCATTGCAGACAAGCTGTTCCCCGGTCTGCGTAAAATGTGTCAGGTTAATGGCCGCGATACGGAAGATACCGCGGATGATACCTATTACTGGATGCCCTATGTGGCCGGTAACCACTGCCTGTTCTACAACGAGGACGTGATCAATAATGCCCTGGGCGAGGGCAACTGGGAGTTACCCAGAACTACCGATGAGCTGATCGCTCTGTGTGAGCGGCTGAAGGCAGAAGGCTGTGTGTTCTTCGTACCCGGTATGATCGACTACTGGTCCACCTCTTTGTATCAGATCTGGTGGGCGCAGTACGAAGGCTTTGAAAACTACACCAAGTTCTATGAGGGCATCGGCTACAACAGCAGTATGAACCGGGAGGAGAAGAACTCCAACAAGATCTTTAATCAGCCCGGTCGTCTGGCATCCGCACAGACCTGCTATGATATTTTGAACTATGATGCCGGCTATGTAAACCAGAATGCTGCTGAGATCGGCGTGGACCGTTTGAATGACTATCAGACAAACTTCATGATCCAGGAAAACAAGTATGCGTTCTATGTATCCGGCGACTGGCTGATGCAGGAGGTGCAGAATAACACCACCGTGGAGCTGGACTCCACCGTCAAGATGATGAAGGTCCCTGTGACCAGCAACATCCTGGAAGCTACCAACAGCTATTCTGCCGGTGGCGAAAAGCGTTTGCCCAACATCACCTCCGACGAGATGCTGTCTCAGGTGGTTGCCTATGTGGACGGAGAGGGTGAGCTGCCTGCAGGCGTGACCGAGGAAGAGGTGGCGTACATCCGTTCTGCCCGGAATATGGTTGCCACACTGGCACCGACCCATACGGTGTTTGCCCCTGTTTACAGCAATGCCAAGGCTTTAGCCGACCAGTTCCTGCTGTTTATGGCGTCCGATGAAGGTATTCAGATCTTCAAGGACAACTGCGCCGGCGGCTTCTCCCCCTTCCAGTATGCCTATGACTACGAGAAGCTGCACGAAACAGAGCAATCCATCTATGACTGCACCAAGGACGCCGTTTATGTAGGCTTCTACCGCGCGGGTGACATTTTCAGCAAGGCCAATGTTCAGCCCTATAATCTGAATACATACTTTGTGGATATGATGACCGCCAAGAACGGACAGACTCCGGAGGAATACAACAATATCTTCCTGACAGAGTATGCCGATGACCGCTGGAGCACCTATCTGAACAGACTTTTCGAGTAAGGAGAACGATATGATCCGGAAAAGACTACTTGCGCTTTCCCTGATCCTTGTGCTGCTTTTGCCGGCGGCAGGCTGCGGCAATGCCGGCGGCAGTCAGGAAAAGATTGAGGGCGAAGATGCTGTAGTATGGGGCGAATCTGCCACCGCAAAAATCGTTTTGGACGATGACGGCAAGGCTGCGGAAGCAGCGGCTGGCAAAAATGTTATTTCCGTCAGTATGGCAAGAAACGAGGAAGAAGGCGCCCAGCTAATGCTGTTTGCCAAGCAGGACATTCCCGCTTACACCGTATCCGTATCGGATCTGGTGTGTGGCGGCGAGAAGATCCTGTCCGGCGATATTGATGTGTATATGCTGAAATATCAGTCCATTGATGACAGCACCGGCAAAACCTACCCCGATTACTACGGCCATCAATTGCCGGATCCTATGCTGCCTTTTGAAAAGGCTGTGGAGTACGGCGAAAATACAGTGAAAGAAGGAAACAATCAGGCAATTTATTTGGATGTTTCCACCACAAAAGAAACACCTGCCGGTGTGTATAAGGGCACCGTCACCTTAAAGACGGATGCGCAGACCTACCGGGTTCCTATGGAGGTCACCGTTTACGACGTGACCCTGCCGGATACCTCCGGTTTAAAAACCTATGCGCCCTACTTTGGCAGAGAGGCCTTTGAATCTGCGGAGCTGGATGGCTCTGACGAGATGGCGATCCTCTACACGGAAGTGCTGATGGACTACAATATGAGCTCCATCGTGCCCGGTACGGACGAAGTGATGGATCTGCCCACTTATTTGGAGCGGCTGAAAGCATACTATGACTATCCCGGCTTTAATGCCTACCGCATTGAGTTTGATACCAGTCCCGGTTGGTATGACGGGGAGGAAGTGCAGTTTAATGTAGGCCTGCTGCGTGAGTATGTGGTGGCCATTGCCCAGATGTCTGTAGCGGACAAAGTGAATTATCTGTCCAAGGCCTTCTACTATCCCTATGACCATGTGGATGAGCCGCAGACAGAGGCGCAATTTGAAACGGCGCGGAAATCTCTGACTGTTTACCTGAAGATGCTCCGGGATGCGGATGATATTCTGCGGGCGCAGTATGCAGGCACTGAGGAGTATGCCTACTATGACAGCGTGGTATCCCATACCTTATTAAATATGCCCTATATGCTGACCTGCAACATTTCCGGCAACACCCTGGCAAGTCACGGCCTGAAGGAAGCAACGATCTGCATTGTCAACGACTTTTTCAACAATGCTTCCGATCTTGCGCAGCTAAAAGAGGGCAGAGAGGATATGCAGCTTTGGACCTATGTGTGCTGTACCCCCTTCTATCCCCATGCCAACTATGCCTTTGACAGCCCGGCGGTGGGAACCCGTACATTAGGCTGGATGTGTAACAGCTACGGCATTTCCCTGCTGATGGCCTGGAAAAGCGTCAACTACAATTATGGCCCCAGCGGAGATGTGACCCCCAACCGGTGGGAGACCTCCTCTCCCGGCCCCGGCGGCATTACCCCCGGTGACGGCAATCTGTTCTACCCCGGTGCCACCTACGGATTAAAGGGTCCTTGTCCCGGTCTGCGTGCTATGGCGTGGCGTGACGGCGTGCAGGACTATGACCTGATCGAGGCATTCAAGGATATCTACTATATGAACGGCCTGAACCCGGAAACGGTTCTGCAGAAGCTCTATGACCGGATGTTCACCGGCACCATTCCCACCACGGATGCGGATGTGTTCAGTGCTGCCCGTAACGAGCTGTTCCGGATGATCACAGACCTGAAGCAGCCCACTGCCGTTTTGTACAAGACACAGGATGTGTTTATGAACAAGGGCACTGTGGAGTTTGTGTGCCTGAATGAAAACGCGGCGGTGTCCCGTGACGGAACGGCTTTGATCCCGGATGAGAACGGCGTGTACACCATCGAATTGGATTTGACCAAGGAAAAGAGCTGCAGCTTCTGCGTATCCAGCGAGGGCGCGACAAAGGACTATGTCTGCACGCTGGTCACCGGAGAGTTGAAGGCAGAAAGCTTTGAGACCGGTACTACAGCGGATCAGCTGGTATGTATGAGTGGCGACACCCTGGAAATCAGCACGGATTATGCCCTGGATGGGGAAAAATCTGTCCACGCGGTACTCAATCAGGGCAAGACAGAGGTTACGCCCTATGTGGCAGTGCTGAAAGAATCTGCCATTGTAGGCGGCAGCTTTGCTCCCGTGAAAAATATCAGCTTCTATGTGTATAACCCCGGCGCGGAAGAATTGAAAGCAACGGTTTCCTTCTATGACAATCAGGTGCATACAGTGGGCACAGTCAAGCTGCTGCCCGGCCAATGGACCAAGGTGGATGCGCCCATTCCCGGTAACATTACCAATCTGGATATGCTGGCAGAGCTGGATCTGGTGTTTGAAGCAGGAAAAGCTGTGGAAGTTTACATTGACGGCTTTACGGTACAGGAGGGTTAAAGTATGAAAAACAGAATACTTGCAGCGCTTCTGTGCGTAAGCCTTGCGCTGTGCTTTGCCGGTTGTAATAACCGGCAGAGCCAGCCTACCGAACCCCAGGCAGAGCAGCCGGCGGTGTCCGGGCAGGCACAGCGAAGCAATGTGATGGAGTATGACGAGGAGATAGGGGAATACTACTACCTGCTTGGTGACTTTGAAAGCTATTTTGAATGTTCTCAGGTCAAGTACAGCGGCGGCAGAATGGCGCAGATCCAAAAGTCTGAGTCTGCTGATCTGGTGACCAACGGTGACCAAAGCCTGCAGATCACAGTGCCTGCCGGGGAAACGGATGTTTCATTGCGTATGGCCACCGATACCGCTTTTTTCAACGAAACCACGGATTTTTCCAATTTGACCAAGGTTTCCTTTGACGTGTACAACGCCCAGGCGGAGAGCCGCAGCGTACGGTTTTATATCAACCGGTTTATGCGTACTGCTACCAGTGACGGCACCTGGAACTATGCCTGGGAGGATATCTGGCACGACGATAATCAGTACAGCACCTCCTTCCGCTTTGACTTAAACCCCAACGGCTGGACCCATATTGAGATCACGGCCCAGGAATTTGCCAATAAAAATCAGCCTGATCTTTCTCAGGTGGACGGTTTTTATGTGGAATTTGAAGACGGTCGATTGTATGATACCGACCAAACCTATTATTTGGACAATGTCCGTGTTTACATTGGTGAGGAGTAAATTATGATGACAGTAAATTGCGATCAGCTTTCACAAAACCTGCAAGAGGGGATCCGGCTGCTGGCAACTTACGGTCTTTTGGAGCAAAGCAAGACAGGGGTTGCCCTTACAGCAACCCCTGCGGCCTCCCTTTCTATCGAAAAGACCGGGGAAAGCATCCGTATTTTTTATGATACACTGCCCCGTTTTTATATGGCGCTGGCAAGAAGCCTGGTTATGCAGCCGGGTAAATATACCATCAACCCAGAGGTGCAGCAGCTTGGCCTGATGCTGGACTGCTCTCGCAATGCGGTGATGCTGCCTCAGCGGATCGAGGGACTGATCTGTATGATGGCGTTGGCCGGCTATACATACCTGGAATTATATACGGAAGACACCTACGAGCTTCCCGGTGAGCCCTATTTTGGCTACAAACGGGGGCGTTATACAGTAGAAGAAATCAAAAGGATCATCGATTTCGCGGCAATATTCGGCATTGTTGTTGTGCCTTGTATTCAGACCCTGTCCCACCTGCCCCATCTGTCCTCCTGGGAGCCCTATAAGGCCAAAATGCAGGATGGCTGCACCTTGCGGATCGGTGATGAAGCTGTTTATGAATTTATACGCAAGTGTCTGCGCCATTGCAAGCAGGTGTTTGGCACCAGCCGGATCCACATTGGTATGGATGAAGCGCCGGTGGGC
Source organism: Oscillospiraceae bacterium (assembly GCA_017435615.1). Classification (GTDB taxonomy): domain Bacteria; phylum Bacillota; class Clostridia; order Oscillospirales; family Oscillospiraceae; genus Faecousia. The sequence goes on along the minus strand of JAFSET010000061.1, from coordinate 26,716 downwards.
AAGGATCGGTACTTGCAGCATTTTATCAAGGTTTTCGAAATTTGCAGACAGGAGGGTATCCAGCCGGACTTTTGGGCTGATGCTTTCTATTTGGAAGGACAGACGGATGCCGTTCCGGAGGAACTGTTTGACGGCTCCCAGACGCCTGTGTATTGGGAGTACTATCAAACGGATCCGGAAGTCTACCGCAGCGTAGTTTCCCGGCTGATAAAGGCGGCAGGAAAGGCAAGCTTTGCCGGATGCCTGCATAAGCATATGGGAATTGCCCCGGATAACGGACTTTCCCAGTCTGTGATAGATGCCGCTTTTCCGGTGGCGAAGGAATTCGGCGTCACGGATATTCTGATGACCACCTGGGGTGATCACGGAAATGAATGTCCTTTTTATGCTGTTATGTCTGCGTTTTGGTATGCCGCCCACAAGCTTTACCCCTGTGATGCGGACTTAGATGCAATGGTTTCGGCATATACCGGCTACACCTGCGCCCAATGGCAGATCGCCGACGAGATTAACTATATCGTCCGCATTGATGAAAAAATTTGCAATGCAAGCGTTTGGGCGCTGCATAACGATCTGCTGATCGGCATGATGGACTGTCATATTTCCGACGATGCCGATGAACACTACCGAAAGCTTCACAGCGCGCTTGCGCCGCTGTGTGAACACAGCAGCCAGTTTGCCTACATTTTCCGTTTTTATGCAGCCCTTTGCGATGTGATGGCGAGAAAAGCCACCTTCAGCAAACGCCTGCACCGAGCTTATATAGACGGGGACAGGCAGACCATGGAGGCAATGAAACAGGAACTGCCTGAGCTTGCCGAAAAAATAGAAGACTTCCGCCGCATTTTCCGGGAGCTTTGGATGAAGGAAAACAAGGGCTTTGGCTTTGAAGTGATGGATGTTCGCTTTGGCGGTATGGCAGCCAGATGCGACACCGCTGCGGCGGTGCTGGAGGATTATTTGACAGGGAAGCTTGAGCGGATCTATGAGCTGGAGGAGGAGCGCCTGCCCTACTGGGCAGATGCTTTGGAGCAGGAGCATACCTATGCGCCCTGGTTTTTCCACTGGTCCAAGAGCCTGACGGAAAATGATATTCTATAACCCCGGAAAGGGAACGAAAAAGAATGAAAAGAAGAGATTGCTTTTTTGGCTTGCATTTTGACTATCACGCCAATGAGGATACCAAGGATATCGGCAAGGGCTTTTCCCCGGAGGTGTTGGAGCGCATTGTTGCCCAGGTTCAGCCGGATTTTATCCAATGCGACACCAAGGGACACCCGGGCTATTGCTCCTACCCCACAAAGGTGGGCACACCGGCTCCCCATTTGATGCTGGATCTGCTGGCAAAGTGGCGTGAGATCACAAAAAAACACGGTGTGCTGCTGTATAGCCACTACTCCGGTATTTGGGAGCGCTGCGCAGCCCGGCAGCATCCTGCCTGGGCTTCCAGGGGACCCAATGCAGAGGCATCGGAAAAAATGTCTGTGTTTGGACCCTATGCCCGGGAACTTTTAATCCCGCAATTAAAGGAATTGGCCCGGGAATATGAAATGGACGGCGCCTGGGTGGACGGAGAATGTTGGGCGCAGGAGCTGGACTACAGCCCTGAGGTAAAGGCTTTATTCGCCGCCGAAACCGGCAAGGATCCGGACGGGCTTGCAGAGAATGAGAAAGCCTTGTGGGTGGATTTTCAGCGGCAGGCATTTTTCCGCTATGTGGAAGACTATATCCGTCAGGTAAAGGCGGAATTTCCTGATTTTGAGATCACCAGTAACTGGCTCAATTCCTCCTGGGTGCCGGATGATCTGCAGATCACGGATTTTATATCCGGTGATCTGGAACCTACCAACAGCGTGGACAGTGCCCGTTTTGACGGGCGGCTGATGCAGTCCTACGGCCGCGACTGGGATATTATGTCCTGGGGCATCAGCTTTCCTGTGCACCATGTAAAAAGCGCTGTGCAGCTTATGCAGGAGGCGTCGGTAATCATGGCGCTGGGCGGCGGATTTCAGGTGTATAATATGCAGGATCCACAAAATACGGTGAAGGATGAGTGGGCCATTCCCATTTGGGCGGAGCTTTCTGGGTTTGTCCGCAGCCGCAAGGACTTTTGCCATCACGCTGTGGCGGTTCCGGATGTGGGTGTGCTGTATTCTCCCAAGGCCTACTATGGCTGTATGCCTCAAAGTCTTTTTTGGCGTAATAATCCATACAATACGGAGTTAAACGGTGTTTTAATGGCACTGTGCGATACAGGCCGCAGTGTAAGCGTCCTGCATACCCAAAAGCCGGAAAACCTGTCTGCCTATCAAACCCTGATCGTCACGGATTTTACCCAAATGGAAGAGGGTGTTCCGGAGCGGCTGCTCTGCTATGTGCAAAACGGCGGCAAGCTGCTGATCGTCGGTGCGCAAGCGGCAGAAAATCTCAGCAAGGTTTTCGAAATTTCTATGGAAAAGGGCACAGATCAGCCGGTTGTGGAAATTTTGGGCCAGGCCGCCAAGACAGAATTGCGCTGCCCCTATATGCGGCTGCTGGATACACCCGGTACCTTCCAAATGAATGAGTGCCAGGTAGAAGGTGACTTGAATTGCCACAATCCGCCGCCTACCATTTTCGTGGCAGGACAGATTCCGTCCTTTGCAGCATACCGCTTTGGACAGGGTACAGTAGGCGTGATCCCGGTAAGCTTTGGCAGCAGCTATTTGCAGGAACGGACCTGGGCGCTGAAAAAATTTGTTATGGATTGCGTGGAAAACATGGACATAGGCCGCGCAAAGGTCAACAAGGCCGGTACCGTAGAGCTTTTGGTGACGGAAAAGAACGGGAAAACCTATGTGCATCTTGTCAATCTTTTGGGAGAGCACAGGTCCCAAACCGTAAAGACCTTTGACAGTATTCCGGCGGCAACCGACATCCAGGTGGAGCTTACTTTGGCCCATACCCCTAAATCGGTAAAGCTTCAGCCGGAAAACAGGGAAATTTCTTATCAGAAAACACCGGATGGCATCCGCATATCGCTGCCGAAGGTGGAGCTATACACGATCGTGGAGATCACTTAGGAGAAGATTATGACATTTGAGAAAGTCCGGCAGATTTTGGACAGTTTTCAGCAGGAGGGAATCCCCGGTGTAGACTGCATTATTACTGTAGACCATAAAGAAGTATTCCGGTACTTTACAGGCTATGCTGACCGGGAAACCGGCAGGAAAATGGACGGCAGCGAGCTGTATCTGATCTTTTCCATGACCAAAATGCTGACGTGTACTTGTGCATTGCAGCTTTATGAGCAAGGCAAGTTTCAGTTGGATGATCCGATTTCCCTATATTTGCCTGCCTTTTCCCAAATGCAACTGACCCGTCAGGCAATGGATGTAGAAGCCGGTGCCAAGGTGGCAACCGGAAGCAGTATGGGGGAGCATACGTTTGTTACCCGCGACGAAACGGCGAAGCATCCCATTACCGTAAAGCATTTGCTTACCATGACCGCGGGCCTGGACTACAATCTCTATGCTCCGGGCATCCGGTCGGCTATGGAGGCAGGAAAAAACACCACGCAGGAGCTGGTGGAGGCTATGGCGCAGACTGTTTTGGGGTTTGAGCCGGGAACACGCTTCCGGTACAGTCTTTGCCATGATGTACTGGGGGCGCTGATCGAAAAATGGTCCGGAATGTCCTTAGGCTCTTATATGCACAAGCACATTTTTTACCCTTTGGGGATGAAGGACAGCTTTTTTGGTGTTCCAAAGGACAAAGATCGGCTGGCAAAGCTGTATTGCTTTGACGATGCCAGACGGGTGGTGCCGGCCAAAACGGAAAACCCCTATCAGTTAACAAAGGCCTACGAAAGCGGCGGTGCGGGACTCACCTCCACCACCGCAGACTATGCCGTTTTTTTGGATGCACTGGCTTGTGATGGGATGAGCAAAAATGGGTATCGGCTGTTGCAGCCGGCCACCGTGGCACTGATGTCCCAAAATCACTTAAAGGGCCAAGCCTTAGAGGATTTTCACGCGTTACATGAAGGCTACGGCTATGGATTTGGTGTGCGTACCCATATGAACAGCACCGAAAGCGGTTCCCTTAGCCCAATTGGAGAATTTGGCTGGGACGGTGCTGCCGGCGCGTTTTCGCTGGTAGACCGGGAAAATAAGCTTAGTGTGTCCTATTTTCAACATGTCCACGAAACCGGCTATGCCTTCCAGAGAAGACTGCGTAATGCCGTATACCAAGACCTTCAGGAGAGAGGATAAAAATGAAAAAAATTCTATTAGATGGTGCATGGGAGGGGCTGCGGAGCAGCACTGGCAGCACGTTTCCTGCCACCGTACCCGGCTGTGTCCATACAGACCTTATAAAGGCAGGTCAGCTTCCCGGCGATCTGTATTGGCGTGATCATGCGGAACAGGCACAATGGATCGAACAGGAAGAATGGGTCTATACCAAGCAGTTTGCAGTGGATACCCCGGAGGAAGGGGCAACGCTGGTGTTTGCTTGCCTGGATACCTATGCGGATGTCTATCTGAATGACTGTCCTGTTGGCACGGCGGAGAATATGTTTATCACTCACCGCTTCCCGGTGGACGGCATATTGCGTCAGGGTGAGAATACGCTGCGTGTGGTGTTTCACTCCCCGGTCAAGCAGGTAGAAGGTGCGCCGGAAAGAGCGGCGGCATTTTCCCAGGGCCGGCTGTATACCCGCCGGATGCAATGCACCTATGGCTGGGACTGGACCATGCGTTTTGTCACCTGCGGCATTGAGAAGAGCTGCTATTTGGAGTTTGACAACACCCCCAGAGCCTCCGATGCCTACATATACACTGAGCAGATCGACGGATTGGGGGCGCAACTGGTATGCGATACCCAGTTTGTCCATTACGAACAGGGCCTGACCTATACGATCACCCTGACCGATCCTCAGGGTAGTGTGGTGTATGCCAATACCCGCTATTGTGAGGAACGCTGGCATCGGGAATATATTACGGTGGAAGCGCCGCAGCTTTGGTATCCTGCAGGGTATGGCGAGCAGCCCCTTTATACATTGAAAATCACCTGCGGAAACGAGGTTTTACAGCATACTGTCGGTATCCGTACCGTGAAGATCCTGCAGATCGCGGACAAGCCCGGCACCGAAAGCTATGAGCTGTGCCGCAAGCTGCAGGCCACGGACTCCGGTAAGGAGTGGGATTTTAATGAGCACTATTCCTGTTTTATCCCGGTGATCAACGGCAAGCGGATCTTCTGCAAGGGCGCGGATTGGGCACCCTGTGAGCCGTTTGTATCCGAAGTCAAGGCGCAGAAGATCACAAGTATTTTGGAGCTGTCTGTCCGGATGGGCCTGAATATGATCCGGGTTTGGGGCGGCGGTATGTTTGAAACGGAGCATTTCTATTCCGAGTGTGACCGGCTGGGCATCCTAGTCAGCCAGGACTTTTTGATGGCATGCGGCGATTACCCGGAGGAGGAAGAATGGTTTCTTCAGGCACTCCGAAAGGAAGCGGAATTCGCAGCCCTTTCTTTGCGGAACCACCCCAGCCTTGTGTGGTGGAACGGCGATAATGAAAATGCGGTAGGCGGCAACGAGCAAATGGAGGAATACTGGGGAAGAACTGCGGCACTGAAGGCCATTGGACCGGTGCTGAAGCAATTGGATCCCAACCGGATCTTCCTGCCCTCCAGCCCCTATGGCGGTGACCGGTACGCTTCCAAGACTGTGGGAACCACCCATAATACCCAGTTCCTGGGCAGCTTTTTTGCCTTTCTGGAGAGAGAGGATCTGTCAGATTACAAGGACGAGTACAAGCAGTATCTGGCGCGGTTTATTGCGGAAGAGCCGTCTATGGGTGCGGTCAGCACCGGATCTCTTCGCCGTATGATGGATGACCGCGATATTTTTGAAACAGAGGATATGCTGCTGTATCATACCAAGGGCAACCCCGGTCTGCTGAAAGAGCTGTATGATTACGAAAAGCTCTTTACGGAAAAGGTGCTGGGAGCGTTCAAAAACGGAGAGGATCGGCTGTTCAAGCTGCAGTATATCCAGTACGAATGGGTGCGGATATCCTTTGAGCTGGCCCGCCGAAATCTGTGGTTTAACAGCGGTATTTTGTACTGGATGCTCTCTGATTGCTGGCCGGCGGCCTCCGGCTGGGCGTTGATCGATTACTACGGCCTGCCCAAGGCAGCCTACTACAGCTTCCGGCGGTGTGCCAAGGCGGTTGTGGGCAGCATCGATCGGGAAAATGGCTGCTATACCGCATACATTACCAATGACGGCCTGACGGAACAGACCCTGCAGGTCAGCATAAAGAAGCTGAACTACAAAACCGGAACGTTCACCCCCTGCACGGAGCAGATCATTTTCGTAAAGGCGCAAAGTGTTGCCCGGGTGGCTCTGGATTGTGAGTTGCAGAACAATGAAATCATCATTTGTGATCTGCAAAATGATGCACTTCAGGACCGCTGCTTCTACAAAGAGGGCGGCTTGGAGCTGGTCAAAACAGAGGGTCTGCGTGTTGTCAAAAAAACAGAGACTTCTGTTACGGTAGAGGCAACAGAATATGTACACGCAGTGGCTCTGGAGGGCAATGGCGTCTTTGGCGACAGCTATTTCTCCTTGCTGCCAGGACAGCGCCGCAGCGTATCCTTTGCCCCCACACAGGGGGAAAAAGCGGAGATCACCTGCGCAGGCTACACAATTGCGTAAGCGTAAGTATTCATAATAGGTACCAAAAACCAGAATGTTATGGTGTCATACAGAAGGAGGTGTACCGGTGCATATTACAGACAGAATAAATAGTAGAAAATGGGGCATATTCCATCACTATTTGTATAATATTCAAAATAATCCTCTTTTTACGAACAACCAAAATTCCGGAGAAACAGATTGGCATACCTGTACCGAAGAATTCAATGTAAAGCATCTTGCAAAGACTCTGCATGAAATTGGTGCCGGATATTACTTTATTACCGTTATGCAGGGCGAAAAATATATGATCGCGGAAAACCGTACATATCGCAATATCGTGGGTGACAAAACTGCTGACGAATGTTTGAGCCGGCGAGATCTGATCGAGGACCTATACCGGGAATTAAGCCAATATGATATTGATCTATATCTTTATTTCACAGGCGACGGACCGTATAAGGATGGACCGATTGGAAAACTGTTCGGATTTACTGAGCCACGGCAAAATGTCAGCATGAATTTCGCAAAAAAATGGTCAGATGTTTTGAGGGATTATGCACTTCGATACGGCAACAAGGTGAAAGGCTGGTGGCTGGATGGAATGTATCAGCAGGAATTCGGCTACACCGCAGAATTGATGCAGCCGTATTACCGTGCCATTAAGGAGGGAAATCCTGATGCGATCGTCGCATTCAATAACGGTGTTAAGCCATATGTCTACAGACACTATCCTGAAGAAGAATTCACCTCCGGCGAACAGGTTGATCTTTCAGTGACCCCACAATCACGGTTTCATAACGGTGCGCAGACACATATTCTATTACCAATTGGTGCTGAAGGCAGAGGGATCGGTGCAACATGGGCCGGAGGCGGCCTGAATTACACAAAAGAAGAACTTTTTGCTTACACACAAAAGGTTATTTCCGCAGGTGGAATTGTGACATTTGACTGCAAATTAAACCGTGACGGATCCTTTGATAACGAACAGATTGAAGCATTGCGGTATATCGGCAGCCGGTTGAGATGATAAAGAAATAGGTGCGGTATTTTTGCTGAAAGATCGCTTACGTAAAAAGATATACCTCTCTTGTGATTTGCTGATTTGATGCGATTGCCCGCTTTGTTGGAAAATGGTGCTTTAAGAGAAGAAAATACACCCTTTTTGTCCGGCTGCCATGTCCATTGAGCTGCAGCAACAGAAACGAAATACCCCCCTGTTCTTTTTCGGTTACCCGCAAAAGAACAGGGGGTATTATCATATCGGAGCGCTGTTGTTTTATAAAGGTTATCTCTAAAAAGTAGTAAATTGGTAGTAAATCTAATTTGTAGCGTGGATTATCGTGGAATATCAAGGCTTTTTGGGGCTGATTCAGGTAGTCCCGTGGCAGACAAATAGAATTCTTGTCATAATTTATCCTCACTTTTCGGGACGAGAAATCCGTCCCCTACATTCAAGGATATTTTAGCACATTCTGCGGCGGGAGTAAACCCCCGCCCTACGGCAACACACGATCAATAACCGTAGGGCGGGGCCTTGGTCCCGCCGCCAGCATTTTTTGTCGGCAAGTTTTACGCCATTAACATAGAAGCCGAAAAACGGCTTTTGAGCAGCGGAACAAACACCCACAGAATGGGCATAAAAAATCCCACTACCTCCATTGTAGCTGCATTTGCAGATAAGGGCGGGTAGCGGTGCGATGATAGAATTTTTCTACGGGTTGTAGAGTTCAGTCAATGACACAGTTATTGCCCATACATATAAAATCAGCTATAATGCTTACAGAGGCATCTAATAACTGAGATTAGGAGGTAAACATGGAACTTTACATTGGGCAAAATCTTAAAAACTTTCGTAAAGCCAGGAACTTAACACAAGAGGAAGTTGCCAAGCATTTAGGCATATCTTTTCAGTCGATTAGTAAGTGGGAACGGAATGATGGATACCCCGATATTACAATGCTCCCTGTACTTGCCCATTATTATGGTGTCACGATTGATGAACTCATCGGAATGAGTGAGATTGAATCTGCCCAGGCTCTTGAGGAGATTAACAAGCAGTGGGAGGAAAACCGCAAAAACAATAAACATTCAGCCAATGTGCAACTGATGCGTAATGCGCTGAAGCTCTATCCTAACAATGCCCTTTTGTTGGTACAGCTTTCCGCATCGTTGGAGCGCCTTGAGGGAACAGAAACCGAAAAACGGGAGTATCTACGTCAGTCGATTGAAGTACAAGAGCAAATCATCTCTTACTGCGACGATTCAGAAGTGCGTGGCTCTGTGCTGTTTAACATTGCCCATTCATATTATCGGTATGGCGATTGCGACAAGGCGCTTGCTTATGCGGAGAAGCTTCCCAACGCATATAAATCGAGGGAAAATGCACTGGTTTTGATTTTGGCAGACAAGGCACAAAAAAATGCTGTAGCAAAAGCAGCGCTTGTGCCATTGATGAGTTCATTAGCGCTGCACTTAAGAACACTATCCGAAACGGAAAACAATCCTGCCTACAACGAGAAGATTTCTCAAATTCGCAGCATACTTTTGGACAATAAGGAGAACGGATAATTTATAAAAGCAGCCGCTGACCGGATGGTCGGCGGCTGCTTTTTGTATCAGGTTTCAGCGTTGTTTTCTTCCTGGCGGTCATCTGCGGCAGAATCCACTGCGTGAAGAAGCTGGTATTCCTTTGGTGTAATGCCAAAGTGCTCCTTGAATTTATGGATAAAGTGACTCAGCGAGGAAATGCCCACGACAGCGGCAACCTCGGTAACATTGCTTTCGGAGTCGCGCAGCATTTGCGCGGCGTATTCCATTTTCTTAATGCCGAGATATTGCACAATGGTATAGCCGGTACGCTTGCGGAAGCTGTTGATCAGGGTGGATTGCGCCAGGGGGTATTCCTTATAAATTTGGCTGACCTTCAGAGGAACATAGGCGAAATTGTTCAGATTGGTAAGCAATTTGTCGATGTACCGGTCTGTGGAGCGTTCGCTATGGGGACTTTCGATACCGGACTGTACAAGCGCCATGGCATTGTATAAAAACATTTCCAGACGAACCTGCAGGTCATCGCCGGGGGCGCAGATATACAGGGATTTAAAAAGATTTGCAAGGTATTCGCCCTGTAGCTCTGTAAGCTGCTTTTCCACACAGTTGAACCGGGAGAAAAAGTCGGAATTGGGAAAAAACTGCTGGCAGAGCGCCTCAAACCGTTCTTTTTTTACAATAAAAGAGAAATGGGTGCTCTGCTCATTGCTGGCTTGAATACTGTGGGCTTCCTGACAGCGGAAATATAACAGGCAGTTTTTGCGGATGGTATGGGCGTGTCCGTTGTGATGGTTGACAAAGCTGCCGTAGGTTACCAGAGAAAACTCGTAAAAATCCATATGCCGATGCATCGGCGCGGAAATAGAGGAGTACAGATAGGCGCAGTCTGTGCCGGGGATACTTCGTTGATAGTGAAAATAGTTTTGTCGTATTTTTTCGTTATAGTTCTCCATAAAGCATCCCTCCTTCTGAATATTATAAATGGAAAAGGAAGACTTTGTCAATGGGGTGTCGAAAAATTCCAATATGTAAAAAACAAACAAGAAAAAACACCCATAAATATGATAAAAAATACGAAAAAATAAAATAAATTTTAATGAAAACGGAACTTTTAACTATATAAATGCGGGTTTCGGCAGTTGTGATTATTTATTCGCAATCGTAAATAAACAGTTATTTCGTTTATATGCTTCGGTGGGCGGATTTTTGTGCGCAATGCTATAAAATTGAAATTACGTTTTGTTCAATATCTACAAAACGGCAAAAATTACCAACAAAAGTATATAAAAAATCGACAATTACAAAAATAAAAGCAAGCCAGAACAGGAGCGGATTGGTATATTGTAAAGTAGATAAAATGCAATCGTAGTCGATAGAATGTGCTTTTAGATCTTTGAGGAGGAACGGTTTTATGAGGATCATCAATCAGAAAGAGCGGAATATACATAGATGGCTGTGTCTGATACTGGTTTTTTGCATTTTGCTGGGGCAATTCCCGGTGGGGGTTACCGCCTCTCAATCCGGGGAGTTCAGCATTACCGGTATTCAGTTGGGTGTCTACCGCCCGAGTAACAACGATTGGTATATGATATTGGATACCAATATTCCGGACTTTGCGCTGACCTCTATCAGTGGGTTGAAAGCACCGCTGGACGATACCACTGCGCAGGTTTGGTTCCAGATCAACAGTCAACTGAGTGTTTCCAAAGGCAGCTTTGCCTTGACTCTGGCAGCAGATAAAGGGGAGCATACATTCACCATTCCTGCCGGCACAGAGCTGGGCGGATATGCCTTGAAAGAGGACTTTGTGCTAAAGACCCATGCCGACGGTACTTTGGAAGCCGTGCCGCAGGGCTTGCGCATCACCGGAATTCGGCAGGGTTTGTACCGCCCCAATAGTAATGACTGGTACATTATTGCAGATACCAACATTGCGGATTTTGCACTGACCGCTATCAGTGGGTTGAAAGCGCCGCTGGATGATACCACCGCGCAGGTTTGGTTCCAGATCAACAGCCAGCTCAGCGTACCTGCCGGCAGCTTTGCTTTTACGCTGGCCGCCGACAAGGCTGAGCACACGGTCACCATTCCTGCCGGAACGGTTTTGGGCGAACAAGCTTTAAAAGAGGATTTTGTGTTCCGTACCCACGCGGATGGCACATTAACCGCAGAAAATCTTGAGCCGGAGGACACCGAACCGGAGACTACTGAGCCGACAGGAAAGACTGTCAGCATCACCGGAATTCGGCAGTGGCTTTACCGTTCCGGCAACAACGACTGGTATATCATCTTAGATACGGATATTGCGGATTTCGCGCTGACCTCCATCAGCGGACTGAAAGCACCGATGGATGATACCACCGCGCAGGTTTGGTTCCAGATCAACAGCCAGCTCAGCGTACCTGCCGGCAGCTTTGCTTTCACGCTGGCAGCCAATAAGGCAGAGCATATGGTCACCATTCCCGCCGGAACCGCACTGGGCGAGTATACCCTGAAAACCGATTTCGTATTCTACACCCACGCAGACGGCACTTTGACTGTGGAAACCGGTGAAGAGCCCACCGAGCCTACTACCGAGCCTATCACTGAGCCTATTACGAAGCCGACAACAGAACCGGAGGATAAGACCGTTTCTGTCACCGATATTGCATTGGGCGTATATCGTCCCAACAGCGGTGACTGGTATCTGATTTTGAATATGGATGAACCGGCCTTTGCTTTGCCTGCTGTGGCAGGACTGCAAGCACCTGTGGACAGCACCACCGCACAGGTGTGGTTTCAGGCCAACCAAAATATGGCCGGCGTTACCGACGGACAGCTTGCGCTGACCTTGGCAGCCGACTGCGCCGAGCACAAGGTGACCCTTCCTGCCGGGACAGTCCTGGGCGAGTATACCTTGAAAACCGATTTTGTGTTCTACACTCACGCAAATGGCACAGCAAATGTGACAACCGGCGAAGAACCCACCGAGCCTACTACTGAGCCTACCACGGAGCCGACAACAGAACCGGAGGATAAGACTGTTTCTGTCACCGATATTGCATTGGGAACATACCGTCCCAATATTGGCGACTGGTATTTGGTTCTGAATACGGATGAACCGGCCTTTGCTTTGACAGCTGTGGCAGGGCTGCAAGCACCTGTGGACAGCACCACCGCACAGGTATGGTTTCAGGCCAACAAAAATATGGCCGGCGTTACCGACGGACAGCTTGCGCTGACCTTTGCAGCCAACTGCGCCGAGCACAAGGTGACCATTCCTGCCGGGACAGTCCTGGGCGAGTATACCCTGAAAACCGATTTTGTGTTCTACACCCATGCAAATGGCACAGCAACTGTGACAACCGGCGAAGAACCCGCTGAGCCTACTACCGAGCCTACCACAGAGCCGGTAACAGAACCGGCGGACAAGACTGTTTCTGTCACCGATATTGCATTGGGAACATACCGTCCCAATATTGGCGACTGGTATTTGGTTCTGAATATGGATGAACCGGCCTTTGCTTTGCCTGCTGTGGCAGGACTGCAAGCACCTGTGGACAGCACCACTGCCCAGGTGTGGTTCCAGGTCAACAGCCAGCTTGGCATACCTGCTGGCAGCGTTGCCTTTACGCTGGCAACCAATAAGGCTGAGCACAAGGTGACCCTTCCTGCCGGAACAGTCCTGGGCGAGTATACCCTGAAAACCGATTTTGTGTTCTACACCCACGCAGACGGCACAGCCACCGTGGAAGCCGGTGAAGAACCCACCGAACCCACCACTGCGCCCGGTGAAGAGCCGGATGACGGTAAGATCAAAGTAACCGGAAAATCCATCGGTGTATATCGCCCGGATAACAGTGACTGGTATATTGTCTTGAATATCAGTAATAACCGGTTTGCGCTGGAAAATGTGGTTGGTTTGCAGGCACCTGTCGATGAAACGACAGCCGAGGTTTGGTTCCAGGCCAACGCAGCGATGAATCTCGGAAACGGACAATTGGCATTTACATTAAAAGCGGATCAGGCTGAGCACAAGGTGACCATTCCGGCCGGAACGGTGCTGGGCAATTATGTTTTGGAAGAGGATTATATCTTCTATACCCACGTTGACGGCACAGTTGATCAGGAAGCGGCCGGAAAGCGCTTAAAGGCCACCGGCGTATCTTTGGCAGTCTACCGTGAAAATCTGGAAGACTGGTATATCGTCCTGGACACCGATGCAAAGGAATTTGCGCTGTCTGCGGTTGCCGGAGTGAATCTGCCGGTGGATGATACCGCTGCGCAGGCATGGTTCCAGTCCAACGAGGCCATGAACCTGGAGACCGGCAAGCTGGCGTTTACCCTGAAGGCAGACAAATCTGAGCATAAGGTGACAATTCCTGCCGGAACGGTGCTGGGCAAGTACGTTTTGGAAGAGGATTATATCTTCTATACCCACGGTGATGGCACAGTGGATCAGGAAGCAGCCGGAAAGAGCTTAAATATCACCGGCACATCTTTGGTGGCCTACCGCGAAAGTATTGAGGACTGGTATATCGTTCTGGACACCGATGCAAAGGAATTTGCGCTGTCTGCCGTTGCAGGTATCAATCTGCCGGTGGATGATACCACTGCGCAGGCATGGTTCCAGTCCAACGAGGCCATGAAACTGGAGGCCGGCAAGCTGGCGTTTACTCTCAAGGCAGATAAATCTGAGCATAAGGTGACCATTCCTGCCGGAACGGTACTGGGCAAGTACATTTTGGAAACCGAATATGTGTTCTATGTGTACCCCGACGGCACCGGCGGCAGCGAACCGCTGCCCGATCCGATCAATTTCCGGTTTGTCAGCGGCGCGTGGCAGTATGTTCCGGAAAATGGACTGGCCCGTTATCTGATCACCCTGGACGATGATCAAAAAGGCGAAAAAACCATTCCCTGGGCGGCTTACGATTGCGTGAGCATTGACGGTGAAAATCGCTCCGTCTATGCCTTTACAGACGGCGATAAGGTGACATTGGTTTTGGATCAAGCGGCCGGAATCACAACACCCGGCAAGCACACCGTTATTTTGCGCAAGGGCGCATACATCGGAAATTATCAGGTTGCAAAGAATGTGACATTCTATACAAACGGACTGACGGTCACGACCGAGGCTCCCAAGCCCATTGCCGCACCGACAGAAACCGTGAGCCTGATAAATGACAGCAGAAACTTAAATGGCGGCTGTAAGACCGGCTTCTATTTTGCCGTTGACCCTGCGGATCAGCTACCCTTTGACGACCAAAAGGGCAGCATCCGCTACAGCGCGGCAAAGGGCGGCATCTATGTCAACGGCGAACTGACACAGGTGACCGTCAGCAAGTGGCTTTCCAATTTGTATTATGTACCTTTGAGCGAGTTTGGCTACGAACCGCAAAAGGGTGATGTGGTGACCATTGACGGCGTATTCGGCAACGGTGACCATGCGGTAACCTTTGAAAAGCAGAGCTTCGTCTATGACGGCGAAGGCAACTGGGAGATCGGCGACTACCTGCGGGATCTGCGGGAGCAGGAATATCAAATTCAGGATATCTCCGAATTGAAGCTGGGTCTTTCTGAATTTGAAGTAAAGCCCGGTGTGCAACTGATCGGTGAAGCAGCCAGCGGCACCAACATTGCCATCCGTGCCATCGTGTCCACCAATTTGGATGCGTCAGAGTTCAACTTGGGCTTCTCCAAGCTGGACGGCATGTGGGATAAGGCCGGTTGGCAGGTGTGGCTGCGGCCCAAGTACAATCAGGTCTACCTGGCCCACGGAGAAGTGGACTGGCAGGTTACCAACCGCTATGAATTTACAAAAGAAGAATTTGTTGTGGAATTCGGCACCGTCAATATGGATGAGTACATAGACGGCAAGAATGTAGGCCTGTACTGCCGCAAGATCTATTTAAAGATCGACGGCGTGGAAGTGCTTTCCTATATGGATACGGATCTGGAAAGAACCGTTGGCAAAAAACTGTATGCCCTAAATTCTCAGGACGCTGTGGATAACAAGCTGATCTCTCTGACCAGTGAAGGCGTTACCCTGCGGCAGTTGGAGCCTACCGTTTACGACTACTACGATCTGACCGGTTTTGCGTCGGATACCGTTCCCGGCGGTCAGACCATTCCGCTGGGACAGACCGGTTCTTCGTCCAATGTGGCGGTCCGTATGCGGATGAATTTGGATGGCAACGCCACGGAGGTCCGATTGGCACTTTCCAAGCAGCAGGGCGACAACTTCTGGGATGAAGCAGGCTCCGGCTGGCAGGTATGGCTCAGACCCAAGTGGGATACGGCCTATATTGCCCACGGAACCAATGACCATGAAGTGATCAAGCCGTTCCCCTATTCCGGAAGCTATACAGTGGAGATGGGCGTAAGGGATGTGGTCATTGAGAAGGACGGAAAACAGATCGGCAACTATTGCCGCTACGTTTATCTGCTGATCAACGGTGAAGAGATCGCCTCCTGGGAGGATATGGATTTTGGCCGGCCCATCGGCAATTATGTGATGCTGCTGACATCCCAGGATTCTCAGGTAAGTCTTTCCACGCTGAAGAAGACGGCAACGCTTCCTGTAGAGACGGTCGTCAACGGTGAAATTGTGGAGAAATGCGATTTCGTGGAGGTCATCAGCCAGGTGGTCTCCGGCCAGCCCTCGAAGATCAGCGTGCTTTACCATTCTGATTATAACAATAAAGTGACCTTAAAGGGCCTGTATCTGAACGGAGAACTGTTGCAGCCCATTGAGACCCAGGAGGGCAAGCAGGTTTATTCCCTGGAGAAGCCCGAAGAAACCGATCAGCTTCGTGTGGAGCTGGAAATAAAGGAATTGACCGTAGACGAGCCGGTATGGATCTTTGACCTGTTTGATACCTCCGGCAAAGCTGTGATAGAGGTGAAGGGCAAGCAGTACGGTGTGAGCCTGGGTGCCATGGTAGGTCCGGAAGGACAGGCAGCGGTCAATTCGGCTGTGCAGTTCCGTCTGAAGCTGCCCAATCAGTTTAACCAGGTTCCCATCGGCATTTTGGGCGACGTCAGTACCCTGTGGGGCAATAGCGGCGCACTGTTCCAGATCACACCCGGTCAGGTGCATTTCTGCCACCCGGCATCTATGACAAGACTGGCCTCCTTTGCAAGTGACTGGTTTGCACCTGGCGGCAGTGTCTGTGTGGAGCTGGGTATCGTCAAGTGCTATGAAAACGGTCTGTACCGATATGACCGCTGGTACATCAAAGCCGGTGATACCGCGGAAACGATGGAGCTTGTTGCTTGGTATGACAGCGTGGAGCGTGGCCATTACGGCGGACATTTCTGCTGCAACGGCACCGATTTGGAGGAGAGCTACTTCCTGTACAGCCTGAAGGATATCTACACGGTGGAGGATGTTTCTGCCGAGGCAGACAAAGCGCAGCTCAGAACCTATGAGCGTTGGGGCGAAAACATTCCGGAACTGTACTACCCCGACGCGCTGGAAGGCTACAGTGATGTGGCTTCCGCATCCAAAACTGGTGTGATCAGCTTCTTTACAAAACCCGGCACGAGCCTTTCTGTATTCCTGGTCAACGGACAGGATGTGACAAAGGATGTGCAGATCGGTTTGGACGGCGCGTATTGCTACACCATCGCTGCGCTGAACAGCGATTTGACCTTTGCTTACGAAATTGCCGAGGATGCTTCCACGCATACGGTGACGGTGGAAACGGCACAGGGGCTGGAAGCTGCCGTGGATCAGACACAGGTTTTGACCGGTGGTGATGTGACGCTGATGGTAACGGCCCAAAAGGGCCTTGTGCCGCAAGTCACGGCAAACAAAACGCCGATCACCCAACTGCTGCAATTTGATCCGCAAACCGGCATTTGGTCCTGCACCCTCAGAAGCATCCGGCAGGATACAGTCATTGCGGTAGAGGCCGAGCAGCGCAGTTATACCGTTTCTGTGCAGGAGGATGCAAATTGCACCCTGGTGCTGGGCGGTGATGTTGTGGACGGCAAGCTGCCCTTTGGCGGCACACTGGAGCTGACGGCGCAGCTCAAAGACGGCTATTATGTGCAGTACATTTTGGTTGGCGATCAGAAGCTGTCGGTGGACGCCGATGGCAAGCTGATTTTGGAACGGGTGTATATGGATCTGCAGGAGCTGCAAATTCAGCCTGTGATCCAATGCAGCAGCCCCCACAAGCAGGCAGACAGTCAGAATATGACTGTGATCTGGATCGGCATTGGTGCTGTGGCCGTATTGGCCGTTGTGGCTGGTGGAATTCTGCTTGGCCGGAAAACCAAGAGAAAGGCAGAGAAACATGAAGCAGAATAAGAATTCCCTGAAGAAAAGAAAATACAAAAACGGATTTTGGGATTGGCTATGCATCATTGTGCTGTGCGCCCCCGCGGTTTTACATCTGCTGGTTTTTTGGCTGGGTGTGCAGATCGAAACCTTTGAGCTGGCCTTTACCAATCAATTTACCCAGGAAACAGGCTGGGATAACTTCGTTTGGGCCTGGGAAAAGCTTTTTTCCGATGTAGGCAATGACAATATGGGCCTGGCCTTTCGCAACACCCTGACGTTTTTCCTGATGGGAATGACCCTGGTGCCTTTGACGATGTTTTTCGCCTATCTCATTTACCGCAAAAGCATTGGCTACAGCTTTTCCCGGGTTACCCTGTATTTGCCCGGTGCGGTGGGCGGCATTATGCTGGCGTTGCTGTACGCCAATCTGATGTCCTCCACCGGCCCGGTGATGGGAGTGGTCCATTCCCTGACCGGCAAAGAGGAGCTGGTTTCCCTGCGATTTACAGACGGTATGCTCTACATTATGATGTTTGATATCTTTGTGGGCATTGGCGGAAATCTGATGATCTGGCTGGGCTCAATGGCCCGGATCCCCAAGGAATTGATCGAGGTTGGAAAGCTGGAGGGCATCGGACCGTTCACAGAATTCCGGAAGGTGGTCATGCCGCTGATCTGGCCAACCTTTGTGACGATGATCACCTTACAGGTTATTGGCATCTTCGGTGCTACCGGTTCGGTACTTGCCTTGACCGGCGGTGCCAACGGCACCAATACCATCGCGTTCTGGATGTACAATATGGTCCTGCAGGGGCTGACCTCGGAATATGGCAATGTGGCAGCGGTGGGTCTGATCTTTACGGTAATCACCATTCCCCTTGTGGTGGTCGGCCGCTGGCTGATGAACCGGTTCGGAGAGGAGGTCGAGTACTAATATGGCAAAAAGACACTTGTTCCGAAAAGATTCCAAGGCCTATAACCGGCTGTCGGAAATCAAGAAAAACGGCACATTATTCAATGTTTTAGGCCTCATACCTCTGATCTGGGGCGGCCTGTTCGTGCTGATGATCTTGTGGGGCGTTGGCGTTTCCCTGGCGGAGGAGGGCTGGTATCTGGATCATTCCAACAGCTTTATCCCGCTGAAAATCGACTTTTCCAACTATCAAAAAGCAATGGAAAAGTTTGTATTCGAATCCTATGTGGACGGCGAACTGGTAACCACCAACTATTTTTCCTTAATTCTCAATTCTCTGTGGTTCAGTCTGGGTATGACTGCCACCAAGATGGTCTCTACCGTATTTTTCGCTTATGCGGTAGCGCGGCTTGAATTTCCGGGACGAAAGTTTTTGTATGCGTTTGTAGTTTTGCAGATGATGATCCCGGTTTACGGACAGACCGCTGCAAACTATCAATTACTGGACAACTTAGGGTTGCTGGATTCCCCGCTGTTTTTGATCGGACAGGGTGCCGGTCACGGTATGTACTTTTTGATCGTCTACGCGTTTTTCCGGAATTTACCTACAGGTTATGCGGAAGCGGCGCAGATCGACGGTGCCGGACCCTTTACCGTATTTTTCCGGGTGATGCTGCCCCAGGCAAGACCGATCATTGTATCGCTTTCGGTCATGCAGTTTATTTCCGCGTGGAACAGCTACGATGTACCGCTGCTGTATCTGCCGTCCTATCCCACACTGTCCACAGCCCTTTATCTGTATAAGGATAATATGTTCCAGTTGGGATTAAGCACGCCGACCTATTTTGCCGGTATGCTCATATCGATCATCCCTGTAGCCGTGCTGTTTTTGATCTTCAACAAGCAGATCATGAACAATATATCCATTGGCGGTATGAAGGGTTAATATGGAGGTTTATGTTATGAAAACGATGAAAAAGCTGATATGCGCGCTTTTGGCAATGCTGCTGATGCTCTCTGCGGCAGCCTGCGGCCAACAGGAAACCTTTGATCCTGAAAACATTGTGGAGGATACCACCACACTGGACATTATGTGCCTGCACAAGGGCTATGGCTTCCAGTGGCTGACTGCTTTGAAGGAAGGCTTTGAAAAAGCCAACCCCGGTGTGGAAGTAAAGATCACCACCATCAGCAAAAGCGATATTATCCGTGGTGATATGAAAAACTACAAAAAGAGCGAAACAGACCTGTATTTTGATATCTATGCCACCGGTATGGGCGGTCTTGTACAGGAGTACAGCAGCTATTACGGCGGCAAACAGGCCATGAGACCCCTGAACGATGTGCTGGCAGCAGAAATTCCCGGCGAGGGCATTACTGTAGCGGAAAAACTGCACAGCACGCTGCTGGCACCCTATCAGTCTCAGGGCCGTGATACGGAAGATCCGGCAGACGATGTATATTACGGCCTGCCCTATATGCAGGGCACCATGGGTATGTACTATAACGAAACCGTGATCAACGAAGCCCTGGGTGAGGGCAACTGGAAGGTGCCCAATACCACCGATGAACTGATCGCCCTTTGTGAGTCACTGAAGGAGGCCGGTTGCTTTATGCTGGTGCCCGGCGAGCTGGATCAGTACGCCAGAACCATGTTCATTCCCAACTGGGCCCAGTATGAGGGCTTTGATAACTGGCTGAAGTTCTACGAAGGTGTTGGCTATGACAAAGACCGCAGCAGAGAATCTCAGCTATCTTCCCTGATCTATCAGCAGCAGGGCCGTATGGAGGCTTTGGAAGTGGCCTATGAGCTGCTTTCCCTGGAAAACGGCTTTGTGTTGCCGAACTCCGCAGAGATCGGTACCAATAACCTCAACGACTATCAGAAGCGTTTTGTAGACCCGAAGAACAAGCTGGCGCTGTATCCCTGCGGTGACTGGCTGATGCAGGAGCTGCTGGACAACAGCGGTGAGACCGGCGCGGCATCCACCGTCAAAATGATGAAGACCCCCGTGATCTCTTCGATCATTGACAGCACCAATGGCTACAGCGCTGATCAGGAAGCCAGACTTCCCAATATTTCTGACGATGCCACCCTTTCTGCCGTCATCGATTATGTGGATGGCAGAGCGGATGCGCTGCCTGCCGGCGTTACAGAAGCAGAAGCGGTATTTGTCAAGCAGGCCCGGAACACCATCAGCTCCCAGGCCGATATGCATATGGTGTATGCGCCGGAGTTTTCCGATGCGAAAGCACTGGCAAACAAGTTTTTGATCTATATGGCATCCGATGAGGGTATCCAGCTTTTGAAGGACAACTGTATCGGCGGCTTTGCGCCCTACAAGTATGAATACAAGGACCTGAGCGTTACGGAGCAATCGATCTATGAGGCCACAAAGGAAGGCGTCTTTGTGGGTGATTACAAGTTCCACGAGCTGTTCTTCTTTGCCGGCGCAAAGAGTATTGCATTAAGTAGCGCCGCAGGCACTTTGGACAGCTATATCACCTCTCCGGTTCCCCAGTTTGCCACGGCACAGGAGCTGGCAGATGAATTCTTGAAAGAAAACAGCGGCGCGAAGTGGGACAGCATTATCAGCAAGATCAGTTGATGTCACACCGAACTATGAGAAAACGGAGGTGTTGATATGAAAGCAAAAACGATCCTTGCGTGGCTTCTAATAGTCAGCCTGTGCGTTGGCCTGTGCGGCTGCGCGGATATCCGTGCCGGTCAAACCGGCGATTTGGTGCTGTGGTCAGAGCCTTCCGGGATCAAATACCTGCAAAATGATGGGGGCGAAGCGGCAAAAACAGCCGGCGACAAGTCTGTTTTGCAGGTTCAGATGGCCAAAAATGAAACAGAAGCCGTGCAGCTTATGATGTATGCCAACAAGGCGGTAAGCTGCTACAATGTGGAGGTTTCTGACCTGATCTGCGGTGATGCCGTAATTCCGGCTGAAAGCGTGGAGATCTGGGATCAGCTTTATCAGGAGTCGGTAAATACCAGCCGGCCCGGAAACCCCAATTACGCAAACGGCTATGTGCCGGATCCGCTGCTGCCTATGGAAACAGCGGTGGCATACGGCGAAACGGCGATCGAGGCCGGTCATAATCAGGCGGTGCTGCTGGATATTACGGCCACAGCCGGAACGGCTGCCGGTGTGTATACCGGCACAGTGACGGTAACGGCAGATGAAAACGTGTACAAGATCCCTCTGGAGGTTACGGTCCATGATATTGACCTGACCGGCGTGGAGGAGCTGCGCACAGCCTTTTCCTGGTTTGACCGGGATCATCTGGCTTCGTCCGAGCTGAATTCGTCTGATGAGATCATGAAACAATATGTGGACCTGATGCTCAAGTACAATATGAGCTGCAAGGTGCCTTTTGAAGGAAACGGCGGTATTGAACGGTATATTGAGCTGATCCGGGAGTATTACTTCAAGGACGGCTTTACGGCCTACGCTCTTTACTACGAGCCCACCGGCTCCGGCTATGACGGCACCAGCACCAATGTGAACCTGCCGCTGATGAAGGAGTACATCCGGGCCCTGGCCCATGCATCGGTGGAGGATCGGATCAACTATTTGGACAAGGCCTATTCCTACTTCTATACGGATGTGGACGAGCCTGCATCCGAGCAGCAGTTCTTGGACGCGAAAAAGACCATTGACCTGTATTTTCAGATGCTCTTTGACTGCGACACGGAGCTGCGTGGGGAGTATGCGGGAACGCAGGATTATGACTATTACATCAATACAGTTTCCCCGGTGCTGACCAACATCCCCGATGTCATTCCCGGCGCTTACGATGTTGAAGATGTGAAGGCCTATGGGCTGGATAATCTGACAGTTTGTCCGGTGCTTCATACCTTTGCAACGCCGGGCTATGCTGAGGCTATTCGGGAGGGCCGGGAAAATGTGGACGTTTGGATGTACACCTGCTGGAGTCCTACCTATCCCTATCCCAATGCCCATACCGACGATCTGCCCCTGTCCACCCGTGTACTGGGCTGGATGTGCTATGAGCTGGATACGCCGACTTACCTGATGTGGGCTACCTCCTGCTATATCTGGCAGATCTGGGGCGAGCCTATGGAGGACGCCTGGACCAATATGCATACCGGTGAACCCAGCGCCGGTGACGGCAAGCTGACCTACCCCGGCGCGAAATACGGCATTGACGGACCTTGTCCGTCGCTGCGTATGGTGGCATATCGGGATATGTCTGAGGATTATCAGCTTCTGAATGTGGTCCGTGACCTGTATCAAAAGCAGGGCCTGGACGCGATGAACGTGCTGGAACCCCTGTTCCGGCAGATCTACTCCCCCGGACTGATCCCCAACCGGGATGTGTATGCCTTTGAGCAGGTGCGTACACAGTTGTTTGAAATGATCTTGAATTTGTGTGCCGGAAACGAGGTTTACCGTGTGGCAACGGATATCGGTGTTGCCACAGCCACGATCGCCTTTAAGACGGCACCGGATGTCCGGATTTTGGTAGACGGTCAGGTGCAGACCCCGGATGAGCAAGGGGTTTATACCTATCATTTTGACCTGACCCAACAGAAGGAATTCACCTATCAGATCCAAAACGGTGACAGCATCCGCACCGTGACCCATACCTTGATCGACGGTCAGTTGGGACAGGTGCAGAGCTTTGAAGATCCGGCAGAGGATTGCGGAAACTGGATTAGCTGCTTTGGAAAGAATTCCGGTCAGTATAGCAACGAAATGGCCCAAGAGGGCACTGGCTCCATGAAAATTGAGATGAACCCCAATGCGGAAGATGCGTTGCCGTTCTTTGCGCTGACAAAGGACTCCGCGCTCATTGGCGGAAGCTGGCAAGGTATTCAGACCGTCAAGATGTATCTGTACAACCCGGCTTCGGAAACGGTAAATCTGTCTGTTACCTATTACACCAATCAGGATGTCAATATGAATTCCTTTGAATTGCTGCCCGGTCAGTGGACCTTGGTGGAGCTGACAATGCCTGTAGGTGAGCTGGAGGATATCGACGCGATCGAGGAGATCGATTTCAACTTTGAAAGAGGTACGGCGGTTACCGTATATGTGGATAGCCTTGTAACCGTAAAGGAGGCACCGTGATATGAAGAAAATACTTTGCCTTATCTTTGCGGTGCTGTGCCTTTTCACACTCTCTGCCTGCAACGGTGAGCAGCCGGAAGCTCCGGCTGCCACGGAGCCGGAAGCGGAACAGCGCAGCAATGTGGTGGAAACAGACGAGAACGGACAGACCTATTATCTGCTGGCAGACTTTGAAAACTATTTTGAAGCCTCTCAGTTGGGATTGTATGCAGACTTTGGCAAGATCGAGCTGGTCAGCCGTGGGGATGAGCCGGAAATGGTGACAAACGGCGAAGGAAGCGGCCATATCACCATCTCCGGAAACGAAAGCTCCTGGATGAAACGCCGCCCCAATCTGCGCATTTCCACCACCACCGGCTATTTTAACTACACAACGGATTTTTCGGATATGGACTATCTGAGTGTGGATATATACAACTGTCAGGATTATGAGGTGGAGATCCGGTTTTATATGAATTCCCAGATCGATCCCAACAACACCATGGAGGATCGGTATGCAACCCATCCCAATAATCCCTACAACATTGTATATTCTGTACGTTTACAGCCGCAGCAGTGGAACAACCTGAAAATTCCCGCAGAGGAATTTAAGCTGGTGGCCTACGACGATAACGGCGCCCGGTATATGAAATACGGCGCCGAGGCGTTGGAGGCGGTGGGCGGTTTCCATATCACCTTTGACCGTGCGGAATTGCACGAAAAGCCTCAGGAGTTTTATATGGATAATGTTCGTGCGTACATCCAAAAGTAATTTCCTTGTAATCCATACGGCAGGTGCCGTTAATAAATATGAGGAGGAAACAAAATGCAACAAGCAAAAAGCAACAAAAGCATCCTGCGTATTCTTTCACTGGCGCTGGTGTTGCTGCTGTTGGTAGGCATGCTCGGTGTTGGGGTTTCTGCAGAAACTGCAAGCCCTCTGAAGGGAACAACCGTTTCTCTTGGCAGTGAGCTGGTCGTTAACTTCTATGCGGAAGTTACGGATACCGAAGGCGCAGCCATGACATTCTGCGTAAATGAGAATACAAAAACTGTTCCTGTAACGCAGGCGCGGCACATAGAGGGCAATCTCTATGCATTTCCCTGCGCCATTGCCGCTGCTCAGATGACCGATACCATCGAGGCAACCTTGAATGACTCCGGCAACACCTGTCAGACAAGCACCTCTGTTCGGGATTATGCGCAGAAGCTGTTTGGCAGCAAGCAGTGGGACAAGCTGGCAGCCGCCGATATGATGGTCGCCACCTTGAACTACGGTGCTGCGGCACAGACATATTTCGGCTACAATACCGAAATTCTTGCCAATGCCGGCTATGAGAAGGCTGCCGAAGCGGCGATCCCTGAGGCGGATTCTTCCAGTCGGGCATCCGGTTCCGTCAGCGGCATTGCCTACTATGGCGCGTCATTGGTGTTTGAATCCAAGATCGCTGTCCGTTTCTACTTCACTGTAAGCGGAAATATTGCTGACTACAATTTCAGCATCGGTGAGGCTCCTGTTGCCAAAAACGGTATGTACTATGTGGAGATCCCCGGGATCGATCCTCAGGATTATGCCGATGAGATCACCCTGACAGTATCTGATGGCACAGACGAATTGTCTGTTACCTACAGCCCCATGCACTATATCAGCCGTATGAACAGCAAGACGGACAGTCAGAATTTGAAGGATTTGCTGGGCAATCTGTATGGATACCATCTGACTGCAGTGAACTATTTGTCAGAGCCCTACGGCAACGACAAGGATAACCTTGTCAGCGCACAATAAAAAAGGAGGAACAAAACAATGAAACAAGTGAAAAGAGTATTTGCGTTCCTTCTGTCCCTTTGCATGATTTTCTCTATGGTACCGGTTTTTGCTGCATCTGCCGCAACAAACGAATTTTCCATCACCGGTATCAGTGCATCTAACTTCCGTGGCAGTGACTGGTACATTATTCTGAATACCGATAACGCGGATTTCTCCTTGAGTGCTGCGTCATCTTTGAAAACTGCCGGTGTCACCGTTGACGGTGAAGTCACCTCCGGCTGGTTCCAGCCCGGCACCGGCACTTTGGCATTTACGCTGGCAACGGATAAGGCTAATCACAAGGTAGTCCTTCCTGCCGGTATGGTGCTGAACGGTTTCACCCTGAAGGAAGACTATGTATTCTTCACCCAGGCTGACGGCAGTACAAAGGCCGGCGTCAGTGTCGCCGGTATCAATGCCTATAACTACCGGGAAGCCAATGCTGACTGGTACATCGTTTTGGGAACTGACCCTGCAGATTTTGCTTTGAGCTCTGTGGCTTCCCTGGCAACTGCCGGTGTCACCGTTGACGGTGCAGTTACCTCCGGCTGGTTCCAGGCTACCACCGGCACTTTGGCGTTTTCTCTGGCAACCGATAAGGCAGATCACAAGGTGGTGATTCCCGAAGGTACTGTGCTGGGCAATTTCGCTCTGGCAGAGGAGTATGCGTTCTGTACCTATGCTGACGGCAGCGTGGGACCGGCATCCTTTGAGATCACCGGTATCAATGCTTACAACTTCCGCGGCAGTGACTGGTACATCATTTTGCAGACCAATAATGCTAAATTCAATCTAAGCACTGCATCCTCCCTGAAAACTGCCGGTGTCACCGTAGACGGCGAAGTCACCTCCGGTTGGTTCCAGCCCGGCACCGGCACTTTGGCGTTTTCTCTGGCAACCGATAAGGCAGAGCACAAGGTTGTGCTTCCTGCCGGTATGACACTGGGCAATTATGTCCTGGCAACCGATTATGTGTTCTATACCCATGATACCGGCTATGTGGACAATATTGCACCTTTTACCATTACCGGTATCAAAGGCTACAACTTCCGTGGCAGTGACTGGTATGTCATTTTGGAACCCAGTGATCCCGACTTTGCGCTGACCTCTGTAGCATCTCTGGCAAACGCAGGTGTTACCGTTGACGGTGCAGTTACCTCCGGCTGGTTCCAGGCTACCACCGGTACTTTGGAGTTCACTTTGGCAACCGACAAGGCTGAGCATAAAGTCGTAATTCCTGCCGGCACGAAGCTGGGTAACTACAAGCTGGCCAGCGACTATGTGTTCTATACCCACGCAGACGGTTCCGTAAACACCAGTGCTCCTGTGATCAACGTCACCGGTATCAAAGCTTATAACTACCGGGAAGCCAACGCGGACTGGTACATTGTTTTGAATGTTG
>JAFSET010000060.1 GCA_017435615.1 Oscillospiraceae bacterium | reverse complement strand
GGCAATCTCAAAGGGGAACTTTATTCATTCAGATTACCAAAGGATATTGGGAACCTTAAATAATAAATATTTTTTGGCTGGCACGGGTCCTTTAGGATGCACAATACATCGCCTTGCATTTTGAGATTGCCACGCCAGTGTGAGCACTGGCTCGCAATGACACATCGGTAGGTTTTTGCAAAATTCGAACAGCTCGATAAATCGGAATTTCAGGAATTGCCTGTGGGGGCATGATGGACAAAAGAAGCACATATACTCATCCAGGGTCGTTGGAAAACCGTTGTCCGGCCTTATGTTTTTGCGTTTTTTCCCTTTGGGGTGTTTTGCGGCGAAAAAAATTTTCGCTTATCGATATTTTTTGTCGAATTACTCTTGATTTTTGCGGACCTTGCCGCTATAATCCATATGTAAAAATATGTATAGTAGAATAGGTATAAGTGTAAGTATGCCTGTTGCGGCGCGGACGTGTTTTTTCGTAAAAATAAGCGTAATACCGGTTTTTCGGTCGTTTGTCCTGTAAAAAGTGCTGTTTGTCGTAAAATCGACACAAATCAACAATTCTATGCTATGGTATGGACACAAGGCAACCCAAACCAGGCGATCCTTATACTGCCCGTATACATTAATAATAAGAGGTACGACCCTTTCCCCTTACCAATGAGGGGACCGGCAAAAAAATTTTTGTCTGGGGGGGTACCCCCCCAGTCTTCGCCTACGGCGAAGACTCCACCATAATGACCTATTGTCATCCACGCACCGCCAATTCCTGTGCATGCGGCAGAAATGGCCTTGGGTAAACACGGCACCGGGCGTGACGGATCCCCTTGCGGTATCAATAGATCACCAGATCTTTGATATATATAAATGACACATCCAATGAGATGGTCAATCATTAATTTTAGACAGGAGAGAGCAAAATGAAGAACACCACAAGAACCAACCTGGCGAGAGTTCTGACTGTGGCTATGGTCGTATGTCTGCTGGCATGCTGCCTGCTGCCTATGGGAGCCCTGGCTGCAAACAAGGAAGTTAACGATGCCAGATCCGGCGTCCTGCAGGTCAACATGATCTACAAGGATGAGAACGTGACCCGTACCGTTAACGGCGGCACCGGCTTCCTGGTCAACGACAACACCCTGATCACCTGCCATCACTGTGTCAGCCTGTCTGACGCGGAGATCGATGCCCTGGCCCTTGAGGTCGGCAAGAGCGTTGCGGAGGTCCGCAACCGTCTGTCCTGGTCTGTCACCGTTTCCCGTGACGTGACCATCCCCGCTTCCATCTTCACCGAAAGCTTTGAGATGGACTTTGCTGTCATGCGTCTTTCCAACAGCCTGCAGGGCCGCAGCCCTCTGAAGATCCGTTCCAGCAGCACTGTTGAGCAGACCGAGACGGTTTACGCTATCGGCTTCCCCACCCTGCCTGCTCTGCAGCAGAGCTACAACACCTACACCAGCGATGATGCCACCATCACCAGCGGTGTGGTCAACAAGATCTCCATCGGTGTCAACGCCCACTCCGGTGCCAACACCAACTACATTATGACAAGCTGCGACCTGGACAACGGCAACTCCGGCGGTCCCATGATCGACGAGAACGGCAACGTTATCGGTATTTCCCAGGCTGTTTGGAACAGCGGCGGCGATATGCCCACTGATTTCTACTATGCTGTGGCCATCGACCAGGTCACCGAAGTTCTGGATGCTCTGGGCGTGGTTTACGAGAAGGCCAGCGATGCTCCTTCTGCACCTGAGACCACCGAGGCTCCTGCCACCGAAGCTCCCGCAACCGAAGCTCCTGCTACCGAAGCTCCTGCAACTGAGGCTCCTGCAACTGAGGCTCCCGCAACCGATCCCCTGCCCACCGTTCCTGTGCAGCAGCCTGCTCCTACCGCCGGCCCCAACATCGGCCTGATCATCATCATTGCTGTTGCTGTTGTTGTTGTGATCGTGGTCGTAGTTGTGATCGTGGTCGTTTCCAAGGGCAGCAAGGAAACTGTTCCTCCCGCAGTGAGCAGCATGCCTCCCCGTCCTGTTTCCGCACCTGTGCCCGGCGGCTTCGTGCCTCCCGCTCCTCAGGCTCCCACCGCTCCCATCTCCGGCGCCGGTGAGACTACCGTGCTGAACCAGGGTGCCGGTGAGACCACCGTGCTGTCCAAGAACGTCAACGGCGGTACACTGACCCGTAAGCGTAACGGCGAGGTCATCAAGATCAGCGCCGAGCAGTTCGTCATCGGCCGTGAGCGCAAGAGCGTCAACTACTGCATCAGCGACAACTCCTCCATCAGCCGTACCCACGTGAAGCTGGAGGTCCGCAACGGTGTTACCTACCTGACCGACATGGGCGCTGCCAACGGCACCTTCGTCAACGGCGTCAAGGCTATGCCCCGTCAGGAGATCGCCCTGAAGAACGGCGACAAGATCACCCTGGCTGACGAAGATCTGGAGTACAAGATCTGATCACAAACCCATACAGTCGCAATGACTGAATGAACGCAATTTAGTATCGATCACTGCCGGCCCGCAAGCCGGGCCGGCAGTCATCCGGAGGAAAGTATGAATTTCTTAACGGCATACCACACCGATGTGGGAATTAAAAAACAAACCAATCAGGATTCTATTCTGATCCACCAGGCGCAAAGTGATGTTGGAAATGTGCTGCTGGCCGTTGTTTGTGACGGTATGGGTGGCCTGGCCAAGGGCGAGGTTGCCAGCGCAATGATGATCAAGAGCTTCTCCAACTGGTTTTGCGTCGAACTGCCGGTGATGCTCAGCGAAGGCTTTCAGCCGGAGGCACTGCGTGCAAGCTGGGAGAACCTGGTTTACACTGTGAACAGAAAAATCGGAGATTACTCTGATAAGACCGGCGTCAGCATGGGTACAACCTGCGTGGCGCTTTTGGTCGTTGATAAGACCTATTATATTATGAATATCGGCGACAGCCGTATTTACTTAATTTCGGACAATATATATCAGCTTACAAAGGATCAGACCTATGTGCAGCGTGAGATGGACCTGGGCCACATGACCTACGAGCAGGCCATGCAGGACCCCCAGAGAAATGTGCTGCTGCAGTGCGTAGGTGCCAGCTCTGTGATCGAGCCTGATTTCTTTATGGGTGATATTGATATAAATCAGTGTTATATGCTTTGCTGCGACGGCTTCCGTCATGTGATCGACCCCAGTGAGTTCTTCCAGTATCTCAACCCGGGCGTATCCAATGACCCTGCTGTCATGAAGCAGAATTTGGTATACCTGACAGAGCTGAATAAGCAGCGTCTGGAAACGGACAATATTTCGGCAATTTTGATCCGTACCTATTAACAGGCCAAGGAGAGAGGACTATGATGCACGCAGGGATGGTGCTTCAGGGCCGCTATGAGATCATCAAGGTGATCGGTCACGGCGGCATGAGCACAGTGTACCAAGCGCGAGATCTGAGCAACGGGAATTTATTGGCCGTTAAGGATGTCAGACGTTCCGGCGGAGATACCAATCAGGTGGTGGAAGAGAGCCTGGCTGCGGAGGGCAGAATGCTCATGCAGCTCAGAAACCCCCATCTGCCCCGAATTTATGATATCATTGAGGATGCCAGCAACTTCAAGCTTGTGATGGACTTTATCGAGGGCGAAAGCCTGGATATCGTGATCAAGCGGGAGGGCGCCCAGCCTATGGACCGTGTCCTGGATTGGGGCATGCAGATCTGCGAGGTTTTCGACTATTTACATAATCAGACACCGCCGGTGATCTACCGGGATATGAAGCCGGCCAATGTAATCCTGCAGCCAAACGGTCATTTGATGATGATCGACTTCGGCACTGCCAGAACCGAAAAGGTGGGCGTGTCCATGCAGGCTGACACCATTTGTATCGGCACAGCAGGCTTTGCCGCGCCGGAGCAGTTTGGCGGCATCGGCCAAAGCACCGCCAAGACAGATATCTTCTGCCTGGGTGCTACCTTATATAATATGATCACCGGTCACAGCCCCTGTGACCGGCCTCAGGGCATTTTGCCCCTGGAGCAGTGGAACCCCAGTTTGGCAGGTACCCCTTTAAGCTACATTATATATAAATGTACAAGAAATGACCCCGACGAGCGTTACCAATCTGCGGCAGAGCTTTATGAGGATCTGCGCCAGGCAAGGGCAGGTACCTTCTCCTTGACGAAAAAGGGCCGTGGAAAGGGTGCTGAGTGGCAGAAGCAGGAGCTGAAGGGCACCGGCGTGATCGCAGGTGGCCTGTCCGGCCTGCTGCAGCGGGGAAAGACCGGAACCTCCGGTTCTCTCCACCAAAAAGGCGCAACGGCAGTGCAGGCACCGCCGCAGCCGATGGCGCAGGCGGTTCCCCAGCCGGTTCCCCAGCAGCCGATGCCTCAGCCGGCTCCCCGGCAGGGCGGCTGGCAGACAGCCAATACCGTTCCGGCTGCACCGGCATACACGCCGGAAATGGTTTCCGAGGCTGCCTATACCACGAGACTGTCCAGACAAAGCCAGACATGGCGCAAGATGATGCTGATCGCGGCGGTGATCGCGGCGGCTGCGGTGATCTTTGCGGTATTGATGGCCCTGATCAGTCAAATCATTGCAGCCGTGATTTTCTTAGTGATCGCCTTAGGCGGCGCAGCCCTGGCAGTTGTGGGCGCGGTGCTGTCGAAACGGCCATAGAGCTGCACGGAGGAGTATAAAGATGCTACAAATAGGTTCTCTGGTAGACAATAAATATAAAATTCTGAGTGAGGTCGGCCACGGCGGTATGAGCGTGGTCTACCTGGCTATTAACGAGCGTGCCAACAAGACCTGGGCGGTTAAAGAGATCCGCAAGGACGGCGTTTGTGATTTTGAAGCGGTGAAGCAGGGCCTGGTCGTGGAGACCGATATGCTGAAAAAGCTCAACCACTCCCATCTGCCCAGTATCATCGACGTGATCGATACGGAAGACTCCTTCCTGATCGTAATGGACTACATCGAAGGTAAGAGCCTGCAAAGCGTGCTGAAGCACGGCGGCGCCCAATCCACGGACCTGGTCATCGAGTGGGGCAAGCAGCTTTGCGACGTGCTGGGCTACCTGCACAGCCGGGAGCCGGCCATCATTTACCGTGATATGAAGCCGGCCAACGTGATGCTTAAGCCTGACGGCAACATCACCCTGATCGACTTCGGTACAGCCCGTGAGTTTAAAAACCGTTCCATGGTGGAGGATACCACCTGTTTGGGTACCCGTGGCTACGCCGCACCGGAGCAGTTCGGCG
The DNA here is from genome assembly GCA_017435615.1 of Oscillospiraceae bacterium. Taxonomy (GTDB): domain Bacteria; phylum Bacillota; class Clostridia; order Oscillospirales; family Oscillospiraceae; genus Faecousia. The sequence goes on along the minus strand of JAFSET010000060.1, from coordinate 28,687 downwards.
GCAGAGGTCAGACCGATGCCCGTACCGATATTTACTGCTTAGGCGCAACCCTGTATCACCTGATCACCGGCCACAGCCCTGCGGAGCCTCCCTATGAAATTAAGCCTTTGAGCTATTGGGATCCGGCCTTTGCAGGCTCCGGCCTGGAAATGATCATCAATAAGTGCTGCCAGCAGGACCCGGAGGCCCGGTATCAGAACTGCGCGGAGCTGATGTATGATCTGGAGCACGTCAGCGATATGGACTACTCCACCCAGCGCTCCCGCCGGATGAAGTGGACCGCCTTTGTGGCCAGTGTGGTGCTGTGTGCCGTAGGCGTTACCGGTATGATCGGCTTCCAATTGGCGAAAAACAGCGCCGAGTCCGCCACCTATGATGCTTATCTGGATCAGGCGCAGATGACAAGCGTGGATGAATTCAGCCAGTTTGTCGGCCATGTTCAAAGTGCTTTGGAGGTCGACCCCAGCCGCTACGAGGCTTATGATGTGCTGCTGCAAAGAATTGAAAGCGACGGCCGTTATGACGAGCAAACGGAGTGGGATCCCATTAAGCAGTGTCTGCAAAACCGCCCGGAGGGCCAGTCGGACAGTAACGAGAACCTGTTGCGGCAGGCAGATCCGCTGCAGTACGCGGATATCCAGTTCCGAATTGGACGGCTGATGTTCCTGCTGTCCAGCGGCGAGGATAATCAGCTTTCGCAGGCAGCCAAGTATTTTGACAGAGCCCTGGGTGTGGATGCAATGGTCCAGTCCACGGATCCGGAGACCCAAAGCAAAGCCAAGCTTGCCCAGGCACTGTCTGCCATCGGCGATTATATTGCCAACAGAAGCAAGCAGGAAAGTCTCTTTGATGAGCCGGATTACGACTATAAGGATCTTTGGAATGATCTGAAGCAGCTTCAGGCCGATAACCGCATTGACAGTATGGGCCTGAAGTCCTATGGCATTGCCCTGTATTCCCGTGTTGCCTCCCTTCTGGGCGGTGATTACGACAACTTCAGCAAGTCCGGCATTTCCGTTGCGGAAATGGAAGAGCTGCTGACCAAGATTGAAACAGAGATCAATACGGCAGAGGCCGGCTTGACGGAAACAGAGCAAGGCCGTTATGCGTCGTTGATCCAGGATGCACGGACGAATATTTCCAGCGCCCGTATGAAGCTGTCCGCTCTGGGTGGAGGTGCTGCGTAATGGAAGCAATTCAACTGATTTCTCTGTATAATACGCTGTTTTATGTATCTTTGGGCCTGACGGCACTGAGCCTGGGTCTGGGCGTATTTTTCTTCTTCTATTTTGATATTCCGACCATCCACGCCTTTTTGACCGGCAAGGCCAAACGGGAGACCATTGAGCGGATGGCGGAGCAAAATTCCCGTACCGGCAAGCTTCGCTTTCATCACGAAAGCGGTGACTTGGGCCATTCCGGCAAGTTAGGCCGCAGCGGTAAATTGGGCCGCAGCGGTAAGCTGGGTCATTCCGGCAAGCTGGGTGTGACCACCGGCGATCTGAACCCGGCGGTCCAGCACCCCTCTGCCGTGCATACGGAAAGCTTCAGCGGCTACGGCCAGCCTGCCGCCGCCCCGGTACAGACCGTGGAAACCTCTGTGCTGAAGGATGATATGCAGCAGACCACTGTGCTGCGTGGGGATATGGCGGAAACCTCGGTACTCAGTAACGGGGAAGCCGGTGCCACTTCAGTGCTCAGCGCCGGGGATGACACAGGCGCGACCTCGGTGCTGCAGGCACGCAAGGTCACCATCCGCTTTGATGTGGTGGAAAACACCATGGTGATCCACACCAACGAACAGATTTAGTATAGTATCCGGCGGTAAGATCACCGGTATACACATAAAATGGAGGTAACAATATGGAAAGAGGTACTACCTTTGGCAAACGCCTGATGGCGATGCTGCTGGCCCTGATCATGGTGCTGAGCAACATCCCCGGCAGTGCGCTTGCTGTGACTCTGCCTGGCTCCGAAGCTGTTGTGACACTGTCCGCAACCGTGGAGCGCGTACAGGAAGCAGAGGATGCATACACCTATATTCTGAGAGTTTACAAGAATGACCAAGTGGTCATGGTAAACGATACAGATATTCTGTGGACAGAGGGTGTGCAGACTGAGGCCTTTGAGTCTACCCAGACCGGCACAGAATTCTTAAGTGCTGAGGAGCAGGCAACTGCCCTGTTCACCTATGAGGGTGTGCAGATGCTGGTGGCCTATGAAAATGCAAACGAAAACACCGCCGCTTTTGCTGTGACCCACGAAGATTGGGCCAATAAGCAGGTGCAGGTCGGTGTGCCCTTTGCATCTCCTGTGGACACTTTGGCTGACGGCGTTTTGGCTGTGAGCGTGACCGAGGAGCTGGGCGAAAATGTGGAGCAGGCCGGGGATCACTATGTCCTGACCGCAATGCCCCAAAACCCGAAGGACTATGTGTTGCTGACCCGTACTTGGAAGTGCGGCAATGATGTGCTGGCTCAGGTGCAGTATGCTGCTGACGCCGGCGTCGCGGAGCTGGATAACGTCCAGTTTATGATCGGCGAAGAGAAGCTGGCTGAAAATGTATGGTATGATGACGAGCAGACCGTGACCGTCAAGGTGGTTGACGGTGAGCTGGCTGACAGCAAGTACCTGCCCAGCGTATATATCGACGAAAACGCTCAGAGCGTGCAGTGGACCGGCGAGGGTACGACCGATGCCCCCTGGACCTGCGAAGTCAAGGTTTCCGGCACCAGCCAGAAGCTGAGCATCGGCTCTGACTATGTGATGTTCAACCACGACACCACCGAGCCGGAGATCACCGACCTGAAGGCCTATGTGGGCAGTGATGACAAGGTGCACGTGACCGTAAAGGTCAATGCTCAGTTCAGCGGTGTTAAGAGCCTTGTGATCAATGACAAGGACTATACCGATCAGATCGCGGAAAACGTCCTGGATGTTACCGTGGATGCTGCTTCCCAGGTCAAGGTGGTTTTGGACGATAAGGCCGGCCATCAGGTAGTAAAGACCCAGGAAGTGCAGCCCAAGCTGGAAGTGGATCTGGTTCCCTCCACTGAGGTTGCAAGCGAGAATACTATTCACTACTACAGCGCAAAGACCCCCCTGGTGTTCACCATGCACACCAAGGGCACGGACAAGAACGACTACGCCATTGTAGACGCCTACCTGAATGTTAACGGCGTAAAGTCCGATGCTTTTGCATATGAAAAAGAGTCCGGCACCTTTACCTACACCGGCGCAGACGCAAAGCTTTCCGCTGTGGAGCTGCAGGTAGTGGATGCCATGGGCCGTACCGCCTCCTGCAAGCTGGATGGCACCTATGTGTACGACACCACAGCTCCTGTGGTGAGCTTCAGCGTGTCCGCACAGACCATTCCCGCTGAGGGTGAAGAGTCTGTAGCCAAGGAAGCCGCTATGGCTCAGCTTGAAAACAACAAGCTGTACATGGGTATCACCGATCCTGATCAGAGCAATGTCAAGTTCACCCTGACTGCCAGCATCAGCGATGCCAACCCTGTTCAGACCGATTACGCACCCTCCATCGATGCCCAGGCTGACGAAGTGAGCAATTTCGACCTGGCAGCTATGTTTGTGGATAAGGCAGGCAACCCTGCCCAGAAGGTTTCCTTCACCTTTGGTGAGAACACCTACTACATCGAACTGACCGATGGCAAGCTGGATAGCACCATTTATGTTGATCTGCAGAGACCCTACTCCGCCGAGGGTGATATGGATATCGCGATCAAGGATAAAGATGGCAACGCCATCTCCGAAAGCGTGGTTTATGACCAAAATAAACTGACCTTCCACGCCACCGTTACAGACGGTAACGGTGTTGGTGTCAAGACTGTGGAATATCAGGTAGACGGCGGCGACTCCAAGACCGCACGTCTGGAAAACGGCGAATACTTCTTTGACCTGGGTACCACAGGTGAGAAGCAGGTCACCCTGTATGTGGTGGCTACCGACAAGCTGAATAACCAGAATGTTGCCGAGTACACCGTTACCATTGATACTGAGGTACCCCGTGTGGAAGTAAGCGTCCCCAAGGGCACCAACAAGGTAGGCGAGGTTGTTTACTTTAATGAAGATCAGACCGTTACCGTTACCGTGACGGATGAAAACTTCGACGCAGAAAACAGCTCTCTCTCCGCAATGATCAACGGCGAAGAAGTGGAAGGCACCCTGGATGGAAAGGTCTACACCTTCCATGTCAAGAACGGTGAGACCTTCAGCAATCTGAGCTATTTGATCACAGATACTGTCGGCCACAACGTCATGGGCAGCTGTGTCGATACCGTCTGCGTGGATACCGAAAAGCCCGTGGTCACTGTCACCAAGACCGTGGCTGAGGGCGTCAAGGTCAACACCTTAAACGACGGCGTGGATTACTACGACGGCGAAGTGACCTACAAGGTTACTGTGACCGACGCAAATTTGACCAATGCCGACGAGCCTAACCAGCCCCAGAAGCTGGCGCTGACCTATCAGTTTGAGGGCAGTAGCCAGGAAACGCGTCCCCTGCCTGCAGTCGAGGGTGGCTGGAGCGTAGAGGGTAATACCTATACTTTTGAGATCAAGGTTAACAACGGACAGGTGTTAAATTCCATTTCCGTGGAAGCTGTCGATAACGCAGGCAACGCTGCTGAGCAGGTCACCGTGCATGATGAACAGGGTAAGACTGCCTTTGACGGCTGCACCTGGAACGGCAATGCTGCTGCAGTGGATACCGATGATCCCTATGTCATTGTAATTAAGTCCGGCGAAAAGACAAACAGCGTGGGCAATGTGCACTACTATGATGAGAACCTGATCTATGAGGTTTTTGTCATCGATCAGTTTATGACCTCCTCCCCTGTGGTGACGGTGTACTTTGCTGACGGCAGCACGAAAAATGTGAACATGTCCACCGATGACGACAATACCCTCCTGGGTAACGACTCCTGGTCCGGTCTGCTGGATATCGAGGACGGCGAGACGGTTACCGGTGTATCGGTTGCAACCTGTGACGATGCCAACCGCAAGGCACAGGGCGCCGAGGTCAGTGATAAAGAGCAGATCACCAGCTTCGTGGTGGATGAAAACGGCGTACTGAAGTCCGAGGGCTACAGCCTGGTGCTGGACAAAACCGCACCTACCGCCCATGTGGCGATCACCGGTGATCTGGCTGACTATTTCTATGAAAATACCAGAACCGGCAAGATCTATGTGAAGCTGAACAACCCCAATATGGCAGAAAGCGGCAAGGCTACCCAGGGCACAGACGAGACCGTTACCCTGACTGTAACGGTGGAGGACCCCAACCTGAGCCTGACCGAGGGCAATTATATCGTGACCAATGAAGCCGGAGACGGCGAATGGAAGGCCGAGGGTAATACCCTGACCTACACCCAGCAGATCACCGTCAAGCCGGACAGCACCGGCGTGCTGGAGTTCAGCCTGCAGGTCAAGGATATGGCTGGCCACCCTGTGGAGCTGGTGACCCTTGACAAGATCAACAACACTGCTGCTCCCGAATTTGAAGAGGACCTGCAGCCGGAAGACGGCGTGTTTGGCGGCCAGGTCATTTTGGACCGTCAGAGCCCGGCCAGCAGCTACGGCGAAAACGGTGTTCCCTCCATCACCGTTGACTCCGATGCAGCAGAGGTCTTCACCTCCAACAACGGTAAGGATCTGTACAAGGGTGCCTTTACCTACAGCTTTAGTGTCCAGGATGGCACCGCAGAGGCTGGCAACTCCGGCCTGAAAAAGATCGTGTGGTCCGTAGAGGATGCAAAGAACTTCGTGAAGGCTGCCAGCGGCGAATTCACAAGCTTTGACGATCAGCCCTTTGAGATCCCTGTAAATATTGCCAACCCCAACGTCCCCGGTGAGAGCAATGACTGCACTCTGAATATCACCGTGCTGGATAATGTGGACAACAAGATCACCTATGCCAAGGAATTTGCCGTGGATACCCAGGCTCCCCGGATCCAGGTGCAGCGCACCAACGGTGTCTGCCAGGCATCCTTTGCAGAGGGCAACAATAAGCTGGATCTGTTTAACAGTGACGTAACCTATCAGATCTCTGTCACCGATATCAATTTGGCTGACTGCGCGCTGACCTACCAGTTCGAGGACGGCCAGCAGACCGTTGTCGGCATGGAAAAATGGCAGAAGAACGGTGATGTTTACACCACCGAGCTGAAGGTCATCGACGGCCAGGTGCTGCAGTCCTGGAGCATCTCTGCCAAGGATCAGTGCGGCAATGTATCTGACAAGGTACAGGTGGCCGGACAGGGCGATACCCTGACCAAGTTTGACGGCTGCACCTACAGTGGTGCCTGGGTGGCAGTGGACAGCTCTGCTCCCGAGATCACGGTCAGCAAGAGCGTCGAACAAGGCGGCTTCGTACAGACCATTACCGAGGGTAACAATGCCATCGACCTGTATGACGGCAAGGTGACCTACACCGTAAAGGTGGAGGATGAATTCCTGATCTCCGGTCAGAACAGCATTGCCCAGTTGGTCTATACCGTAGAGGGCAAGGGTACCACCACGATCGATCTGCTGGAAAAGAATGTTGGCCAGCCCAGCATCTTCTCCAACGATATGGACGTGTATGAGTATCCCATTACTCTGGAAGATGGTGATGTTCTGACTGCACTGAGTGTCGAGGTCAAGGACAATGCCAACAACCAGTCCCAGGCCATTACCGCAATCAACGACAGCGACAGCAAGACCACCTTTGATGGCTGCAAATACAGCGGCAATCTGGTGGCTGTGGATATGACTGCTCCTGAGATCACGGTTACCAAGGAAGTGGAAAAGGACCACAAGTATGTCCAGACCATCGCCGAGGACAACAGTGCCATCGACCTGTACGACGGTGAGGTAACTTACACGGTCAATGTAAAGGATCGTTTCCTGGTTTCCGGCAACAGCGCTGAAGCATACCTGCGCTACAAGGTAGAGGGCGATGACCAGTGGATCACTGTGAACCTGTTCGACGATAAATATAAGATTGAGGACCCCAGCATCCTGTCCAATAATGAGGATGCGTATGAAGCATCCTTCACCTTGAAGGACGGCCAGGTCCTGACTGCGTTCGAAGTCTATGCAAAGGACAATACTTTGCAGGTGACCGAGAGCGTCACCTCCGAGGATACCCTGACACCCTTCGACGGCTGCGCTTACAGCGGTAACCTGGTAGCTGTGGATAAGACTGCTCCTGTGGTAACAATTACCAAGGAAGTTGAGGAAGGTCATGGATATGTCCAGACCGTCACCGAGGGTGAAGAGAGCATCGATCTGTACGACGGAAAAGTGACCTATACGGTTACCGTTAAGGATCAGTTCCTGGCATCCGGTAACAGAGCTGACGCCTATGTGGCATATATGCTTGAGGGCGACACCGATTGGCGCTACATCAATCTGTTTGAAGGTAATGACGGTTCTGCAAGCGTCTTCTCCAAGAATGACGATGTATATACACGGGAACTGACTATTGATGACGGAGATGTTCTGACAAATCTGGAAATTTATGTATGCGATAACGCCGGAAATGTCACGAAGGAACTGACACACAGTGGCGATGAGTGTGATCACAGTGATGCTTTTGCACTCAACGAAGTGAATAATCATCACATTTACCAGGGCTATGATCTGGCCGTTGACAAGTCTGCTCCTGTGGTAACCGTCACCAAGACTGTGAAAGACGGCAAGTTTGTTCGGGATGTTACAGAGAATGGACAAACCGTTGATCTGTACGATGGTCAAGTGACGTATACTGTCAACGTACAGGATTGCTTCCTGAATGCCGTCGCGGCAGATCAGATCGGCTTTGCCAAGCTGATTTACTCCGTGGAAGGCAAGGGTACCGAAGCGGTTAATCTCTTTGACTGCGTTAAGGATGCAAATAATATGCCCAGCGTATTGTCCAACAATGTGGATGAGTACGAGTATCTGATTGTCCTGGATAATGGCGATGTTCTAACCTCTTTGCAGATCAGCGTTGAGGACAATGCGGGCAATGTATCCAAGCAGGTGGAAGTTGCCGACGAGGACAGCAAAACTGGATTTAAGCTGGAGACGGTTACAGAAGAGATTGAAGTTACTGAGCCTGAGACTACGGAACCCGAAACCACTGAACCCGAGGTCTCCGAGCCTGAGGTTTCTGAGCCTGAGGTTTCTGAGCCTGAGACCACTGAGCCCGAAACTACCGAGCCCGAGATCACGGAGCCTGAAACCACTGAGTCTGAGGTTATCGAGCCTGAGACAAGAGAATACCTGGTTTACAATAAAAACTGGGTAGCAGTCGATACAAAGGCACCTGAAGTAACCATCACCAAGACCGTAGAAGACGGCTATGAGCATGTTCAGACCATTGCTGTAGAGGAAGGCAAAGATGTGGACTTCTACAACGGCAAGGTTACCTATACTGTCGATGTGACAGATCAGTTCCTGGTATCCGGTTCCGGCAGCCAGGCTGTGGTTACATACAAGGTGGAAGGTGATAAAACGGTATACTCCCTGAACCTGTTCGACAAGGCAGTTACCCAGCCCAGTATTCTCTCCCATAATGAAGATGCATATACCTGCGAGTTCACATTGAATGACGGCCAAGTTTTGGAAGCGTTCGCAATCAGTGTGAAAGATAATGCCGATAATCAGACTACGGCTGTGACAATCGACGATCAAGACAAGGATCAGGACGGAAATGCCCTGACCAAGTTTGACGGTTGCAGCTACAACGGCAACCCTGTCTGCGTGGATATGACCGATCCTGTTGTCAAGGTCTACAAGACTGTGGAGAAGGGCAGCAAGTTTGTCCAGACCTACAACCACACCGGTGAGGGTCAGGATACGGATTACTACGACGGCAAGGTTACCTATAAGTTCGTTGTTACCGATACTAACCTGACCAATGCCGCAAATCAGGTGCAGACCCTGATCCTGACCTACAAGCTTGACGGTCAGAAGCAAAAGAGCATCGTTCTGCCGGCAGCTGAGGGCGGTTGGAGCAAGGAAGAAGTAAAGGGTAAGGATCAGTATACCTATTCCTTTGATGTTGAGGATGGCAAGATTCTTACGGATATGACCGTGAAAGTTATCGACAACGCACGTAACGCTGCTGAAGTGGTCGATAGCAAGGATAAGAGCGGCCTGACCAAATTTGACGGCTGCAGCTATGTGGGCAACGATGTTTTGGTGGACGCCACAACTCCCAAGGTCAAGATCAATATCGATGTGATTGGCGACGATGTGAAGAACTATTACATCAATGAGTCCGGTGTGGCCTATATCAAGCTGACCAACAAAATCACCGACTTTGATGAAAGTGGCAAGCTGAACAATCAGAAGGATGTCACACTCACAATGACCGTCACTGCCACCGATGATAACCTGACCCTGGTGGAGGACAACGATTTCCGTGTCTATAACGATATGGAAGAAACGGATGGCCTGACCTGGTCCGGCGCACCCAAGAGAAACAAGAACTCCACTGTAAAATTCGAGAAGAGCGTCACGGTTTCCGAAAATACTGTGGAAATTCTGCCCTTCTGCCTGATGGTAACTGACCTGGCCGGCAACACCGTGCCGATGGAAAACATTCAGCTTACCCTAAACGGCAAGGAAGCTCAGGAAATCAAAGATCAAATCACCCTGGAAGATGGCATGTTTGATGCAGTATTGGCTGTAGACCGCCGCAGACCGTCCAGTGTGGATAATGGCGAGGCACCGGTTATTGAAATTGAGCCTGCCAAGAAGAGCACCATTACATCCAACAACGGCAGAGAGCTTTATAGCAAGGAGTTCAACTTCAAGGTAACCATTGCCGACGGTATGGGCAAGAATAATCTCAATGCTGGCCTTGCTAAGGTTCGCTGGTACTTTGTTGACGGTTCCGATACAGGATTTGTCAAAACCAATGAAACCGAGTTTACCTATAAAGCCGGCACCTATACCAAGGACCTGACCATCCCCGTTGAGGTCAATGGTATTGGTGAAAGCAACAAGGCAAAACTGGTGGTTATTGCTACTGATAACGCCGGAAACGTTAATAAAGCGACGTATGAATTTGCCATTGATAACGAGGCTCCCCGCGTCACCGTGTCCTATGACAATAACACCGCACTGAACAGTAAGTATTTTAAGGCTGACCGTTTGGTCACTGTTACTGTGGAAGACATTAACTTCAATGCCGATACCACCCCCATCACCACGGAAGTGGCAGATCCGGGCTGGTCCAGTAGCGGCATTGTACACACCACTACCCGTACCTACAATGTGGACGGTGACTACACCTTCGCAATGGAGTGTTTCGACAGGGCCAATAATCAGGCTGAGATCGATCTGACCAACGGCGGCACAAATGTCGCTTATGATGCATTTACCGTGGATAAGACCGCTCCTGTGATCAGCATCAGCTTCAATCCTGCCGATGCCAAGGATCAGGACGAGAAGAATGTCTATCACTTCGATACCGACCGCACCCTGACGGTTTCCATCACGGAAGTTAACTTCAAGGGCGAAGAGGTCGTGGCACAGATGGGCGAAAAGAACTCTCTGGGCAGATGGACCTCCAACGGCAATATCCACACCGCTTATACCACCTTTACCCCCGGCAACGAGTACAATGTTGAGCTGAACTACACAGACCTGGCCGGTAACCCTGCCAAGAGCGTGGTCAGCGAGACCTTCACCGTGGACGACAAGGCACCCACCATTGAGATCACCACAGGTGAGGCAACCTTGGGCGAGCTGAAAATCGTTCAGGATGATCTGGTTCTGGGCCTGACCGTCAATGATGCTGAGGGCAACCTGAAGGGTGAGCCTGAGGTCGAGCTGATCTACATCGGCACAGACTTCCAGCAGAAGAAGGTTGACGGCGTAGCATACTACACCGTATCCGAAACTGTGGACCGCACCACCTATGCGATCGACTTCACCAACATTGAGAAGATCAAGTCCAACGACGGCATCTACACCCTGCGTGTGAAGACCTCTGACTACGCGGGCCACCAGGTGACCCTGGCTTCCGACCTGGTCTTCAGCCTGAACCGCTTCGGTTCTACCTTTACCGCCGAGGACGAATTCACCAAGAGCTTCCTGAATAACGAAGCCGGCACCGTCTATCACAACAAGGTAGAGGGCGACCTGGTCATCAAGGAGATCAACCCCAACGAGGTCAAGCAGGGCAGCCAGGGCGATGGCAATGGCTCTCTGATCACCGTATCCGCCAACGGCGTCAGCAAGGTGCTGGTCAACGGTGCGGACTACGAGGTCAAGACCGAGCAGAAGGGTAACTCCACCGGTCATAAGTGGTATGAGTACACCTACACCATCTACGCCGGCAACTTCAAGGATGACAACGGCGAGCTGATCAACGGTAAGTATGAGATCCTGTTCTACAGCGAGGACGCAGCCGGCAACAAGAATACCAACGAGGCCAACGAGGGCAGCAGCATCCAGGTCGACAAGGACGGCAACCCCAGCGGTGCCATCAACTTCGTGCTGGACAGCCATACGCCTGTGGTTTCCGTGATCGGCATTGAGGACGGCTCTCAGTTCAACGCCAGCAACAAGACTGTCCAGATCGACGTTTCCGACAACACACCTCACACCATCGAGGTTTACATCGACGATGTGCTGGTGACCCGTGAGGACGATCCTCAGAAGCTGGTGAACTCCAACGACTGGCTGACCTACGATGAAGAAAACAGCAGCTACACCCTGAACCTGAAGGAAGACAACTTCGGACGGGATATCAGAGTTGTGGTTATCGACGCGGCAGGCAACCCCACCGAGCACGAGATCAAGAATGTTCAGGTTACTGAGAACCTGTTCTTCCTGTTCATCAACAACACCTGGCTGGTGGTTGGCAGTGTTCTGGGCCTGGCAGTGCTCATCGTTGTGATCGTAGTCCTGGTTCGCCGGAAGAAGGAAAAGAAAGAAGCATAATCCAATCAGATAGCGGGATGCAGGCCGCAGCCTCCGGGCTGCCGCCTGTCACCACGCTGCTGTCCGAACAAACGGAGTACACCCGGTATTCCTGATGAAACGACCCTTTGCCCCGGCGCCAACACCGCCGGGGCAAACTGGAATAAGCCTATGTTTTTCAATAACCAAATCTTAAACGACTGCTATCAGATCCTGCAGCCCATCGGCAGCGGCGGCAGCAGCTCAGTTTATCTTGCGTATCATCTGCGTTTGCAGAAATATGTGGTCATTAAAAAAATAAAGGGTCACCTGCCTCAGGATTTTTTGATGCGTACCGAGGTGGATACTCTGAAAAATCTGCACCATCCGGGTCTTCCTCAGGTGTATGACTTTATTCAGGAGCAGGGCTCCGTGTATACGGTCATTGACTATGTGGACGGCTCCGATCTGGACAGCTTTATTCAAGGCGGCTACCGGTTCACGGAGCAGCAGCTTAAAAAGTATCTGCGGCAGATCACCGACGTACTGGTGTATCTGCACAGCCAAAATCCGGCGGTTATCCACGCTGATATCAAGCCGGGCAATATCATCATTGACGGAAAAGGCAATGCGGTGCTGATCGATTTCAACACCTCCGTCGGTGAAAATCAGGGTAACTTGCTGGGTCTGACCCTGCGGTATGCCTCCCCTGAGCAGCTTCAGCTTGCCAGGATGCTGTCCTACGGCCAGGCTGCAGGCTTCAACCTGGACCCCAGATCCGACCTGTTCAGTCTGGGCGCTACCTTTTATGAACTGATCACCGGCCGGGCCCCTGTGCCGGACAGACCCCCAAAGCCTTTGCATACCTTAGGCATCAGCGGCTACACTCCCAGCTTTTTGATGCTCATCGACAGCCTGCTGCACTATGACCGTGAAAAGCGGATCAAAAGCGCGAAAAAGCTGGCCCATATTTTGGACCGGATGGACGGCAGCTTTGTGAAGTACCTGACATTGCGCTGTGCCAGTATTTTGCTTTGCGCGACGATGATCAGCGCCGGTCTGTATTGCTGGATCCAGGGAGCCGGTCAGCAGGTCCGGGAAGACTGCCAAAGTCAGTTGCGGACAGTGCAGACCTATATCTCCGGCGGCTATTTGGAGCAAGCCCGGCAGCTTTGCGACACCATTACCGCCGATGCTCAGATGCAGCAGTATCTGCAAAAAAATCCCCAGTCCCTGGCGCAGCTTTATCATGCCATGGGCGATATTGCTTACTACACCGAAAACTACCCCGGCGCAGCCGCCTACTATGGCTACGCCATCGACTGTTCTGATACTCAGGATCCCCAGGCCTATGCCGTATACCTGCGTGACGCTGCCATTGCCAATGCCCAGGCAGGCGATCTGCAGCGTGCCCAGCAGCAGCTTGATCTGGCAAGAGGCTACAATGCGGGTGCCAGCGATCTGATGCTGATCGAGGTGGTGATCCGGGCAAGACAGTCCGATACCGCCGGAAGTCTTGCGCTGGCGGAGCAGCTTCTGCAAACCTGCACACAGCCGGACATTTGTGTCCGGGCGGCAATTTGTGCCGCATCCATTGCACCGGACGTGGACAGCCGGATCACCTGGCTGCAAAGAGCAGGCGCGTATGATATGGGCCGGTCCGTCAAACGGGGCCTGGCAGCGGCATACGCGGAAAAGGCCAACGGTGCCACATCCGACGAAAAGACCCAAGCCCTGCAGCAGGCCCAAAGCCTGTATCAGGAATTGAACCAGTCCCAGTACGCTTCCACGGCGGACCGGCTGAACTATGCGGCAGTTCTGAAAATGGCCGGCGAACCTTCCCAGGCCATACAGGTGCTGGAGCAGGCACAGACCTATGATCCCAATAACTACAGGATCCCCATGGAGCTGTGCTTTGTCTACCACGAGCTGCAAAACAGCACCAAAGCCTCCGAATACTGCCGCACCGCGATCACATCCTGGCGCAGCTACACCGGCCTGGACAAGCTCAGCGAAAGCTCCGAGCAGATCCAAAACCTGTTGGAGCTGGGTCGGCGTTACGGAATAGGAGGATAATATGACGGCAGCTCAATTGCAAACCCTTGGAATTGTCTTGGTTGTGCTCGGCGTGGCGGCGCTGGTCATCTCTCAGCTTCTGCTGAGCGTCTGGCACAGGAAAACCATCCGAGATGCGTAAAATCTAATCGGTGACAGAGAAAGGATGAGGACGATGAGATGTCCCAAATGTCACAGCGAAGTCGGCAATCAGCCGGTTTGCCCCTATTGCGGCGGAACCATGTATATCCAGAGCACCACCTGGAATATGCAGGATTTTTCCCGAAACGGCGGTGTGACCGGTCACGAGATCTATTCTGCCGGCAGAAGAAAAGTGGATAGCTACGAAACAGAGAAAAAGCTCCACGCTATGGAAATGAAAATAAATTTCGCACTGATCCTGTTAGGCGGGATGTTTATGCTGATCCTGCTGATGCTGATCGTTATGGTGTTGAAATGAAAGGCGTCCTTTCAGGACTGCCCATATAATAAACGGAGGGGAAAGTATGAACAAAAATAAGAAGATCATTCTTGCGGCCGTAGCTTTGATCGCGGTACTGGTGATCGTTGCCGGCGCGGCAGCCGCCATTTTTATGGGCGGAAACGGCTATGATGACAAGGTTGCTCTGGGCTACCGCTACCTGGAGCAGGGAGATTTTAACAACGCCTACTTAGCTTTCCAGGAAGCGATCAGCATTGACGGCACCCGGGAAGAGGCTTACATCGGTATGTACAATGCCTATGTTACCAGCGGCAACGCCGCAGAGGCCCTGCGTTATGCCAGAGCCGGTGCGTCCGCTGCCAACAGCAGCCTGCTTAACTCCATCGTGATGCAGGCAGATGCTACTCAGCCTGCCGATCCGCAGCAGCAAGAGCCCACACCTACCGAGGCAGCACCGGCAGAAACTACCCCTGCTGAGGTAGAAAAGCTGAACAACCCCATTTTGAATGAGGATATGCTGGGCTTTTTCAATATGGCCACCTACGGTGATTACACCATCCGCTACGGCACTATGACCAGCACCGTGGAGTCTGAAAAATACCAGATCCGCCTGGAAGGTCTGCCTGCAACCCTGGTGTTCTTTGATACCACCTCCAACCGGGTGATCGACACCGCCAAGGGCGTGCCCTACAACATCTATCAGCCCAACGAGATCCGCCTGGACAATGTGATGATTTTGTTCGGCGGCGTGAAGGAGATCTCCTACACCGTCCTGAAGAACCTCAGCGGCGTAACCGGCGCCACCAAGACCGGAAATACCATCAACTTTAAGTACAATAACTGCGATGTGACCGTGATCTGCGACGATAATGAGATGGTCACCAGTGCCAGCCAAAACAGCATCGTGCCTTCCAATGAATTGGTGGTTGTGGAAAAGAGCGATCTGTCTGTAACCGTGCTGGATGCCACCACCGGTATGTCCGTTGCGGATGCCACGGTAAAGGCCTATGCAGGCTACACCACCAGCGGCACCCCGGTAGAAGGCAAGACCGATGGCTCCGGCAACCTGGTTCTGGAGCTGACAGAGAGCGGCGTGTATACCCTGGAGATCTCCAAGGAGGGCTTCATTACAGAGCTGTTTGAGGCATACATCCTGACCGGTCAGAACTATCAGACCTTCAGCATTTCTCCTGTGATGCCGGAGAATGTGATCCGTTTTGTGCTGACCTGGAGCGCCTCTCCCACGGATCTGGACAGCTACCTGGTGGGCACTTCCGGCAATGGCACCTCCACCAACTGCTGCTACTACAACAAGTATGTTTCCGACAGCCAGGGCAACAAGGTTGCGGAGCTGGATGTGGATGATGTCAACGGCTTCGGCCCGGAGACCACCACCTTGTATGACACCGAGGGTACATACGAATTCGTGGTGGTGGACTTCACCGGCAGCGGCACCATGTCCTACTCCCAGGCTCAGGTTAAGATCTACGTTGGCTCTGAGCTCCACTCTGTGGTGGACGTTCCCGCCGGACTGGAAAACGGCTGGCAGGTCTGCCGTGTTGTCAACGGCGAGGTGACCGTCACCAATGTTCCTGCCAACACAGAGCACGCAGGCCCGAAGTAAGGGGAGAAAACTGTGGAAATTGTAGCAATTTCGGCAGCGATCATCGTGATTTTGATCGCAGTCGGTGTTTTGGCGGTATTTTTACTGTTCAACGAGAAGGAGCAGCCCAAACGGGGGCTCTGGTATGTGGAGCTTTGGAATATTTGCCACGGCTATGTGGTCCAGCTACAGTTCAGCGGTCATATGATCGTAGGACGGACCTCTCTGCTGTACTATGCCTCCGGCCCTGTGCCTGCAGAACCGGATATAACAGTCAGCAGTGAGCACTGTATGATTTTTGATCAGGGCGGTACGCTTCTGGTTCATAATATGTCCGCGGTAAATCCGGCAGTCCTCAACGGAAGACGGTTGGATTTCCCCACACAGTTTAAGCCCGGAGACCGTTTGGAAATGGGAAAAAGTGTGTTTTTGATCACGCGGGTCGTATCCGAGGAGCCGTAAGCCACACCTGAAACGGCCGGAACATACGGCCATGAAAAAACGGAGAACGCCCCGACTGGATGAACTCCGGTCGGGGCGTTTCGCATAAACAGCAACGTTAGAGAGGCAGAAAGATATGGGAAAACGGAAAATCGTCAACCTGGAAAACAGCGTTTGGCTGACAGATCAATTGGGCAAGTTTGAACGGGTCCATGTGGAAGAATTGAAAATTCTCAATCACGGTGCGGTGGCCCATATTGCCCCGGTCACCGTGACAGAAAAGGGCCGGGTGTGCACAGTCCACGCCCAGCTTGCCAACGCGGTCCCTCTGGCTGCCTATTACAGCGTGCCTATGCGCCAGCGTTTGCTGATGGCCATTTTGTGGGATACTATGCAGATCGCCATGGACTGCGAAAAATTAGGCCTTCGGATGGAAAATCTGAGCTGGAGCTGGGATACCATCTTTATGGATACGGTCAATCATAGCATCCATATGGTATATTGGCCCATTGTGCGGCTGGAAAAACCGCAGACCAGTATGCAGGATTTCTACCGGGGCTTGCAGGATGCGGTCTGCGGCAGCGGCCTGCATAAAAAGCTGGTGCAGATGTACTGTGACTTTTTTGCCATGCATGAGCATTTTGATCTGCCGGCCTTCCGGGAGATGCTGCAGCAGTTTTTGGATTTTTGGCTGCAAAACCGCAAGGAGCAAAACCAAAAGGCAGAGGAAAAGAAAAACCGGCAGCAAAAGAAGGCCGTAGTGCGGCCTGCTGCCAGCTTTGTGGATGCCTGGCTGGAAAGGGAGGATGGCAGTCAGCGAATCGTGCTGGATGACGATCTGGTGGTTATCGGCCGGGATGGCTCTCAGTGCCATCAGACGATTTCCGGGGATCCCGGTGTCAGCCGCAGACACGCCAAGATCGTGGGCCGGGAGGATGGGTACTACCTGATCGACCTGGAGTCCGCCAATGGCACCTATTACAACTCGGAGCGGCTTCCCCCAAGAAAAATGGTGCTGCTCCGTGATGGAGACCGGGTGGCTTTTGCCAAGACGAAATTTATTTTCCATCAGAACCAGTCCAATAAAACCGTGCATATCCATCAATTTCAGAGGAGAGAGTTATGAGCCTGTTGCTTTCAATCTATACAGAAACAGCCTGCGAGGAAGTGCTGCTGCCTGCCATTAACAATGCGGACCATACCGTATCCCTGTCCGCGTCCAAGTTTGGTCTGCGCAAGCCCTTAAATCTGGAGCTGGAGATCCTGGATCACCAATGGCGTGTGAAAAGTACCGGAAAATACACGGTGTTCAAAGGCTCCGAGGACTGGCTGGAAAAGCCCTTTTCCGGCACAGATGTGCTGTCTGTTCTGTTTGACAATACGTTGTTTACCCTGCTGGTGCTGGAGCAAAGCACCCAGATCGGCGCTTATGAAAAGCTAAGCACCTCCCGGCTGGGCCGGATCAGTGTGGGCAAGGAGTCCCAGTGTGATATCTGCTATCACTGCCATGAGGTGATCTCCAGGCATCACCTGTCCATGAATTTTAACGGCCGGGTGGCTACCCTGGAGGATCACAGCACCAACGGCGTCTATGTGAACGGCCAGCGTATCCGTGGCACCGCCAATTTGCAGTTTGGTGATGTGATCAGCGTATTCGGCCTGAAAATGGTGTATTTGCACGATGTGCTGGCAGTCAATGCCACAGAATGTGGTGCCAGGCTCAGCGAGAATATTGCAAATTATGCCGTGGAAGAGCCGGCGGAGAGAACTGCCCCCGCCGCCATAGACCGGGAGTCCCAGGAGCAACTGTTTCACCGGTCACCCCGGAAGCAGTTTTCCCTGCATACAGAGCCGGAGGAGATCGAAGGTCCGCCCCAGAAGCAGGTAACCAACCGCAAGCCTATGTGGATGATCATCGGACCCAGCCTGACCATGGCACTTCCTATGCTGCTGGGCTTTGGCTTTATGGCCATCGCCAGAACCATGACCGGAACCGGCGGCAATGTGTTTATGTACATGGGCCTGGTGACGGCTGTGGCCTCTGCCATTATCAGTGTGACCTGGGCCACGGTCAACTTAAATCACAGCAAAAAAGAGGAAAAAGAAGGCGAGCTTTGGCGTATTCAGAAGTACGGCCAGTATCTGATGGAGTGCGCTGAGCGGATCCGTGGTAAATATGAATATAACCGCCAGGCCATGCTGGAAATGTATCCGGATGTACAGGCCTGCGCCGATTATTGGCGGAATACCCAGGAGCTTTGGAACCGGAACCGTGGCCATAAGGACTTTATGTACTACCGGTTAGGACTGGGTGATGTACCCTTCCAAATGCCCATTTCTGTACCGAAAAAGCGTTTTTCTTTGCACCATGACGAGCTTTCTGCCCGTCCTCAGGAGATCAAGCAGACTTATGCAACGCTGTTGCAGGTGCCTATCACTGTGGACCTGTTTGCCCACAGAGTGGTGGGCATCGTGGGAAAGGACCGGGCAGATATTGCCAGGGTTTTGGCGGTGCAGATCGCAGCCAACAACTGCTATACCGACGTGCGGATGGCAATGCTGGGTGACGGCAGCACCGGACAGGACTGGTCCTTTGTCAAATGGCTGCCCCACACCTGGAACAACGAACGTTCTCAGCGCTATGTTGCCCTGAAAAAATCCGAGGTCAACGGCGTCTGTTATGAGCTGACCCAAATTTTCCGTTCCCGGAAAGACGAGGCGGAGGCCGGCCCGTCCCGGCAGGCAGTGCTGCCGGTGCAGTATGTGGTGATGGTGGAGTCCTGCGAGCTGCTGGAGTCTGAGTCCATTACCAAATACCTGTACGACGATCCGGAGAAGATCGGCGTGACCACCCTGTTGATGGCCGAGCGCTTTGAGGATCTTCCCAATAGCTGTGACTATATCATCGAGTCCAACCCCGGCTTTAAGGGTATGTATTCCATGAGCCCCGACGGCGGAGAGCCTCAGCGCATCACCTTTGATTATGTGGGCAATGCCCAGGCGGAGCAGCTTGCAAGAAAGATATCCGGTATCCGAGTGGTGGAGACCGGTGCCGGCAGCGATCTGCCGGACTCCCTGACCTTCCTGGAGATGCTGGGGGTCAGCCGGGTGCAGGAGCTGGATGCCCTGGATAACTGGAAGAAAAACCGTACCTATCAGACCATGCAGGCAATGGTAGGCGTAAAAGCCGGCAGTGTGCCTTGCTATCTGAATATTCACGAAAAGCATCACGGTCCTCACGGCCTGATCGCCGGCACCACCGGCTCCGGTAAAAGTGAGACCCTGCAGACCTACATTCTCTCTTTGGCCATCAATTACAGCCCCCTTGACGTAGGCTTCTTCATCATCGACTTTAAGGGCGGCGGTATGGCCAACCTGTTTGACAAGCTTCCCCATATGCTGGGCACCATCTCCAACCTTTCCGGCAACCAGGTGCGCCGGGCCATGGTGTCCATTAAGAGTGAAAATGTCCGCAGACAGAAGATCTTCAATGAGTACGGCGTCAACCATATCGATGCCTATACCAAGCTGGTGAAAAGCGGCGAGGCCTCTCTGCCGGTGCCGCACCTGTTCATTATCATTGACGAATTTGCGGAGCTGAAACGGGAGCAGCCGGAGTTTATGCGTGAGCTGATCTCTGTGGCCCAGGTGGGACGAAGCCTGGGTGTGCATTTGATCCTGGCTACCCAAAAGCCCTCCGGCACCGTGGATGACAACATTTGGTCCAATACAAAATTCCGGCTGTGTCTGCGTGTGGCGGACAAGCAGGACAGTAAGGATATGCTGCACAAGCCGGATGCGGCCTATCTGACCCAGGCAGGACGCTGCTACCTGCAGGTGGGTAACGACGAGATCTATGAGCTGTTCCAGTCCGGCTGGAGCGGCGCGGTGTACGATGAGGACGACCTGTTTATCCGAAATAACTTTGCCGTGCAATTGGAAAACAGCGGCAAGGCGGTGATGATCGGCGGCAGCGCCCGGGCCCGGAAGCTGCAGGATAAGAAGCTGCAGTGGCTGCAAAAGCTGGTCAAGTGCTGCGTGGATGCGGAGTTTGTGCCGGAGAAAATTTTTGCTATGCTCCGTGAGCAGGGCGTGGACTACGCCGACAGCGTGTTTAACCGCCGCCAGCTCAATGATTTTATGGAGCAGTATAAAAAGCAGCTTGCCCTGCCGGCACAGGAGGCTGCGGAGGCTATTTTGCGGGATGCACAGTCCCAGGGCAAAAAGCTGCCGGAGCCGAAGGATAAGACCCAGTTGGATGCGGTGGTGGAGTATTTGGCGGATGTGGCCGAAGACAGCGGCTATATCTGCGGCCTGAAGCTGTGGATGCCGGTGCTGCCGGAAACGCTGCTGATAGATCAGCTTCAGGGCAAGGTAGAGCCTTGGATCCAGGACAGCCAGTGGAACAGTATGCCTGCCAAAACCACCCTCAGAGCCACAGTGGGTATGGTGGACGATCCTCAAAATCAGGCCCAGTTCCCCCTGACCGTCGACTTTCTGCAGGGTGGCCATATGGCCATCTGCGGTGCGGTTTCCAGCGGCAAGAGCGTGCTGATGCAGACCATTGCCTACGCCCTGGCCCAAAGCCACACGCCGGATATGCTGAATATCTATGCGGTGGACTATTCCAGTCAGATGCTTGCCCCCTTCGAAGAGCTGCCCCATACCGGCGGCGTGGTGTATGAAGGTGAGACGGAAAAGCTGTCCCGGCTGTTTTTGATGATGCGCCGGATGCTGCAAAGCCGTAAGGCTCTGTTCCGTGGCGGCTCCTTCCTGCAATATATCAGCGCCCACGGCAATGTGGTGCCGGCTGTGATCTTTATGATCGACGGCTACGCAAGCTTCCGGGAGAAGACGGAAAACGCTTATGAAAACCATATTTTGGAGCTGGCCCGTGACGGCGCAGGCTTAGGTATTTTCCTGTGCATCTCCGCCGGCGGCTTCGGTACCGGCGAGATCCAGGCCAAGATCGGAGATAAGCTCCGCCAGGTGCTGTGCCTGGAAATGGACGGCAAGTACAGCTACGGCGAATGTTTGCGGACCATGCAATTTGATGTGCTGCCGGAAAGCGGTATTCACGGCCGTGGCCTGTGCCAGTGTGCCGACAGTATTTTGGAGTATCAGACGGCGCTGGCAGCCCCCGGCGACGACTACGCCAGAAGCGAGCAGATCGCCCAGCGGTGCGCAAAGATTGCCCAGCTTTGGCAGGGCAAGCGTGCAGCGCAGATCCCCCAGATCCCCAAGGAACCTGTATGGACCGGCTTTACCCAGTTGGAGGAATACCGTCAGCAGCTTGCAGAGGGAAGATACCTGCCCCTGGCTTATCTGCGTGAGGATGCCTCTTTGTACAGTGTAGACCTGAGCAAGACCTATTGCTATCAGATCTCCGGCAGAAGCCGTTCCGGTAAGAGCGTATTTCTGCGCAACGTGGCCTGTGCCGCGGCCCAACAGGGCAGCCGGGTACTACTGGTGGACAGAATGGGCCAGCAGACAGAGATCCGGACGGCAAATCTGGTGGGTGCCGAGCATATCACCACGCCCAAGGCTCTGTTTGAGATGTGGCGTGAGCTGATCTTGACGGTGAACGACCGGCATGTGCGGCTGAAGGACCTGGTCCAGCAGGGCCTGGAGGAGGAAGAAATCTTCCAAAAGATGGCGGATTACCAAAAGATCTTTGTGCTGATCGCGGATCTGCCGGACTTCATCAATGCCTGTAATAATCCCGGTGACGGATTGCCTTCGATGGCGGCTCAGGTGGAGAATATCATTGTCAAGGGCGCCCAGCATAACATCTTCTTCTTTGGCACTGTGGACACCCAGGAGCTGGCAGGTGTATCCCTGCAGGCTATCTACCGCGGCTTTGTCCGGGGCAAGCAGGGTGTGCATTTGGGCGGTGAGCTGAGCACCCAGAAGCTGCTGTCCTACCGGAATATTCCCTTTGCCGATCAGAACAGAAGCCTGAAGCCGGGTATCGGCTACGTGGCAAGCAATGAAGACAACATGAATGTGGACGAGATCGTCATACCCATGAATAAGGGCCTTGCGCCCGAACAGACGGGAGCTTAACTATGAGACCCTATGTGATTATGGCACCAAAACGGGCAGAAATGTCCGCACTTTCCGGTGTTGTGGGATTTTTGCTGAAGAAAAAGGGCGAAAACCGCCTGCCGGTTTTTGCGGAAAAGGTGGAAAAGCTGGCTACCTATACAGACGGTGAGGATGCTTTGCAGCTTTTGGTGTGCGATGTCACCGCCAACGGTGTGATCCCGGTGCTGGAACGGCTGCGGAAGCATAATGCTCAAATGAAGCTGGTGCTTTTGGCGGATGGGACCGTTTCCCCGGTCACCTACATCCGCCCCACCATCCTGCCGACCGCTCTGCTGTGGCGGCCGTTGCAGGCAGAGGATACCAGCAAGGTGCTGTGGGAGGTGATCGCCACAATGCCCATTGGTCAGGCAGACACGCAGGAGCAGGACCTGTTCCCGGTGGAGGTCCGGGGTGTAGTGAAGCGGTATTCCTATAAGGATATTTTGTTTTTTGAGGCCCGGGATAAAAAGCTTTTCCTGCACGTTCAGCGTCAGGAGATCCCCTTTTACGGCACTCTGGAAAAGCTCCATCAGGAGCTTCCGGAGGGCTTTATCCGGGTGCATAAGAGCTATGTGGTGAACCGGTCCCGGGTCACGGAAATTCAGTACGGCCAAAATCTGCTTCTGATGGACGGCGGCATGATGGTGCCCATATCCAGAAGCTACAAAGCGGAAGTAAAGGCGGTGTTTGCGTGAGTCTTCAGGAAAGCTATTATATGAAGCAAAATGAATTTGCCGCGGTCATGTCCATGGCCGGCAAAAAACAGCTATACTGCCTGAACCAGGAAAATGAAACAGCCGTGGATGAGCAAGCCCTGTGGACGGCCTGCTGCAGTATGGTCGCGGACGGGATCATGACCCAAACCGACGGGGCCTTCCGTTTGCGCAGAGATTGGCATGAGCTGCTGACGCCGGTGGTATTTGCCCGGAATGTTCTGACGCTGCACGCTTCCGACAGCCGCATCCGGCCGGTGATGTACTACCAGCATAAGGAGGCTATGACGGCCCTGAGCATAACCGCCTACGGCGGCTTTTCCCTGATGCCGATGTATCCGGATACGCTGATGCAAAGCCTGTTGGAGCATTTGGCGCTGGAGCCTTATGAGCCGGTTGTGGAGCTGACAGAGCCAGAGGAGCCGGAGCCGGTATTGCCCTCCTGGACCTTGGAGCAGCTCCTGCAAAAGGGTATTTTTGTCCTGGAGGTAGCGGACCCGGATACCGGGGAGCGCAGACATTGGCTCCGGGGCGTTTACGACCAGTGCATCCCCTGGCTGGAGTGGCCCCACGGCGAGCAGATCAACCGAACCACCTTGACCGCAGCTCATTTGGATGAATGTCTGCGGAGCATTGTAGAAGGAGCAAGCAAATTATGATCCTTGTAGATGTAGAATGTCCGGAGCTGGGAAAGACCATTGATTTCCAACTGGACGAGAATGTATATGGCTGGGATATTGCCGAGGAGATCGCCGGGATGGTTGCCCGGACCTGCTCCCGGAGCTTCCAGTCCGGTGAACAAACCATCTTTCTGTACAGCGTGCAGCGGCAGTGCCGTCTGGACCTGAACAAGACCCTGAGCCAGAACGGTGTTACCTCAGGAGAACGGCTGCTTTTCATCTGAAAAACAGCAAAAAAATGTCGTTCGTCCCATCAAAGCTGCTGTTCGTCGCACTTTGATTGACGAATGGAAATGTTTGCGCTATGCTGTAGTCACAAGGAGGGACTGAAATGAAAGTCAATACAGATGAGCTATACAGACAAACGTTGCAGTTCCAACCGATGGTCAGAAAAATGAGTGAGCTCAGCGACGGAATTCAGCAGATCGCAAAGGCGCTGAGCCGGGAAAGCATCGGAGATGACTTCCTGCCGGTGCTGCAACAAGCGGCGGCCCGAACCGAGGCACAGCTTATGGATCTGGAAAAGCTGAGACTTGCGTTGGAGCAGATCGCACAGTGCTATACCGACTGTGAGGACCGGATCCTTGATCGAACGGAGATCCCGAATATGCCGTCTATCGTGCCAGGCATTTGGAATTTTCAATGGACAGACGTGATCGCGCCGATGCAGTGGGATCCCTGGGATCCGGAATGACCTGAAAGAAAAAGGGAGGAAAGGCAATGCAAATAGAAATCAGCACGCAGCAGCTTAACAGTGATATCAGTACGATGAACCAGCAGCTTGAGGCGTTGCAGAGCGCCCGGGACAATGTGTTTAGCTGTATGGAGCAACTGAGTACCATGTGGGAAGGTCCGGCACACTACCAATTCCAGCGTCAGGTTATGGTGGACAGCAATCGGCTGACCAACCTGATGAAGGAGATCCAAAATCTGATCGATTGTATGCAGTATGCAAGGCAAGAGTACGATAAGTGCCACGATACCGTATGGGACAAGATCTCCAGCCTGCGGCTTTCGTCAGACACATAAAGGAGGGGTAGGATATGGCAATTGGCGTATTAAAAGTATCCCCGGAGGAAATGCAGGCTGCGGCCTCGACCCTGTCCGGATACATCAGAACCATGGACTCCTGCTTTCAGACAATGAAAAGCACCATGTCCACATCTTCGGTCTACTGGGTCGGCCAGGCCGGCGATGCCCACCGGGCCATGTATGAGGAGCATGTGGAAGAAACCGAAGAGATCATTGCCCGGTATACCGAGCACGTCAGAGATCTGAACACCATGGCCGGTGTTTATTCCGAGGCTGAGCAAACCGCGCAGTCCGCGGCAGAGGAGCTGCCCAATATCTCGTTCTAAAGGAGGATCCTGCTGTGACAAGAAAAATGATCGATATTACCTTCAATAATGCCATTGCACAGGCGCGCAAGCTGGAAAGCTGTGCTGACAGCATGGTCAGGATCTCAAACACAAACCTGCCCAATGTAAAGGCCCAGCTTCAGGCTGCCTGGGAAGGTGACTGTGCCGCCGCCTACATCGACAAGATGGACCTGACGGCAGGCAATATTCAGAAAACAGCCAACCGGCTGTATGAGATCGCCGGTACCATCCGTGAGGTGGCTGCGATCTTCCGGAATTCGGAGCTGAAGGCTCTGGAGATCGCAACCAACAGAAACTATTAATCCGTAATCTGCCGGTAAAACCGGTTAAAATTAAAAAACAAATCAGGAGGAAAATAAAATGTCTAAATTTAGCGTAACCGCTACCGAGCTTAACAATGCCATCAGCACCCTGAACGAGGATAACAACCAGTTCCGGGCCCGGGTCAACGACCTGATGACTTGCGCCAACGAGCTGGCCACCATGTGGCAGGGCGAGGCAAACGATAAGTTCAACACCGCACTGGCAAGCGACCGTGAGAAGTGGGACGAGTTCGCCGCTCTCATCGACCAGTACGTAGAGGCTCTGCAGTTCATTGTGCAGACCTACTCCACCGCCGAGGAAAACAACGCTTCCACCGCGGTCACCAGAGTTTACTAATCTCAAATCTTCATTCACATCAACCTACTATTAAAATAAAAAGGAGCATTTATTATGATTCAAGGTACACTGCTTGTTACTCCCGAAGTTCTTCAGCAAAAATCTCAGACTTTCCGCAGCATGGCTCTGCAGGTAAAGGCTCTGCACGATGATATGATCCAGAGAACCAACGCTACTGCCGCCGGCTGGGAAGGCAACGCTGCCGAGGCTTACCGTGCAAAATTCAACGCATTGCAGACCGCAATGGACACCATCAACCGTATGATCGTGGAGCACTCCACCGATCTGGAAGCAATGGCTCAGACCTATATGGATGCTGAGAGCCAGGCAATGAATCGGGTCGATTCCCTGCCTGCAAGCACCCTGTAATCACAAAGTATCGTCTGCCGCAGACTTTGCAAAAAGCCTGCGGCAGCCCGATAACCGGAGGGAAAGATTATGGCAGAATTCAAAGTGAATACTGTGCAGCTTGACGCGATTGCCGATCAACTGCAAAGCTTGCAGTGGGATATGGACAACATTCAGCAAAGACTCTCGAAGGTCCAGCTTGGAAATGTTCTGCAGATGCGTGGCTCCTGGGGCTTGCAAAGCAGGCTTGCAGATTGTCTTGTTGCAGTGGGTAACCACGAGAACAATTTAAAAAAGCTCAGCAACCGGCTGGATTGGATCTCCGAGCTTTATAAAGACTGCGAGAAGGGTCTGACCGAACCGAAAACCCAGGCTCAGGCTCAGCCCAATACCACCAATATAGTAGATGACTCTATTTGGGGGCAGATTTGGAGTCACACGCCTAAATGGACGGATATTATCGGTTGGTTTGGCAAGAAGTGCGCTCCTTTGGGTGTTGTTTCCGGAATTATCAACTTCTCCCAAGGCAATACTGCGGGCGTAATCAGTGGCTTGAAGGCACTGTGCGGAGCGACCGGTCCTGTTACCAAGGCGGTTGCTTCCGGCAGTTGGTCTAAGGGTCTGATGGAGTTCTTTGGCTTTGCAGAGCAGGGAGTCGGCTCCTTATCTGACTCCTGGAACAAGTGGTTGGACGGTATGAATCTGAGCAAGCAGACTACTGTGGCAGGTAAGATCGGAACCGTTGCAAAATGGGGGGGTTACATACTCACCGCAGCAGGCAATGTTGTGGATAACATTGAGGAGTATAACGAAGATGCCAACATGACCGTGGGTCGCGCAGTGGGCGAGACTGTTGTAGAAACCGCAGTGGATATTGGTCTGAGCATTGGCGCCGGTGTACTGCTGGCTGCTGCGCTGCCTGCTACTGCTCCTGCCATCTTAGTGGGTGCTACCGCAGCCGCTGCGGTGTGGGCAGCGAATGAAGTCTGTGAGTGGATCACAGGCGGCGAAAATATTGGCGAAGCGGTCGCAAACGCAGTGTGTGACGGCGTAGAGGCCGTTGGGAATTTTGTAAGTAATGCGGCAGATACAATTGCTGAGGGTGCATCCGCAGCCTGGAACGGTGTCTGTAATTGGGCCGGAGGCCTGTTTAGTTAAAACAATTATCAATTAGGAGTGATTAGTTATGACCAATAATGTAAAGAGTCTGCTTCCCATCGGTTCCGTGATCCGCTTGAATGGTGCCCAGAAGTGCCTGATGGTATTCGGCGTTTGCCAGACCCACAAGGAAAGTAATGAAACCTATGACTATATCGGTGTGCTGTGGCCCGAGGGCAACTTGGGTGCAGAAACCCAGATCCTATTTGAGCACAAAGATATCCAGGAGATTCTCTTCGTAGGCTATGAGACAGAGGAGCGAAATGCCTTTGTGAATCGGCTGAGTGAATTCTATGAAGCACAGAACAGCTGATATTCCCGGTTTGCGGCAGCCTACCCAACAGGAAAAAGCCTGGATTGCACAGATGTGGAGTCCGATGGCGGTGCCGGGAGTTCGCGGATTGGGTGTGGGGAAGTTCCTGCGCTATGTCGGCATTTTCCTGGTTTGTATCGGTGCGGTCAATCTTGCTTGCGGCACGGAAGAAATTGTCGGTATAATTCTTCTGTTGATTATTGGCACTATATGTATGGCATCTGCCAAATTCGTCAAATACGCGGCAAAGGAAGCAAACCAGCGAAAGGATGCTTTGTGCCGGGGGAGATATTTGGTGGCAAAGGCAGAGAGCGTGAGAATAAGAACCGGTAATTACCATGGGGTTGAAAGCGCCCGGGTGGATGTGATTCTTCCCAATGGAGAAACAATATCCCCGGAAATTCCCTTTGCCTGCGCCCAATTCTTTTTGAAAAAGGGGATTGAGCAAGTGCCGGTGCTGCTGGTCCAGCTGGAAGGAGGGCAGGAAGTGTTGGCCCTGCTGGCCCCAGCGGACTGATCCCTGCAGAGGACTCCCAATTTATTATGATCAGCTCCTGTCTTTATAGAAAGAAACACAGAGAGGTTTTGTCCCTCTGTGTTTCTTTTCAATATTTTATAAGGATAAATTGACTTTTTTTCATCGAAGTGATACAATGCAGTTTAAGAAGTTGGCAATTGCGGACCGTTGACCGGTAAAAATGAGAAAACCTGCCAGTAATGTCATTGTTATGAAAGAGACAAAGGCTCCCCTTGTAGGGGAGCTGTTACCGCAGGTGACTGAGGGGTTTGCAGAGTTTCCAACAATTAATCTACTGATGTTATTTCCAAACTCCTCTAACCCCTCCGACCTCGCTGTGCTCGGCCACCTCCCCTACAGGGGAGGCGTGGGCGTGCTTTCGTTCATAGT
>JAFSET010000059.1 GCA_017435615.1 Oscillospiraceae bacterium | reverse complement strand
ATGAATGATACTTAAATTCAAGTTTATAGGTTTTACTTTATTCTGTCCGCAAAGCCACAACAGGATCCTTTTTGGCTGCGCTTCTGGAAGGAATGATGCCGGCGATCAGTGTCAGCAGCACGCTGATCACCACCAGGCTCACCGCAACCTGCCAGGGCAGATATGCCCGCAGGCCGCCAATATTTGTCAGCGCATATACCAGAGCGTTGATGGGAATACACAGAAGGTAGGTCACGCCTACACCGATCAAGCCGGAAGCAAAACCGATGATCACCGTTTCGGCGTTAAACATACTCGATACATTGCCCTTGGATGCTCCGATGGCACGCAAAATACCGATCTCCTTGGTACGCTCCTGAACAGAGATCAGTGTAATCACGCCGATCATAATGGATGATACGATCAAAGAGATTGCAACAAATGCGATCAGGACATAAGTGATCGCATCGATGATCGTGGTAATAGAGGACATCATCAGGCCCACATAATCGGTGTAATGAATTTGCTTAAGCTCCTCTACGGACTCGTTATACTGACTAATAAACTCTTCGATCTTCTCTTTATTTTCAAAGCTGGAAGCATACAAATTCATCCTGGACGGGTAATCCAACTGTACATAGCCCAGCTTCTGCAAATTCAGATCATAGGTGCTTTCAGAAAACTCCAATATCTCATCATAGTAGATCGCGCACTGCTCCGCAGTGTAGTTTTCCAGCTCTTCATCCAGCATAGCCGCGAGCTGCTGCTCCGGAATACCGGCCATCTGCTGCTGCACCTGCGCTGCTGTTTGAGCCCGGACCTGCATCTGCACCATCTGTCCGTACAATTCCTCCAGCTCCTCGTCGGACATTTGGCTCACATAACGCTCCACTTCCTCCACGCTCACGCTCATCTGCTGTCCCATGGACTGAACCATTGTTTGCTCAATGGTCTCACGGTCCGCCTCTGCCAGCGCCTGTTCCACCGCCTGGTCCAGCACCTCCTGATCAGGAATGGACTTGATCTGCACGAAAGCTTTGGCCTTCTGCGCTTCATCCAACTGCTGTACATGCTGGAGGAATTTTTCCTTCTTCTCTTCATCGCCCATAGTTCCCTGATCCGGGAAAGGCAGGCCGGTCAGCACATCGGTATCCGGATCATCCATCTGAGCCTGAATGGCCTCAGATTGCTCTGCCGCATCGATCACATACTCCGTCAGGGCTTTCGTATAACCGATGGAGCCGGAAATCATATGGGAGGTAGCGTCCGGATTGGGCGTCACGATGGCGGTGATCTTCAGCGTCAGACCGTTGTCATACAGATAACGAATTCCTGCATCCGTATCCCGCAGGTCAGCATAAAAACCGGTAGCTTCATCAAGCACATAGCAGTCCGAATTCAGCACCACACGAAACTCCATGTCCATGATTTCTTCGAAGGTCCATTTTTGCTGCACCGTATCAATATTTTCGCCGGACTGTACCGACTCGAAGACCCGGTCCATTTCCTCCTGGGGCTTGAGGCCAAGGGCAAACAGTGTCAGGTCATCCAGCTCATAGTTTTCGTCCACGACCAGCACGATTTCATCATAATCATTGGGCCAATCACCACGGACGATGTTATATTGATCCTTGACAAGACTGCTGATCATACTGCCGTCTTTCCCGGAAAGCAGCTCATCCCACAGCTTGGGGCCACTGCTTTGTGCCATTGGCATTCCCGAGGCCGCAGACATTTGATTTTGCATATCCATCATGGAAGACATATCTGTGCCAAAGTTCTTGCTCACAGCCTCCATCAAAAGCTCCTGGGTGTCGGAAAGAATAATGTTTCCATCCACAGCCTTTGTATAAACCAAAAGGTTCAGATCATAGCTGTACTGCACTCCGTTCAGCGCAGAAAAAAGCTGGCTTTCCGGATCCTGAAGCTCCTGTTCTACCTGCGCTTTGAAGGAATTCAGGTCATTTTCCGTGGACTCAATGCTGTTGAGCGCATTAAACATATCAAACAGCACCGATTTGGAATAAACGCCATCCAATTCATGGGCATCATTTTCATCACTGCCAATGCCCATAAAGGTATGCATCAGGGTCCCCAGATCCACCGTCGACGCTTCCAGTGTTAACGGATAGGACGCCAGAGTATCCTCCTGAACCGCTTGAATATAGCTGTTTGTTCCCTGGGATACCGCATAGATCAACGCAATGCCGATAATGCCGATAGAGCCTGCAAAGGCTGTCAGCACAGTTCTTCCCTTCTTGGTAAACAGGTTTTTTAAGGACAGGCTAAAGGATGTGAACACCGACATGGAGGGCTTTTTGGCATATTTTACCCTGCCCGTTTTCCGGTTCTCCTCCAATAGCTTCTGCTCCTGCTCGGTCAGCGGCATGGTGTCACCGGTGATCTTTCCATCCAGCATCCGGATAATACGGGTGGAATAGCTTTGAGCCAGCTCCGGATTGTGGGTCACCATAATGACCAGCCGGTCCTTGGAGATCTCCTTCAGGATCTCCATAACCTGCACACTGGTTTGGGTATCCAATGCGCCGGTCGGCTCGTCAGCGAGAATAATATCCGGGTCATTGACCAGCGCTCTGGCAATGGCCACACGCTGCATCTGTCCGCCGGACATCTCACCGGGCCTTTTGCGAAGCTGGTCACCAAGTCCCACCTGCTCCAATGCTTTTTTTGCCCGTTCCCGACGCTCCCGGCGTCCTACACCGGACAGGCTCAGTGCGATCTCCACATTGGCCAGCACAGACTGATGGGGAATCAGATTGTAGCTTTGAAACACAAAGCCCACAGAATGGTTTCGATAGGTATCCCAGTCACGGTCTTTGTAATTTTTGGTGGAAACACCGTCAATGATCAAATCACCCTTGGTGTACTGATCCAAACCGCCGATAATATTCAGCATCGTGGTCTTGCCGCAGCCGGAGGGGCCTAAAATAGACACAAACTCACTTTTGCGGAACTGCAGATCGATCCCCTGCAGAGCACGGACCTCCCCTGCTCCTTCGGAATAGTTTTTATGGATATTCTTCAGTTCAAGCATTGTCTCATTCCTTTCAAAAACAAACGCAGGCTCCATACAATGAGCCTGCGTTTGTTTTATGCTCATTATATGGGGATTCGGTTACAGCCAACCGGCGTCCTCAGACTCCGGACGGCGCTGACGGTGAAGGAGCTCCTGCACCACAGCCGAGGCGCTGACATTTTCATACAGCACCTGATAGGCCGCGTGAACGATGGGCATTTCCACTCCTGTTTTTTGAGCCAGTGCCTCAATAGACCTGGCAGCATAGTAACCCTCCACCGCACCGCCGGCAGCTTCCAGTGCCTGCTGCGGTGTCATTCCCTGACCCACCATAAATCCTGCACGGCGGTTTCTGGAATGACGAGAGGTACAGGTGACGATCAAGTCGCCAATTCCTGCCAATCCCGCAAAGGTCTCCTTATGGGCACCCAAAGCGACGCCCAGCCGGGCGATCTCTGTCAAACCTCTTGTCATCAGCATTGCCAATGTATTATCCCCATACCCCAGGCCGTCAACCGTACCGGCGCACAGAGCGATCACATTTTTCAGTGCTCCCCCAAGCTCTGCGCCCACAATATCCGGGCTGGTGTAGATCCGAAAACATTCGGACATAAACGCATCCTGAACCAATTCTGCCAACGCTTTATCGGCGCAGGCCGCAAGACAGCCGGTAGGCACTTGCCGCGCTACCTCCTCAGCGTGGCTGGGCCCTGTCAGGGCCACCACAGGGTGGCCTGTCTCTTCCTGTACGATCTGGCTCATTCTGAAAAAGGTACCCGGTTCAATTCCCTTTGTAACCGATACCATTACCGCATCTTCATGCAAATAAGGCGCAACCGCGCGGCATACAGACCGGATGTGGACGGACGGACTGGCAATAACCACCAGCGCACAATCCTCCACACAGCGGTCATCCCCGGTTATCCGCAGTCCGTCCGGCAGCTTAATTCCGGGCAGCATCGGGTTTTCCCGGGTCATTTGGACCTGCTCTGCCTTTTTGGGGTTGTGCGACCACAAAACTGTGTCGTGTCCGTTTCTATGCAGCGCAATGGCCAGTGCCGTACCCCAGCCACCGCTGCCAACAACTGCAGCTTTCATTTAGACTTACCCTTTGAAAACAGATCCGTTTTTGTTTCTTTGCCCTGGATCAGTCTTGCAATATTACTTCTGTGCATAAATACGGTCAGCGCCATCATAAACAGGCCGCATACCATCACCACGATGTTATCACAGTGAAAAACACAAAAGCCAACGCCAAAGCAAATTGCCGCACAGACGGAGCTTAAGGAAACATACCGGGTAATAAAGTATATGGTGAAAAACACCACAGCAATCAGCACCGCCACACGCCAATCGGCAACAATGGCAATAAAGAGGCCGCTTAAAATACCCTTACCACCACGGAAGCCCAGCAGCACTGGGAACACATGGCCCAGCATCACAGCCACACCGCCCAGCATAACGCCCTGCAGATACATGTCGTAGCTTTTCAGCAGGTTGCCCATCACCAGGCAGGACAGTACCGCCTTCAGCGCATCCACGGCAACTACATACAATGCTTTCGTATTTCCGTAATTACGGATAAAATTGGTCAGTCCTGCATTGCCGCTGCCGTGGCTGCGGACATCATCCTTCATCAGTGTGGAAATGCATACCGCACCATTCAGGTTACCGAGCAAATAGCCCGTCAACATGCCGATCACAATGGATATCCACATAGGTTATTCCTCCTTATCGCCCTTTTGCCGGATGGTAATACGCACCGGGGTTCCCTGCAGTCCGAAAACCTCACGGATCTGATTTTCCAAATACCGTTGATAGGAAAAATGGAACAGACGGGCATCATTGCAGAATATGACAAAATGGGGCGGTTTTGTACCGGCCTGGGTCATATAATAGATCTTCAGCCGACGGCCCTTGTCGGAAGGCGGCTGGACACGGGCTGTAGCATCGGCAAGAACACTGTTTAGCGCGCCGGTTGTGATGCGGCTGGTGTTCTGCTTGTGAACATCCTGGATCACCTGATACAGCTTATCCACACGGGAGCCTGTCAGCGCGGACAAAAACACGACCGGCGCATAGGTCATATAGCTCAGGCCCTGACGGACACCGATCTCCTTGTCACGCATGGTATTGGTTTCTTTATCTTCCACCGCGTCCCACTTGTTGACCACAATGATGGCAGCTTTTCCAGCTTCATGAACCAAACCGGCAATCTTCGTGTCCTGCTCCGTCACGCCGTCATTGGCATCGATCAGAATCAGGCATACATCACTGCGCTCAATGGCGTTGATGGAACGCATATTGGAATACCGCTCGATCATATCATCCACCTTACTCTTGCGGCGCATGCCGGCCGTGTCGATAAAGCAGTATTTTCCGGTTTCGTTTTCAAAATAAGAGTCGATGGCATCCCGGGTAGTGCCGGCAACATTGGACACGATGACCCGTTCTTCACCCAAAATGCGGTTGAGCAAGCTGGATTTTCCCACATTGGGCTTGCCAACAATGGCCACCTTGATCACATCGGAGTCCTCTTCCTCCGGTTCTTCCTCCGGGAACTGCTCAAGACACCAGTCCAGCAGATCACCGGTACCGTGACCATGCAG
Organism: Oscillospiraceae bacterium; assembly: GCA_017435615.1. GTDB lineage: Bacteria > Bacillota > Clostridia > Oscillospirales > Oscillospiraceae > Faecousia. The sequence goes on along the minus strand of JAFSET010000059.1, from coordinate 5,809 downwards.
AGCGGAAACCTCAAACAGATCGCCAATACCCAGACCATAGAATTCATACAGGTCAGGATTTACAGGGCCAACGGAATCACACTTATTCACCGCAACCGCAACAGGCTTGCCGGATTTGCGCAGCATGGTGGCCACGTCCTCATCGGCGGCCGTAACGCCGGAACGGACATCGGTAACCATCACGATACAATCGGCCAACTCAATGCCGATCTCCGCCTGACGGCGCATAAACTTCAGCATATCATTTTCCGTACCCGGCTCGATACCACCGGTATCCACCAGGGAAAAGCTTCTGCCGCACCATTCACAGTCGCCGTAAATACGGTCCCGGGTCACGCCAGGGGTATCCTCCACAATGGAGGTGCGACGACCGGTCAGCTTATTGAACAGCATAGACTTTCCCACATTGGGACGGCCTACGATCGCTACCAGAGGCTTTGACATAAAAAATCCTCTCCTCTCTATAAACGAAGATATTATTGCACAATTTTTCCACAAAATCAACGGGAAAGCTGTCTGTTTACACAACTTTTACATAAAGTAGTTCAAAAGACGGAAAAAAGCGGAAGGCACTGCGCCTTCCGCTTAGCTTTCGCTTCTTTCCGGCCTTAGTCAGCCTTGGCAGCCAGCACCTGACGGCCATTGTAGTTGCCGCAGGACTTGCAAGCTCTGTGAGGCATAACGGGCTCACCGCACTTGGAGCAAACTGCTACGCTGGGAGCAGACAGCTTCCAGTTGGAGCCACGGCGCTTATCGCGGCGGGCCTGGGACACTTTACACTTTGGAACAGCCATGGATGACACCTCCTTGGTCAAACTGCTTTAACAGCATTTCTTTTACTTATTTATTGAGAAGCTGCCGTAAAGCAGCAAAGCGTGGGTCAAGCTCCTTTTCACAGGCGCAAGGTCCATCGTTGAGGTTTTTGCCGCATCGGCAGCAAAGTCCCTTACAATCCGGCTTGCAGAGCATCTTGGAGTCAACGTTCAGCACAAACACCGTCCGCACGATCTCCTCTAAATCCGCACTGTCGTCGATCAAGGGAAATACCCATTCATCCTCGCTATCCTCATTGGCAAGCTCCCGGACAAGCACCACATCGATGGGAAGCTTTATTTCCCGGGAAAAGTCGGCAGCACAACGGTCACAGACGCCGTGAATACAGGTGGAAAGCTCCCCCTTCATCACCAATACGCCGGCAGTATTGCGCACCGTACCGCTGGCCAGCACCGGTTCGGAAACCGGGTAGCTGGTGCCGTAGAGAAGATCGCTCAGATCAACGCTGGCAGAAAAGGAAACCGATGCGCCGGGACGATCGATGATCTCAGAAATCCCAAACAGCATAGTATCCCCCTTCCTAACAATCACGCTTTGATATTATATAGGTAAATATCCCATTTGTCAAACATTATTTTTGTTTTTTCCGTATTATTTTCCGTAGCGGACAGCAAGTTTCTGATACACAGTTTCTTCAAAGGGTCCGGTAAGACCAGCCTGCTGAATATTCCACAAAAAGCCCTGCTCCCCGTCACCGTCTTCAATCAGGGTGCAATAGATATCCTTCGCCTGCTGATAATCCTCGGTTGCGATCAAATACAGATCCATTGCCGCCACAGCAGATACAGCGTAGCTCAGGTAATACACGGGATTTTCCACCACAACATTTTTCCAGTAGCTTTGAATATCCGTGATGTATTCGCCCACAAATTCCGAACCGCCGTATTTCTCAACAATCTGCTCCATCAGCGCCTCATACTGCTCCAACGTCAGCGTGCCTGATGCTTCATGACTGTAAACCATCTGCTCGAATTCATCCACCATTGCGCAGGTCACAATTGTAGAAAGAGAATACATGATCTGGTATTCCTCCATGCAGGCAAATACCCTCTCCCCTATCGTGTCCTTCAAGAAGCGAATGTAGAGCCATTCGTTGCCCTGGGAATGGGTTTCGGACAAATCAATCGGCACAGACCAGGCCTCATAATTCCCTGAGCCATAGTAATGGCCCAGCTCGTGGATCATCGTTTGCGTATCGTCATATTCAGGGCCATAATAGCAGAACGGCATTTCATCCACAAAGGTAGTAAATGCACCGTAATAGGCATCTGCAGAATGGGTAATCACCACTCGGTTGCTTTCAAACATCCCCTGCATCGCACTGGATGCCGACGCAGGAAGCTGCGCAATATAATCATCCAAATAGTTGTGCGTAAGATCATCGTAGCTGTCATACAATATCGCAAGAAGCGCTTCCTGATCCTGCCCGATCAGCTTGTCATACTGTTCATAAAACAGATCTGTAGAGGTCCTGCAAAGCGGTGCCAAATATTGAGCCACATACTGCCGCATCTGCTGGAGCTGCTGTGTGCCGTAATCTCTTTGGAAGGAAATTTTGCTTCCAAACTCATAATAATTATCGTATCCATAGATTTGTGCGATCTGATTATTATTGCTCACCAGTTCGTTATACAGGGCAACAACATTTTCCTCCCAGCCATCTTCCTCCAAAGCACGATACTCCGTAAGGATCTGTGCGTTGCGTTGCTCCAAAGAAGCGATCTTTTCGTCATGCAAAAGCAGCATATCAATATCCTGCTGCGTCCAGTCTTCAAAAAGCAGCTCCTTAGCCGGTGTATCCGACAGGTATACCCGCTTGGCCATTTGATTATAGTCCGATTCCGCCTGACTTAAAATGTCTGACGAGTGAAGATACCACTGAGAATACTGCTCATTGGATTGATCAGTGCAGTAATACACATAGGCGATCTGGTTTTGGTCGATCAGCTCCATATACAGCTCGTCCAGATGATCGGATTTTTCTTCAATGGCCTGCATATCCTCTCCGGCAATGGCCAAAGTCTCCGATTCTTCCAGCAGCGCATAAAACGAATCCACCAGCTGATCATCCAGTGTGTACTGCATATGCGCTTGCCAGGAGGTGTCTTCCGGCTCCAGCGTGTCCATGTATTGCTCCAGAGTATCCATATAATACTGGACACGGTCAGCCAGGGAAAGCAGATCACAGCCGGAAAGCATACACGCTGTCAGCGCAGCCACCAATATCATACATATAATCTTTTTCATAACATTCTATCTCCCCTCAAAGTCTTGCAAACGGGTTTTATATTTGATATGATGAAGAAAACATTTCAGGAGGACCTATGGAGCTTCTATACAAAGACGAACATATCATTGTGTGCATAAAGCCACCCCGGGTGCTCTCCACCGACGAGCCCGGCGGTATGCCGGACCTGATCCGTCAGGAGCTGCAGGATCCTGATGCGGATGTACGCACCGTCCATCGGCTGGACCGGGTCGTTTCCGGACTGATGGTGCTTGCCCGGTCCGCAGAAGCGGCATCGGAGCTTTCAAGGCAGATCCGGGAAGACCAGTTTCAAAAGGAATACCTGGCGGTAGTCCACGGCAGACCTGAGGCTGATTGCGGCACCTTGACGGATCTATTGCTGCGAAACAAGCAGGAGCGGAAAACCTATGTGGTATCTCAGCCCGGAAAAGGCGTGCAGGAAGCGATCCTAAACTATCAAGTCGTTCAAAGTACGCAGGACCTCAGCCGGGTGCGTATCGAGCTGATCACAGGCAGAACCCACCAGATCCGCGCGCAGTTTTCCAGTCGTGGGATGCCCCTGGTTGGTGACCGGAAATACGCCACTTTGGATGATCCCTGTGAGATCGCCCTTTGGTCCTGCCGACTGGCCTTTACCCATCCGGCTACGGGGGAGCCTATGGAATTTGCTGCCGATCCTCCGGACACTTACCCCTGGAGCATCTGCTGAAGCGTCGCTTCAAAGGCCCGGTCCTGAGCCGGGGTCCGCTTGTGTGGGCCACGAAGCCGTCCTCCGGCGGTGCGATACTTTTTCGATGCATGACGCTGAAACAGCAGTGCTTCAATGTTATCCTCTGTATAAAGCCAGCCGTCCTGATGCAGCACCCTGGCCCTTTTGGCAAGACACATGGATGCCAAACCGTAATCCTGTGTCACCACGATGTCACCGGCACTGACCCGGTTGGCTATGGCAAGATCTGCCTGATCCGGCCCCTGGTCCACCACGATCATTTGAACACCTTCCCGGAAAAACTCATGGGCCGTGTCGCAAACCACTACACAGGCCACTTCTGAAGCTTTACACAACCGGATCGCAATATCCGTAACCGGACAGCCGTCCGCATCGATATATACATGCATCGCACACCTCTGAATATAACCTTTTTGTCATTATATCAGTATTTTTGAGGATTACAATATGTCAAGTTACGATTTTTTTCAAAACAAGAAATGTCCCTACTTCCCCTGCCACAACGGCGCAGACCCGGAAACCTTCAGTTGTCTGTTTTGCTACTGCCCTCTGTACGCTTTGGGTGAGCAGTGCGGCGGCAATTGTACATACACAGATGACGGTATCAAGGATTGCTCCGGCTGTCTTCGTCCCCACCGCCGGGAAAATTACGACAGTATTTGCAAAGATCTGCAAAAGGTGATCGAGCTTGTGAAAAAACCTTGATTTTTCGATGCACCCTTGTTATAATGGGTGCGTTCTACGGAGGAGTACTCAAGTTGGTCGAAGAGGCGTGACTCGAAATCTCGTAGGGCATGAAAGTGTTGCAAGGGTTCGAATCCCTTCTCCTCCGCCAAAAAACCGACAAGTTTCAACTTGTCGGTTTTTTATCCATTGCGAAAGCAATGGTATATCATCACGCGTTAGCGTGTATATCATCAAGGGCGGCAATGCCGCCCCTTGTATCTCATCACGCCTTTAGGTGTGTATCAAGAATGCTTTCGCAATGATGATATACAAGACTTCGTCTTGATGATATGCAATTTTTTAGAAATTGATGATATACACGGCTTTGCCGTGATTTAATATGTAGGGATTCAAACCCATAACTTAAAAAGCAAAATAGCACCTGTTTCCAAACTTGGTTTCAGGTGCTATTTTTTATAAACTCTAATATCTCTTTTATATCGCAATTAAGCGCAACACAAATTCTTTCTAAAACAAAACTGTCGTATCTTTTTACTTTGTTTTTATAATAGTTGTCAATAATTTGATATTGAATACCTGTGCGTTTTGCAAGTTCATATCGGCTTATGTTGTATTTATCAAGCGCTTTATCTAAACATATCCTAACCACAGAATCACCTCTTAAATGTATTTTAATAAATATATATCCCCTTGACAATTCGTTTATTAAGATATATATTTATATAGATATATAGGTGTAATTTCATGTTATATAAACTATAGAAATTCTTCATCCCCCAAAATCAAACCCCAGAGCAAATGAGGTGAAGTGTTTATGATAGATCAAAGAACAGAAAAAATGATTTCTATTGCTATAATAATGAATAAATACAACTATGAAACAAATGAAACTATTAATAGGCGAATAAATAATTATGATTTTCAAGAAAATACCACCATCACACACAACAATAAGTATATAAGAATAAGCACAGAAACAAAACTTAAAGGGGTATATAATATTTTAATTATATTCTTCAATGGCATATCGAAACTATACTTTGAATTCAATTGATTTAAATAGTTAGATTTAATATTTAGTTGTTCGAACACATAGGTCAAAAAAACAAATTGGTTCGTTTCTGTTATATTCGCCTTCGGCGAGTTATATTTCTTCGCAGTTATATTTGGCTTGCGCCAAGTTATATTGCCCTTTGGACAGCTTTGGAGGCAAATAACATATAAATGCCGCGTAGCAGCAATATAACTTTCGCAAAGCAAAAATATCTTTTTACGTAGCCCATAGACCAAACGAAAATCCCGTCGACTTT
>JAFSET010000058.1 GCA_017435615.1 Oscillospiraceae bacterium | reverse complement strand
TGTTTTATCAATATGTTTGGAGGGAGAAGCTTACTATTATTTTACAAGAAATACACCGCTAGGGACATTATTATACCTTGCTGCGGCATTTCGCTTTATGGAAGAAGCAAAAGCTGCAATGGTTTTAGACACATCCTATTTGGTAGTTTTTATTTGCTTAATATGTAGCGTGTTAATTTCTCTCAAAAAAAACAAAGCAATTTATATGGTATATGTAGTTTGCGTTTCTGATATCTTTCTGTGTTTATTAAGCAAAAATGTATTTGGAATAGTTGGGAATATCCTTATTATCATTTCTGCGGCATTGGCATGCAAGAGCAGGACAGGGGACGGTTCGAAACCACTGAAAAAGTAGGGATTTTAAGCAGGGCAGAACAGGGGACGGTTCTCTGTCTTAGCGCGACAAGCTCGAAAAGGAACCGCAAAAGGAGACAAGAGAACCGTCCCTTTGTCTTGTCTCTTGATATGGAGACAAGGAACCGTCCCCTTGCCTCTTGATACTTGTCTCTTGGCAGATTTAATGGGAGTGGTGCAGTTGAATGTACAGTTTCTAACATCATGGATTAATAATCCCAATAGCGACATAATTACAAACAGATTTTTTTCAGTTGTTGGGCCACTGTTATTTCTTATAGCTGGGCTTCAATGGATTATAGGAGGCAAAATTCAAAAAGCGTTGTTACAAAGGGCTGATGACTATCAGGAAAAAAGAATAAGAATTAGACCCTATGGCCTTGTCCGAATATCCTGTATAGCTTTATCATTGATTATCACAATCTGTTATTTTGCAATAAATGCTTGCTATATTGACGCTATGTTTTATGTGTGTATTTTGACTGCTTATATCTTGTTTAAGCTTGAAACCGTTTTTTCAAAAAAACATCACTTTACCAAAAAGTATCTAACATATTGCTCTTGGGGAAAAAAACACAAGGTTGCCTTGCGCGATATATACTATATGCGCTGGGATGCGCCTCGAAGTGGTATGGGATACCTTTTAGTGTTCTCTTTTCCAGGTGTGTCGTATGCTCAGCTTTCTACAGCAGATTTTTACGGAGTGAAGCAGTTAAAAGAAGCTTACGACCAACAAAAACGCAAAGTGACGGGAGGGACGAGGGGACGGTTCTGTCGTCTCCGTGATTTTTAAAGTCACAAAATGCAAAACTGCTTCAGATTTTCAATTATTGGATGCAGCGAAAAGAAACTCCTACATACACAAGCTGCACAAAAAGGGTTTATCCAATAGACAAATCAGTCGTTTGACGGGATTGCCCAAAAAATTGGTAGAAAACAATATATAAAACAGGAGACAAGAGAACCGTCCCCTTGTCTCAAGAAGCATTTTTCATGGACAGGAGGCAGCTATGGACGAAATTAACTTTAACGAAAAACAAATCAGGAAGAGCTTTTCGAAGATTGGATTGGCATTAAGCACGATTTTTGTGGTATCTGCCATTTTGCAGGTCCTGTGGTTCAGCGTATTTCCGTTGCTCCCGGGAATTGGTGTCTGGCTTTCAGGGTCTACCTGGGGTATGTGGCTGGGTACCTTTGTGCCCATGTATTTGATTGCGGTTCCGGTGGGACTGCTGATCCTGAAGAAGGTGCCGGGGCAAGCGCCTCAGCAAAATAAGCTTGGCGGAAAAAACTTTGTGATCTTTTTGCTGATCTCTTTCTTTTTGATGTACGCAGGCAACATCATCGGTACGGTGCTGTCCTCTGTACTCTCCGGCGGCGAGGCAAATAACGCCGTGCTGGACTACGCCATGGACTCCAATCCCATAAAGATCCTGTTTATGGTGATTTTGGCTCCCCTGATCGAGGAGTATATCTTCCGGAAACAGATCATTGACCGGACCCGGATATATGGCGAAAAAGCGGCAGTGTTCCTGTCGGCGTTGACCTTTGGTCTGTTCCACATGAACCTGTTTCAGTTCTTCTATGCCTTCGGCCTGGGCTGGCTCTTTGCCTATATCTATATGCGTACCGGCCGGATGCGTTATTGCGTGATCCTCCATGGCATGATCAATTTCATAGGCAGCGTTGTTGCTCCTGCCATCTTGTCCATGGTCGATCTGGAGGCCCTGGCAGCCATGGATGCGAATATCACCACGGAAGAAATGTTGGCGCTGTACGGTGATATGCTGCCGGGTCTGATGCTGTATTTGCTGTATGCCTTTGCTTTGGTAGGGCTGGCAATTACCGGCCTGGTACTTTTGATCCTGACCTGCAGAAGACTGATTTGGAAAGAAGCACCGTGCCAACTGCCGGGACAGCAGGCGGTCAAAACCGGGTATATGAATTTTGGAATGATCACCTTTGTACTGCTTAGCTTGTGCTTTATGATCTTATCACTTTTGTAAAGGAGACACACTATGAACGAAAATACTATCTTTGCAGAACCCACACAAATGCAGACTGTTCCGGGAAAAAAGCGCATACATACGCCCTCCCTGGTGGTGGGAATTCTGTCTATCGTATTTGGCCTTTTGATTGCCCTGGCAGGTGATATTCTTGGAATTGTGGGTATCGTTATGTCCGCGGTGAAGAAAAAGGACTACAATACCACTGCAGCTTTGATATGCAGCATTGTCGGTTTGGTTATTTCCATCATCAACCATGTTTTGGCTTTCCTGATGATGATGGCCCTGATGGCATAACAGGGACAAAGGGACGGTTCTGATGTCTCCGTCCCAAGGTGCTCCGTCTTGACTGAAACGCCACTTTTTCCGTTCACAAATCGGCTCTTTTCCTAAATTCTTAGCTGAATTCTAAACTTTTCAAGGAGGGGACATTCCCGCCCTCTCCCCACAAAAACCACGTCCCCCACACATCATTGCGAACCTGTATTTCAGAAAACCTCCCCCCCATGTCATTGCGAACCCAGTCAGAAATGGGGCCCCCGCAAAGGCGAATGGCCTTTGTGGGGAGAGGAGAAGCCAAGACACTGATGGAATTTTCCGCTTGCGGGAAATGCAATATTGTGACTTGTGCTTCGACGAGGTGTGGCAATCCGTAATCCCCTTTTTGCGGAAACGTCCTGTATTCGTACCGTTTTCAAGAGAACGGATTCCCACGCCAGTGTGCGCACTGGCTCGGAATGACACTGGGGGGCTTTTTTAATGTCCTTTGGCAAGCTGAACGAATAACGCTCCCATTTGAGATTGCCACACCAGTGTGCGCACTGGCTCGGAATGACACTGGGGGTTTTTTTAATGTCCTTTGGCAAGCTGAACGAATAACGAACCCATTTGAGATTGCCACACCAGTGTGCGCACTGGTTCGCAATGACACAGAGGGGACGGATTGCCACGCCGCTATTCAGCGGCTCCCAATGACACGGGGGGGATGAATTCCCACGCCGCTATTTAAGCGGCTCGCCTGGACGCGGGTGCGCCGATAGCATGCGGCGAAATATTTTTGTTTTACAACCTCTCATAGCTGTGATATGATAGTAGAAAATCACAGGAGGTCCACTATGGCACAACATGAAACCTGGTCCGGCAAGATCAGCCGGAAGCTGATCAAAAAGCAGCACATCATCGATGTGGCTGCCGGACGGAAAAAAGCAGATCTTGTTTTGAAAAACGCCACCTATGTCAATGTGTTCTCCGGGGAGCTGGCTACGGAGGATATTGCTGTTACGGAAGGTCTGATCGTGGGCCTGGGTCAGTATGAGGGCATTACAGAGGTGGATATGACCGGCCGTATCGTCTGCCCCGGCTTTATCGATGCCCATATCCATTTGGAATCCAGTTTGGTATCCCCGGCGGAATTTGCCAGAGCGGTTCTGCCTCACGGCACCACTACGGTGATCACCGACCCTCACGAGATCACCAATGTTATGGGCACCGACGGCATCGATTATATGCTCTCCGCCACTCAGGATCTGCCGCTGGATGTGCGGTTTATGATCCCATCCTGCGTGCCGGCGTCCCCTCTGGATGAAAGCGGTGCCAATTTGGATTACCGGGATGTGGACAGCTTTTTCAGTCACCCTCGGGTCCAGGGCCTTGCGGAGATGATGAATTTTCCCGGCATTTTGACTGCGGACAGCAGTACGGTTGCGAAGATCGTGGCCTCCCAGGCCCATCATAAGAAGATCGACGGTCACGCCCCCGGCCTGAAGGGGAAGGAACTCAATGCTTATATTGCCGCCGGTGTGTACTCTGACCACGAATGTTCCGATATGGACGATGCGCTGTTAAAGCTGCGCCGGGGTCAGTTTATTATGATCCGGGAGGGTACTGCCGCCAGAAACCTGGAGGCTTTGATCCCGCTGATTCAAAATGAGCAGTATTTTGACCGCTGTATGTTCTGCACGGATGACAAGCATCCCAGTGACCTGCTGGAAAAAGGCCATATCGACCATATTTGCCGGCAGGCTGTTGCCCTTGGCGCAGATCCCATTCGCACCGTACAGGTGGCCTGCCTGCACGCGGCCCGGTACTTCCTGCTGAACAACCGGGGTGCCATTGCCCCCGGCTACCTTGCGGATTTTGCCGTTGTGGAGGACCTGAAGGACTTCCATGTGGTGACGGTATACAAAAAAGGACAGCTTGTCTACGATCAGGGCTGTGTATCGGACTTTCCGCTGCCCCATATTCCGGAGCATCTGCAAGGCCTGGCACTGGATACCTTCCATCTGCCTCATTTGCAGGCAGAGGATTTTGCCGATACACGCCGCCGTGGCCTGATCGGCATGGTGGACGGACAGATCATCACCGAGGACCGGGGCTACGCCGAGGGCGTGGACACCGATCGGGATATTCTGAAAATGGCGGTTTTGGAGCGGCATAAAAATACCGGCCATATCGGCATTGGTTACCTGAACGGCTACGGCCTGAAAGCCGGTGCGGTGGCCACCTCCGTTTCCCATGACAGCCATAATATCATTTGCGTAGGCACCAATGATTCGGATATGGCCTTTGCCTCCAACCGAGTTGCGGAAAACCACGGCGGTATTGTGGTGGTGCGGGATGGAAAGGTGCTGGCGGAGCTGAAGCTGGAGATCGCCGGCCTGATGAGCCGGGGCACATTGCCGGAGGTGAATGACGCCCTGGAAAACGCCAAGCAGAAGGCTCACGAGCTGGGCGTTAACAAGCAGATCGACCCCTTTATGACCTTGTCGTTTATGAGCCTGCCGGTCATTCCCACTCTGCGGCTGACAACCCGTGGCGTGGTGGATGTGATCACACAGCAATATATCTAAAAAACGGGCGTTGCAGAATTGCAACGCCCAAATTTTATAGGATACCGAGATAACCGGCGGCAATGCCGACCACTGCCGAAAGGCAGATGATCAAAATGGGATGGACCTTTTTCAGGGCCAGGACGGTCATAACAACGAAAATTGCAAGGCTGACATAGAAGGCAACGTCAGTCAGTACCGCAAAGGTGTAGCCTGCCGGGAAAAAGACGGTAGCCATTACATTGATGATGGCACCGCCGATCAGACCTGCAACTGCCGGCTTCAGGCCGGTCATGCAGCCCTTGACGATTTTGTTTTCCTTAAATTTGTCGTAACACCGGGCTACGATCAAAATGATCACAAAGCTGGGAAGCACAACGCCCATTGTGGCGCAGAAGGAACCGAAAATGCTCATCGGCACACCGCCTTGCTGACCGCCCACCACGGAGCCTATATAGGTGGCCATATTGATGGCGAAGGGGCCGGGGGTAGACTCGCTGACGGCAACAAAGTCTACCAGCGCCTGCTGGCTGATGATATCACCCCATCGCAAAGCTACCTGCTCCTGGATCATGGGCAGCATAGCATAGCCGCCGCCAAAGGTGACGGTTCCGATCATGAGATAGGTCAAAAACAGCTCTAAAAAGATCATTGTTTTTCCTCCTTTTGCAGATAGAAGGATGTGATCAGTCCAAACAGGGCGCAGCCCACGGTTACAAAGAGCACATTGAAGTCAAAGACTGTTGTGAGCATAAAGGATGCCGCAATCACAACATAGGCCGGCCAGTTTTTTGGAATTTTTTTGAACATGGTCCACAGAGACTTTACCAGCAGGGACAGTACACCGGCCCGGATGCCGAAAAAGGCATAACGCACAATTTTAAGCTGCTGAAACTGCTGCAGTACGAAGGATAGACACAGAATAACCACGAAACTTGGCAAAACCACACCCAGCGTGGCGCATATGGAACCCAAAACGCCGCAGGTCCGGTAGCCTACATAGGTGGCGGAGTTGATGGCGATTGGGCCGGGGGTGGCCTCCGCAATGGCGATAATTTCCAAAAGATCTTCGTCGGTGATCCAGTTGTGTTTTTCCACAGTCTCTTTTTGGATGACCGGAATCATGGCATAGCCACCGCCGAAGGTAAAGGCTCCGATTTTGAAAAAGGTCCAAAATACCTGAAGCAATGTTTTGGCAGAGTATTTCATCGCATAACCTCATTTCCTGATTTCTATAATAAGATACCATATTCTGACGGAAATGCAATCCCAAATTCTAAAGCTTGACAACTTGGGCAGCGGGAGATTACAATAAAAGAAAACCAAACAGGAGGAATTTTTATGTCCAAAAAGAACAAAAAACAGCAGCCTGACAAAAGTAAGGAGCTGCTGATCGTGGGAGCGGTCGCACTTGTGCTGGTGATCGTGGTGATCATTTTGGCCATCGCGCTGCCCGGTACACCTACCGACACCACTGCCTGCACCGATCCCAATCACGACCACAGTCACGACCACAGCCACGAGCAAACAGAAGCTACCCAGCATCAGGGCAGCGGTGACGGCGCCACCCTGGAAACTGCCCAGGCCACCCATTATGTGACCATGGAAATTGCGGATTACGGCACCATCAAGGCAGAGCTTTACGGAAATACCGCTCCGAAAACCGTCCAAAACTTCGTGGAGCTGGCCCAAAAGGGATACTATAACGGCCTGAATTTTCACCGGATCATTGAAGGCTTTATGATGCAGGGCGGTGCTCCCGGGGCAGACAGTGAGCCGGTCGCGTCCATCAACGGCGAATTTACCGACAACGGCTTCACCAACAATCTGCTGCACCTGCGCGGCGTGCTGTCTATGGCCCGGACTTCGGATCCCAACAGTGCCAGCTCTCAGTTCTTTATTATCCATCAGGATTCGCCCCATCTGGACGGACAGTATGCTGCCTTCGGTATGGTGACTGAGGGTATGGATGTGGTGGATGCGGTTTGCACCGCCGCAGAGCCTACTGACGGAAACGGCGCTATTGCCGAGGACGCGCGTCCTGTGATCACTTCTCTGACGGTAACGGAGGCGTAAAGACGGTGAAGACCATATTTGAAGGCTACAGTCCGGAGACGGTGGATTTCCTGTGGGGAATTCGCCTGAACAACAACCGGGAGTGGTTTCTGGAACATAAGAAAGATTATGTAAACCACCTATATGAGCCTACCAAGGCATTGGGCCAGGAGCTTTGGCCTCTGTTTGAGAAGGAACCGGGAACCCTTTTAAAGGTCAGCCGCATTTATCGGGATGCCCGGATGCACCATCCGGTACCCTATAAGGAAAGCTTATGGATCTGCGTGCGGCAGGATGTGCAGTGGTGGGCGGAAAATCCCTGCCTGTATTTTGAGATCAATCCGGACCGGATCCATTATGGCTTTTTCTTCTATAAGGTCCGGCCCCAGGTGATGGAGCAGATCCGGCAGGATATTGCGCTGAACGAAAAGGCGTTTTTGAAGCTGATCCGGTCTGTGGAAAAGACCACCGGCCTTTCCGTCACGGCGGACGAGCTGTACAAAAAGCCCAAGGCGGCTCCCAGTAAAAAATTGGAGCCGTTCTACGCCTGGAAGGGGCAGATCGGCTGCGTTGTGGAGGAGACCTTCAGTCCGGATACCTTTGGACCGGAGCTGGGACAACGGGTAAAGACCCTGTTTTCTCAGCTTTTGCCGCTGTATCGGTATTTTTGCAAATTCTGCACAGAATAACAATCAGGGCGTTGCAACCGCAACGCCCTGATTGTTATTCTTCAATTCGTTTGATGTCTGCGCCTAAGGCAGAGAGCTTTTCAACAATGCGCTCGTAGCCACGCTCGATGTAGACGATATTTTCCACATATGTAGTGCCTTCCGCCGCAAGACCGGCAATGACCAAAGCCGCACCGGCCCGCAGGTCCTTGGCCCGGACCGTGGCACCGTGAAGTGTTTGGGTTCCGGTGACGATGGCGGTCTTTCCGTTGATCAGAATGTCCGCACCCATACTGGTCAGCTCGGAACAGTAGCCGAAGAACCGGGTCTCGTAGACGCTTTCCGTCAGTCTGCTCACGCCGTCCGCAAGGGTCATACATACACAAATCTGCGCCTGCATATCTGTGGGGAAGCCGGGGTATGGACGGGTTTTGACTGTAGCATTGCGAAGCCGCTTATCACACATAATGCGGATGGAATCATCGTAGTTGATGATGGTTGCGCCCATTTCCTGCAGCTTGGAGGTGATACACTCCATATGCTTGGGGATCACATTTTCCACCAATACATTGCCACCGGCGGCGGCAACTGCGGCGATATATGTACCGGCCTCGATCTGATCGGGGATGATGGCATAGCTGCCGCCGGAAAGCAGGGTCACGCCCCGGATCTTCACGGTGTCTGTGCCTGCGCCGGAGATGTTGGCGCCCATGGTATTCAGGAAGTTGGCCAGGTCCACGATGTGCGGCTCCTTGGCGGCGTTTTCAATAATGGTGGTGCCCGGGATCAGGCAGCCGGCCATGATGATGTTCATCGTGGCACCCACGCTGACCACGTCCAGGCTGACCCGGTTGCCGCGCAGGCCGTTCATACCGGGCTTAAGGTTGACATAATCTTCTGTCTCTTCCACATCCGCACCCAAAGCCGTAAAGCCTTTGATGTGCTGATCAATGGGACGGGAGGCAAAATTACAACCGCCGGGAAGGGCCACCTCTGCACGGCCAAAGCGGCTGAGCAGCGCACCCATCAGGTAGTAGCTGGCACGCATTTTCCGGACCAATTCCGGATTGGGGTGGGTCTTTTTGATGTTGGAGCAGTCCAGCTCCACCACGCCGGGCTCCGGCTGGGCAACTTTGGCACCCAAATCCCGGAGAATATCCAGCAGGATCCGCACGTCAGAGATGTCGGGAACATTCTCTACCCGGCATTTTCCCCGGACCAGGATCGCGGCAGGGATGATGGCAACGGCAGCATTTTTGGCACCGCTGATGGTCACGCTGCCATGAAGGGGCTTGCCGCCCTTTATTTCATATATAGCCAAGGATGGTTCACTCCTTGCGAAAATCAATTTCTTTAAAAAATCCTATGGTGATACGGAAACCATTATAACACGAAGGGCGGATTATGTAAAGTCTTTTTCTTGATATTATCTCCTTAAACCCTTGGGATAATGATTTTTCAGGACGGTACGGTCGGCTTTTCCCCAGCCAATGCTGTAGCCGTCGGTGGTGACCAGGCACCAGCCGCTTTTGTCGCAGGGGACGGTTTCTCCATGGAGGTAGGCTTTGATCAGGTCCCCGTCCGCAGGAAGCTCCTGGGTCACAGCGGCGTTCTTCAGCCACAGGGCCAGGGCGTGAGCAGGCTCAAAGCGGTCCTTTTTCAGCTCTCCCAGCTCCAGGCCGGGGCGCAGCACCTTGATGCCGTCCAGGCAGGGCAACTCCTCCGGTGCCCAGTAAAGACTGCTGCCAAAGTACAGGGCCTTTCCCTGGGGTAGTGTAATTTCCATATTTTTGGCAAATTCCGTAAAGGTTTTGGGAAGGGGCTGCTCCTTGGCAAAGCTGCAGGACTCCGGGGCTTCGCCGGACTTTCGCAAAACCGCCGCAAAATGGCCTTCCCCTAACAGCTTATGAGGCCAAAGCCGAAATGTTCCCAATTCTCCCGGGGTAAACCAGGGAGCATGGACCCTTTCCGGGGAGAATTCCGGATGTGCCTGAAGAAACCAGTCGATCACCTGCTCATTTTCCTCCGGTGCGAAGGTGCAGGTGGAATAGACCAGTCTGCCGCCGTCTTTCAGCAGTGCCGCGGCGGAATGTAAGATCTCTTTTTGCCGGTTGGCGCACATGGCTACGGTTTGGGGACTCCAGTCGGTAACGGCAGCCTCCTCCTTGCGGAACATACCCTCACCGGAGCAGGGGGCGTCCACCAGCACCCGGTCAAAAAAGCCGGCATACCGATTGGCTAAATTTTGGGGATGCTCATTGGTCACTAAGGCATTGGCCACGCCCAGCCGTTCTATGTTGCGGCTGAGGATCTTTGCCCGTTTGGGATTGATCTCATTGCACAGCAGCAGGCCCTGACCGGCCATTCGTCCGGCAATTTGGGTCGTTTTTCCGCCGGGAGCGGCACACAAATCGCAAATGCGCTCTCCGGGCTGGGGCTCCAACAGGGCCACCGGGGCCATGGCACTGGCCTCCTGTAAATAGTATACGCCGGCCTCATGCAGTGGGTGCAGACCGGGACGGGACTCTATGTCATAGTAAAATCCCTCAGGCTCCCAGGGAACCGGTGCTTCGGTAAAAGGAAGCGTAGGACGGTTTCCTTTCAGGGGATTAAACCGCAGCGCCACGGCCCTGGGCCGTTCCAGGCTTTCCAAAAATGCCGGGAATTCATCCCCAAGCTGACCTTGGATCCGGTCGAGAAATTCCTGCGGTAGCATCGTGTTTACCTCCTGAAAAGGGTCAAATGGTTTCGATATAAGCTTTTGCGGCAAGATGGTAGCTGTACAGCGCCTGCAATAGTGACTGCAGGGCATCCTTTTCGGTGCTGCCGCAGGTGCGGATGACATAGTCCAGAGGCCGATAGCTGACTGAAAGGGGCTGCCCCTGGGCATCCGTTACGGTGAGAACCACGGCGGAATCCAGATCCTGAGGCAGAATACCCGGCACATCCACATAGTACATCCCGTTTTTCTCCACAGGTGTAAGCGGTTGAGACTGCTGAGAAAAGCTGCATCCTTCCACGCCCTCTGAGGCCCGGAAGTAAAACCGCATGGTCAGCTTATTTTGGTGCATCAGGGAGACACCGTAGACATCCAAAGTGGCAGAATGATCGGTAATGGCAAGCTGCTGCTGGGCAGGAAGGACTTGCTGTTCCAAGCTAAGGCCATCATCAGCTAACGTGCCGGTATTGTAGGAAAAGAAGCTTTGAGCCTTGCCACCGTAACTGAGCAGTGTCTGCACCAGGGTCTTGGCAGACTGATCATACTCTCCGTCCAAAATGGTTTGCGCATACTGTAACGCGCTGTAGCTGTAGCTGTCCCGGGTCACACCGTCACCGGTGCAGACCTTCAGTAGGATCGTGTCCGTAAGCTGCGCCGGTGCCAGCTCCACCGTAATGCCGCTGACAGCCTGGGCAACGGTTACCTGCCGACTGCTGCCTGCCACGACCACCGTCACATAGGCATCCGCGTCATTGAAAACCTGCTGGCTGAAATCCATTTGGAATTGGACGCCGATATTGTCCTGCAAAATCAGGCCCCACTGGGTGACCCAGCCATACAGCAGGTATTTTCCGCAGAGGCTGCAATGACTTTTCACCGTGTCCCCAAAGGGCACCGGGCTGATCTCGTTGCCGGTGGCCTGGGTATGCCATACAGCTTCCTCCAGGAGCGTATTGCCGGTTCCCACCGTGATGGCGGCCTTCTGTTCCTCCGACCCGGTGTAGAGCACGTGCTGCAGCTTTTTGCAGCCTGCAAAGGCGTTGGTGCCGATCTGCTCCAAAGCTGCCGGAAGGACCGTATACAGCAGTCCCGCACAACCGGAAAAGGCTTTGGAACCAATGGCGGTGACATTTTGACCCAGCAGGACCTGAGTCAGCTTTTGACAGCCGGAGAAACCGCCGCTGGGGATCGTTCCGCCTAAAACCGTTACTTCGTACAAGCTGTTGGGGATCAGGTATACGGCACCGGAGGAAGAGGTGACGGACCGGGTGCCGGGAATCAACGGCAGCTCGATGGCGCCGCTTTCTTTGCCAAACAGGTAGCCGAAATGGACATCTGCCACAAAGGGGATGGTTAGGCGCTGCAGGCTGGTGCAGTTATAGAAGATCTTGCTGCCCATATCTGTAACACTTTCCGGCAGATACACCTGCTTCAGGGCAGTACACGTAGAAAATGCGCTTTGACCCACGGAAACCACGCCCTGAGGGACCGTGATCTGCTGCAGACTGCTGCATTTGTTGAAGGCGTAACTTCCGATCTTTGTGAGGCTTTCCGGCAACGTAACACCGGTCAGTCCGGTGCAGTTTTCAAAAGCCCGTGTTCCGATGGCGGTCACCGGCAGACCCTCGATGGCAGCCGGAATTTCCAGCACACCGGCAGCAGCAGTGTCGCAATCGGTTATGGTCACTGTGCCGTTGGTCGTCTGATAAGTCAGGTCCTCGACAGAAGCGGCGCTGGCCTGCACAGCCAGGCTGATCAGCAGCACTGCGGCGCAGATCAGTATGCGTTTGATATGCATATCATACACCCTTTCCCTGCATACATTCTATTTTTATCAATATACCTGAAATCCCGGGGAATGTCAACACGGGGCACGCTCGCAATGGCTTCTTGTGTAAGGGAATACAGCCTTCCCCTGAAGGCAATGCTGTCAACTTAAGCGAAAATTTCAGTTTGTTGAACAGATTGCCCTAACGGGCAATGGCATTCTTCGAATGCCGGGGAAACGGATTGCCACGCCAGTGTGCGCACTGGCTCGCAATGACAAATTGGTGGGTTTCTACCGTTTCGTTTAAACAGGAAAACCGCTGATACGTAATGTTTTTCTGCCATTCGAAGTAACGCAAAAAACCTAAAGCGGTGTCATTGCGAACCAGTGACCGTGGTGCTCCGCGCAGCGAATTATAAATTACTATGATTGCCGGGGGCAATCATACCTCAGTTAAAATCACTG
>JAFSET010000009.1 GCA_017435615.1 Oscillospiraceae bacterium | reverse complement strand
TGCCATGAATCTGAAAAAGCTAGCAAATTGGAGTTGGGATAACTCCGTTTTCTCGCAGATATTGCTTATATTTGCACCTAACTATACCAAAACCCCTGTTTTCGCTTAATGAAAACAGGGGGTTCTTTGACAGACTGAAAAAGGTCCACCGGCTTCGGGCCGGTGGATCTTTTGATATACAGGAAAATCAGATCGTGCTGAAAGCAGGCCAATAGGTCATCATCAGCCAGCCCATCAGACTCATCAAAAGAATTACCACGATGGTGATGGGAATACCCTTCTTCAGCATGTACTTGGGCTCCAGGCCGTAGCCAACGGGAATGGCACGGATGGAGGTGGGCAGCATGTAAGACAGGTTCACACCGATAGACGCAATGTACACATAGGGAATGGGATCCTTGTTAATGCCCTGGGCAATACCGATCACGATGGGCATTGCCACTGCCGCAGTAGCAGTATTGCTGGTCACGTCGGACATCAGAACGGTCAGAGTAACGATCACCAGCACGGTGATAAAGCCGCCGTCCAAATTGGAGCTGGAGACCAGCTTAGCAATGGCGTCCGCAGCGCCGCTCTTGTTGATCAGGGTGCCTGCAGCCAGGCCGCCGGCGAATACATAGATCAGCTCCCAGCCGATCAGCTTCTGGGTGTTCTTCCACTTCATCAGGCGGCTGCCGTCCTTACGCATCACGAAGAAGGCCAAAATCGCGCAGATAATGAATACATAGGCAGGCTTCAGGCCGGGCAGGTAGTCCTGATAGAACTGACGGGAGAAGGCCAGGCCGGTGGCCAGCAGGAACAGACCCAGGGACCACTTTTCCTCAGCGGTCATGGGCGGCAGGGACTTATACTGTGTGGCAAAGAACTCCTTGGAGCCACCCAGCTCGTCGGTTTTCTTGGTGCCGATCATCAGCATCAAAATGTTGCTGGCAACCAAAACCACGGTAATGGGCAGGAACCGGATCACCCAGGATACATACATATACTCCTGACCGGTAAGCTGCTCTAAGTAATCCACGGTGACCAGGTTCATAGCGCCGCCCAGGGGAGAAGCCAAACCGCCAACACCGGTGGCGTAGGCAATGGTCAGCAGCAGCAAAGAACCTTTCTTGCTCTTGGCAATATCCTTTTCACCCACATAGCGCAGCATGGAAACGGCAATGGGAGTGATGGCTGCGCAAACCACCGCATTGGGCAAAATCGCGGACAGCACTGTACACAAAATGAACCAAAATACGATCTGCTGACGCAGGTTACTGCCGATCATAGATAAGAACTTGGCGGCAATACGGCTGTCCAGACCGGTCTCCTCCCAGGAGGCAGTCAGGATGGAAGCACCCAGCAGCAGCAAAATGGTCTCGGACGCATAGTTGGCAATGACCGCAGACATATCGGTCATCTGGAACAGGGCGTTCATGGCAATGGGCAAAAACGCCGTGACCGCGAAATCCACAGGTCCGGTGATCCACCAAAAAGCCATCCAGGCAACGGTGCCTACAGCCGCGCGGGCTGATGCTGCCTCAAAGACGGATGCAGGCAAAAACAGCCAGCACGCCAAAAACAGCAGCGGACCGATCAAGATACAGGTCAGTCTTTTTATGTTCATACAGTTTCCTCCATTTTTCAGGCAGCGTAACAGGCTTTTTCGCCGGTCCGGCTGCGCAGTTTGCGTTGAAAAATTCAACAATTTACTTTACCATTGCATCCATATATTGTCAAGAAAACATTTTTTCTGTCAGATAATTGACAAAATTATACGAATATAGTACTATGTTTTTGCGACACATCTGAATATTTAAGCCATAGTAGGTGCATTTTACATTTGGTAAAAATGCATCCTCGTTTTCGCACCTATTTTGGCTTGTGAAAGATGTGTCGCAGCATGGAGGCTCTGCATTTTTCAGTGCGTAGCTTCGGCTGCGCACTTTTTTTGTATGGCCTTGCTTTCCGCGGATCTGTCGGCATCACGGACTTGCCGTGCATACCTTGTTTTTTCCTGTTTTTCCTTGCGGAATAGGGGTTGAAAAAAAACATTATATGTTTTATAATGTATGCAATTATGGGGTATCACAGCCTATTGGATAATTACTACCGATTCAGATCCGCCCCTTACCGGTCCACATAAGCCCGGACCGCTTTTTCTGCCGGAGGCCCGGCAGCAGGATCTAACCGTAACCGCAGACAAGGAAACAAGCGGTTACAAGGAGTTTGATATGATGAAGAGAAACAGAACATTAAGCAGCCACACCAAAGGCACTGTCCAAAGCATTGAAAGCCTGTTTGAGGTTATCGTGCTGTGTGTTGCCTACTACATCACCTGGCGCACCGGTTACGACCGCGGCACCTTCCCTCCCTATTTGGGCAACGGCAAATACATCCTCGTAGGTGTTTACGCCGTACTGAGCTACCTGTTCATCCAGAATTCTGACGGCTTCCAGTTCGGTCAGCTCCGCAAGGCCGACCTTTGGACCGCCCAATGGCTGGCGATGTTTATTGTCAATATCATCACCTATTTTCAGCTCAGCCTGATCGCCAACGAAATGGTGTCTGTTGTGCCTATTTTGCTGCTGACGCTGGCAGATGTGGTGATCTCCACCGTGGCAGTTGCCGGTTACAAGTTTATTTACTACCACATTTACGCCCCCTACAATATGATCATGATCTACGGCTCCAAAACCGCCGTGGGTATGAAGCTGAAGATGGACCACCGCCGGGATAAATACCGGGTAGACAGCCTGATCTCCGTTGACCGGGGACTGGATGAGATCTGCCGCCAGATCGTCAAGTATGACGCGGTTGTGCTCAACGATGTGCCTGCCCAGATCCGCAACGACATCGTCAAATTCTGCTACAAACACCGTCTGCGTCTTTACATGGTTCCCAAGATCGCGGACATTATCGTAAAAAACGCGGAAGATATCAGCACCTTTGACACACCCATGCTCTTAGTCCACGGCCAGGGCCTGACTGCCGGTCAGCGCTTTGCCAAGCGGACTATGGACATCGTGCTGTGCCTGTTGGCCCTGATTCCTGCCGCGCCCATTATGGCCATCGTCGCCCTTGCCATCAAGATAGAGGACCGGGGTCCTGTGTTTTACAAGCAGCGCCGGGCCACCATCAATGGCCGGGAATTTGATATTCTGAAATTCCGCAGTATGATCGTGGATGCGGAAAAGAACGGCCAGTCCATTCCTGCCACCGGAAAGGATCCCCGGATCACCAAGGTCGGTCGCGTGATCCGTGCCTGCCGGGTGGACGAGCTTCCTCAGATCCTCAACATCCTAAAGGGAGATATGAGCATCGTCGGCCCCCGTCCGGAGCGGCTGGAGCATATGGAAAAGTACGGCGCGAACATCCCTGAGTTTTATTACCGGCTGAAGGTCAAGGGCGGCCTGACCGGCTATGCCCAGATCTACGGAAAATACAACACCAGTGCTTACGACAAGCTTCGCCTGGACCTGATGTATATCGAGCATTACTCCATTCTTTTGGATATCAAGCTGATCTTGCTGACCGTCCGCATCCTCTTCAGCAAGGACTCCACCGAAGGCTTTGACGCTGCCGAGGCTGAAGAAGAGAAGCTGGAAAAGATGTATGAGGAATTGCAGGATCAGGTTCCTGCCGGTTCCTGAGGGAAAGAGGCATACCCATGAAAATACTTGTGGTGTCCCAGCATTACTGGCCGGAAGCCTTCCCCTCCACAGATCTGTGCGAAGGGCTTGCGGCCCGGGGACATGAGGTCCATGTGGTAACGGATATTCCCAACTACCCAATGGGCTATATTTTCCCGGAATATAAAGGTGGCAAAAACCGCCGGCAAACCCATAACGGCGTAACGATCTGCCGCACCTTCACCGTTGGCCGGCGCAGCGGTACTTTCTTCCGGATTCTCAACTACTACAGCTTCGCCGCTTCCTCCACTGCCTTTTGTATGGGCCTTCCCGGAGATTTCGATGTGGTGCTGGCTATCCAGTCCTCCCCCATTATGATGGTAAACGCCGCGCTGTCCTACGCCAAGCGTCACAAAAAGAAGTGCGTGTTTTACACCATGGATCTGTGGCCGGCCAGTCTGGCCGCCGGCGGTGTGGCAGAGCAGTCCCCTGTTTACCGGCTGTTTCACCGGGTATCTGCCAGGCTCTACCGCCAGGCAGACCGCATCCTGATCACCTCCCGGATGTTCCGGGGATATCTGCAAGAGCAATTTCAAATCCAGGACCAAAGGATCGGTTACCTGCCCCAATACGCCACGGCCCAGTTTGACCGGCTGCCCCAAATGCCGGAAAAAGACACTGTGGACCTGATGTTTGCCGGCAATGTGGGCGCTGCCCAAAGTCTGCACACGGTGGTGCAGGCCGCTGCCCTTCTCAAGGACCAAAGCCGGTTACGCTGGCACATCGTCGGTGACGGCTCCGAGCTGGAGAATTTAAAAGCCTCCGCCGCCGAGCGATCCCTGCACAATATGATCTTCCACGGCCGAAAGCCACCGGAGCAGATGCCTGAATTTTACGCCATGGCGGATGCCATGCTGGTGACCCTGACAGAAGATCCCTTCATCGGCATGACCCTGCCTGCCAAGGTCCAATCCTATATGGCCGCAGGAAAGCCGATCCTTGCCGCCGCAAACGGCGAGATCCCCACCGTGCTGACTGAGGCCCACTGCGGTTTCTGCGTCCCCGCCGGGGACAGTGAAGCCCTTGCTCAGGCCGTCCGGGATTTTCTTGCCTGTCCGGACCGGGCAGCCCTTGGCAGAAATGCCAAAGCCTACTATCAGGCTCATTTTACCCGTGACCAATTTATGAACCACCTGGAGCAGGAGCTCCTGTCAAGATAACGATATAAACTTTTTTGGAGGTTTTTGATATGTCTGTTTTTTCCGGAAAGACCCTGATGATCACCGGTGGTACCGGTTCCTTTGGCAATGCCGTGCTTAACCGCTTTCTGCAAACCGATATCGGCGAGATCCGTGTATTTTCCCGTGACGAAAAGAAGCAGGACGATATGCGCCATGAATTTCAGGCCAAAATGCCTGAGGTCGCAGGCAAAATCAAGTTCTTTATCGGCGACGTCCGTGACCTGGCTTCCGTAAAGAATGCCATGCACGGCGTGGACTATATTTTCCACGCGGCGGCTCTGAAGCAAGTGCCCTCCTGTGAGTTTTTCCCCATGGAGGCCGTCAAGACCAACGTCATCGGCACCGACAACGTGCTCACAGCCGCCATTGAAGCCGGTGTGAAAAATGTGGTCTGCCTGTCCACCGACAAGGCTGCCTATCCTGTCAACGCCATGGGTACCTCCAAGGCTATGATGGAAAAGGTCATTGTAGCAAAAAGCCGCACCGTTGCTCCGGAAAAGACCAAGATCTGCTGCACCCGTTACGGCAATGTGATGTGCTCCCGCGGTTCCGTGATCCCTCTGTGGATCGATCAAATCAAGGCCGGCAATCCCATCACCATCACCGAGCCGTCTATGACCCGGTTCATTATGAGCCTGGACGAGGCGGTGGACCTGGTGCTGTTTGCCTTCCAAAACGGCGTATCCGGTGATATTTTGGTGCAAAAGGCACCGGCCTGCACCATTGAGACCCTGGCACAGGCCGTCACCGGTCTGTTTGCTCCCGGCCACGAGATCCGGGTCATCGGCATCCGCCACGGTGAAAAAATGTATGAGACTCTGCTGACCAATGAAGAATGTGCCAACGCCATCGACCTGGGCGAGTTTTACCGTGTACCCTCGGACAAGCGTGACCTGAACTACGACAAGTACTTCAAGGAAGGCAACACCGAGCGCAACACCCTGACGGAGTTCAACTCCAGCAACACCGATCTTCTGAATGTGGAGCAGGTGAAGGAAAAGCTGCTGTCCCTGCAGCTCATCCGGGACGAGCTGGATGCCTGGGAGGCAAAGTAAGTATGAATATTCTGATCACCGGTGCTGCCGGCTTTGTGGGGAAAAACCTCACTGCCGCGCTGCAATGCCTGAAGGATGGCCGGGATAAAACACGGCCCGGTCTGCAAATTGGGGAATTGTACCTTTACGACATCGACTCCCCCGCGGAGCTTTTGGAGGAAGCCTGCCAAAAGGCAGATTTTGTATTCAATCTGGCCGGCGTAAACCGCCCTCAGACCCAGGAGGAATTTATGCAGGGCAACTTTGGCTTCGCCAGCACCCTGCTGAACACCCTGAAAAAATACGGCAACGCCTGCCCGGTAATGCTGTCCTCCTCCATTCAAGCCACCTTAGTGGGCCGCTACGCCCAGGGCGAGTACGGCAAAAGCAAAAAAGCCGGCGAAGAGCTGTTTTTTGCATACGCAGCCGAAACCGGTGCAAAGGTGCTGGTGTATCGGTTCCCCAATCTGTTCGGCAAGTGGTGCCGCCCCAACTACAACTCCGCGGTTGCCACCTTCTGCAACAACATTGCCTGCGATCTGCCCATTACTGTCAACGATCCCAGCGTGGAGCTGGAGCTTCTGTACATTGACGATCTGGTGGACGAGATGCTGGATGCCTTGGAGGGTAAGGAGCATCACTGCGAATTTGACGGCGTAAATACCGTTCTGCAGCCGGAGGGCCGCTACTGCGCCGCCCCTGTCAGCCACAAGGTCAC
Organism: Oscillospiraceae bacterium; assembly: GCA_017435615.1. Taxonomy (GTDB): domain Bacteria; phylum Bacillota; class Clostridia; order Oscillospirales; family Oscillospiraceae; genus Faecousia. Next base: position 25,827 of record JAFSET010000009.1, on the reverse strand, counting down.
CTTAGGTGCCATTGTGGAGCTGCTGCACAGCTTCAAGGCTCAACCTGACACCTTGCTGATGCCGGAAATTCCTGCCGGCTCCTTTGCCAAAAAGCTGTATTCCACCTATCTTTCCTATCTGCCCAAGGATAAGGCCATCTTCGACCTGAAGATGAACAAGGATGACCGGGGCAGCTTTACCGAGCTGCTGAAAACCGCCTCCTGCGGTCAGATCAGCGTCAACATTTCCAAGCCCGGTATTACCAAGGGCCAGCACTGGCATCATACCAAATGGGAGTTTTTCATTGTGGTATCCGGCAAGGGCCTGATCCAAATGCGCAAGGTAGGCACTGATGAGGTGCTGAATTACGAAGTATCCGGTGACCGGATCCAGGCTATCCATATGCTGCCGGGTTACACCCACAACATCATCAACCTGTCCGATACCGAAGATCTGGTGACTGTAATGTGGGCTAACGAGTGCTTCGACCCGAAAAAACCTGATACTTTCTTTGAGGTGGTAGAATAATGGAGATCAAGCTGGATTATTCTGATGTTTCCTTTCAAAACAACGGCAAACTGAAGCTGCTGATCATCGTAGGCACACGCCCGGAGATTATCCGGCTGGCCGCCGTGATCAACAAATGCCGTCAGTATTTTGACTGCATTTTGGCCCACACCGGCCAAAACTACGACTATAACTTGAACGGTGTCTTCTTTAAGGACCTGAAACTTAAGGACCCTGAGGTCTATATGGACGCGGTAGGTGACGATCTTGGCGCTACCGTGGGCAATATCATCAACTGCTCTTATAAGCTGATGGCCCAGATCAAGCCCGATGCCCTTTTGATTTTGGGCGACACCAACTCCTGCCTGTCCGCCATCCCCGCCAAGCGGCTGCACATCCCCATTTTCCATATGGAGGCCGGTAACCGCTGCAAGGATGAATGTCTGCCGGAGGAGACGAACCGCCGGATCGTGGACATCATCTCCGATGTAAACCTGTGCTATTCCGAGCATGCCCGGAAATATCTGCACGAGTGCGGTCTGCCCAAGGAACGGGTGTATGTCACCGGTTCTCCCATGGCTGAGGTGCTCCATGCCAATCTTGATGAAATCCTCGCCAGTGATGTTCACAGCCGCCTGGGCCTTGAAAAGGGTAAGTACATCCTGCTGTCTGCCCACCGGGAGGAGAACATCGACACGGAAAAGAATTTCCTGTCCCTGTTCAATGCCATCAACAAAATGGCGGAAAAATACGATATGCCCATTTTGTACTCCTGCCATCCCCGGTCCCGGAAACGGCTGGAGAGCACCGGCTTCCGGCTGGATCCCCGGGTGCGGATGAATGAGCCTTTGGGTTTTCACGACTACAACTGCCTGCAGATGAACGCTTTTTGCTGCGTATCCGATTCCGGCACACTGCCGGAGGAGTCCAGCTTCTTCACCTCTGTAGGCCACCCCTTCCCGGCGGTGTGTATCCGCACCTCCACCGAACGGCCTGAGGCCTTAGACAAGGGCTGCTTTGTGCTGGCCGGTATCGACGAAAAGAGCCTGCTGCAAGCGGTGGACACCGCAGTGCAGCTCAACCTGAACGGTGAGCACGGCATCCCCGTGCCGGACTATATTGAAGAAAACGTCTCCACCAAGGTGGTCAAGCTGATTCAGTCTTACACTGGCGTGGTGGATAAAATGGTTTGGAGAAAATATTAAGGAGCGTTGTTCAAAATGGATGCGTGGATCCGGTTTGCGAAAAAAAATGCCATGCGGTTTTTGATGCTGCCGCTGCGGCTTTTCCCAATCAAAAAGAACCGGGTCGTGCTTATGAACGCCCTGGCTCAAACCTATGGCGACAGTCCCAAATGCGTTGCGGAATTTCTGCTGGCCCAGTACCCTGATCAATTTGAGATCATCATTCCGGTAGCCGATGTGCAAAAATATGCCCATTTGGCGGAAAAGGGCCTGACTGTTGTCAAATACAATTCCCTGAAATACTTCTACTATGCCCTGACATGTCAGGTTTTTTTGACCAACAGCGGCGGTTTTTCCTACCTGCCCATGGGCAAAAAGCAGTACATCATCAACACCTGGCACGGCGGCGGCGCTTATAAAAAATGCGGCCTGGATATGTATGAGGATACGCCCTTGTTCCGCAAGGACCTGCACTTGGCCGCGGATAAGACCGATGTGTTCCTTTCTACCTGTGAGCGGTTTACCGAGGTCATCTCCGACTCCATGCTCACCCCCAGGGAGGTTTTTTGGAATATCGGCATGCCCCGTAACGATGCCATGCTTCATCCGGACCCAGTCCGCCGGCAGGCTATCCGGGAAAAGCTGGGGTTAAAGGACGGAGAAAAGCTGGTGCTGTTTCCCCCCACCTACCGCAAACCTAATGACAACTATTTCAAGGAGTCCATTGCCATCTCCTACGGGGTGGATCCCCAACGGGTATGCCGGGCCTTTGAAACACGTTTTGGGGGCGTTTGGAAATTCGCCTACCGGCTGCATCCGTGCGTTACCAACCGGGAAGGCCTTCCCGGGGATGTGCTGGATCTGACGGAATATCCGGATATGCAGGATCTGCTGTTGGCCGCCGATGCAATGGTCAACGACTTTTCATCCTCTATGTGGGACTTTATGCTGACCGGCCGTCCCATCTTCCAGTTTGCCACCGACCTGGAGCACTACATCAAAACCACTCAGGTCTATACCCCGGTGGAGCAATGGCCCTTCCCTCGCTCTACGGACAATGACGAACTGGAGCAGTGTATCTTGAACTTTAACGAAGAAGACTACGCACTGGCCTGCCGCCGACATTACGAAGCGCTGGGCGGCTGCGAAACCGGAGAGGCCACCAAGCTGGTATGCCAGCGTATTCGGGAGGTCTGCTTTGGCTAAACCCGGGAGGTACCTATGAAATACATATTCTGTAGCTCCATATACAATATGGACGATTATGAATATCTTTCTGAAAAGAGCAAGATTGCCCTGGGCCTTGCGGATCACAATCTGAACCGAAATGTGATCCGGGGACTGGACGAGGTGCTTGGTGCGCCCATTTCTCTGATCAACAATACCCCCATTCCCAATTGGCCTGCGTACCCCAAGATTATTTTCAGAAAACAACACTGGAGCCACCTTCCGGAAGCGAAGGATCTGAACTGCGGCTTCATTAATTTCCCTGTACTGAAGCACTTGTCCCGGGCGATTACCACCTTTGCTGCCATCCGGCAAGCGGTAAAGCAGGCAAAAGGCGAACCGGTTACGCTGCTGACTTACGATCTGCATGTGGGTGCCTGTATAGCCATTCGCATGGCAAGAAAATGCTTTTCCAATCTGCGTACCTGTGTTTTTATGCCCGATGTCCCCAGCGCCGTGCTCTACGCCCACTCCGGCGGCAAGATCACAGTGGCTGACCGGATGCGTGCCGCCATTAAAATGCGCAGCATCAACCAGTTTGATAGCTATGTATTCATAACAGAATACTTAAAGGACCTGATCGATGTATCCAAAAAGCCCTATGCCGTGGTTGAGGGCATTTACAACGACCAGCAGCCACCGCTGCCCGAGGCCACCTCCGGCAAAAAAGTCATCTTTTATTCCGGCCAGCTCAATCCTGCCTACGGCATGTATGAGCTTTTGGATGCCTTTGTGGAATTATACCGGGAACACCCGGATCACGAGCTGTGGCTGTGCGGAAACGGCAAGGCCGTTCCCCGTATCCACGAACTGGAAAAAACCTGCACCGGCATCAAGTATTTTGGCTATGTAAACGGGCAAACCGTCCGGCAGCTTCAATCCGAGGCCACGGTCCTGGTCAATCCCCGTCAAAATATCGATTCCTTTACCAAGTATTCCTTCCCTTCCAAAACCATGGAGTATTTAGCCTCCGGCCGCCCGGTGATTGGGTATAAGCTGGACGGTATTCCGGAAGAATATGATCCGTACATTCAATATGTTGAAGATAATTCCATTGATGCTTTGAAGCAGAAGCTTTATCAGCTCTGCGCTCTACCCAAGCAGCAGCGTGACGAGATCGGCGCACAGGCCAGAGCCTTTATTCTGAAACACAAAAACCCCAGGATCATGTGCCAGCGGATCGTCGAAATCTGTGAACAACACAAGTAGGAGGCGCCAATGAAGAAATTTGTGCAAAAAAACTATGTGTGGCTGTTTTTTACCTGGCTGATCATTATGCTGACAGTTCAGTCCAGATGGGTGGTCGGTGCGCTGAAGACGCCATCTTCCATTTTGAAGATCGCAGCACTTTTGACCTATCTTCCTTTTATGGTTTTTGCGCTGCTTAAGCTGATCTCCGATATTAAGGCCAGAAAAAAAGATTTGTTTACCATTCTTTACTATGGTTTTGCCGTATATTATGTCTGTATTTCCCTTTACCGCCTGTTAACCCACGGTGAGCTGAAGGATAGCCTGTATTATACCATCGTTTTGTTGGGCACACTTGCCCTTTTCTGCTCTGTTTTTCAGCAGAAAAACCAACAGGCTTCCCGTCAACTGGCCGATTGCGCCTGTATTTTTCTGTCCATTCTGCTTGTATACCGGCTTGTTTTCCTGCTGTTTGTAGAGAAACACATCACCCAATCTCCTGTCAACGAAATTGCTATGGGTACCGCTTTGCTGCTGCTTCTGCCAATTCCCTTCCAGCAGCTTCGTCACCGCGATTTTTCTGTACCAGGGTGTATTTTCTACGGACTGCTGATTTTCGGCACTGTGGTGGTGATTCTATCCCTGGGATCCCGGGCCGTCTTTTTCCTGCTGTTGGTGGAATTAATCCCCCTGATCGTATCCTGCCTGAAATGCAAGCGTGCCATCTTTACAGGAATGATTGCCATCGTCTGTGCCTTGGCTGTGCTGTGCGTGCTGTTTGTTTGCAATACCGGAAGGGTGCGGTATAATGTATACCGGCAGACTGGCATTAACTTTGCCAAGCTTTTACCGGATATCTCCGACAGCCAAAAAAATTCCTCAGATAAAGACTCCTCCAAGAAAGAAGAGTCCAAGAAGGAGAGCCAGGCGCAAAAAAATGCTCTCAGCCAAATTGAACGAAGCGACGCTATGCGTGAAGCGCTGACTGAGCTCAGTCTGGAGGAAGTACGCAAAAATCCCTGGATCGGAACCGGCACTGTTCTGTTCCCCCACCGCTACAACCGGGGCAAACAGATCATCGATGCACCGGCGCATAATATTTTTCTGCAAACGCTCAACTGCTACGGTGTTATCGGCCTTGTACTTCTGATGGCCTTGATTTTGACGCTTGTCATCAAAACAGGCTTATTCCGGCTAAAAGAGGGCCACCTTTCAGACAGAGTTTCTCTGTTTACTGTATTGGTACTCTATTTTGGCATCAGCCTGATCCAGGCCACGGCGTACGATGTTCTGGTTATGCCCACTGCCTTTATCTGCATAGCTGTACTTGCTGCAAGTATCCAGCCAGAAAACCAACAAAACGATGCAAAATAAAAACAAATTAAGCTTACTCAACGCCATCACCGCTATGGCTATGACCTTAGTGAACGGTCTGTTCGGTATCGTGGTGACCCAGCTTGTGATCGGCCGCTATGGCTCGGATTTCAACGGACTGAATTCCACAGCCAATCAGATCGTCAATGTGCTGCTGATTTTGGAGGGCGGCTTTACCGTAGCCTCCAATGTGGCCCTGTTTGGTCCTTTGGGCCGTCAGGAAACGCCCCTGATCAACGGAATTCTCTCCGCTACCCGGAAGAAATTCCGGAAAATCGGATTGCTGTTTTTGGGCATCGGTGTTGCCGTTGCCGCCGTGTACGGTCTTTGCGCCAACAGCAGCCTGAGCTGGGAATTCATTTTCACCCTGATCGTGATGACGGTGGTGCCTGCGGCCTTTAACCTGTACTACGCCACCACCTACCGAGTGCTGCTGCAAACACAGCAAAAGGAATTTATCGTCAACATCTTTACGGTGATCACTGTGGCATTGGGTCATTTGGCCAACATTCTGATGATCAATGCCAACGGGCCTATGTGGATGGTGCGGTTTAACACCATGGTCTTCACCCTGGCGAACAGCTTGCTGCTTGCCGGCTATGTGAAGAAGAAAAATCCCGATGTGGACCTTTCCGCTCAGCCTATGCCGGAGCTGATCCAGGGCACCTCCGATGTGATGGCCCAAAAGATCACCGGCATGCTTTACAAGTCCGCGCCCATTATCTTTTTATCCATCTCCCCCACCGGCGGAACGGTTTTAGCCAGCGTTTACGCGGTTTATAACAATGTATTCACCATGCTGAAAAACCTGCTCCACGGTATCATCGATGCCCCCCGGCACAGCCTGGGTCAGCTCCTGACGGAACGGAAAAAGCAGCAGGTCTGGCAGGTATTCGGACAGTATGAGTATCTGTCCTTTTTGGCTGTTTTTGTGATGCTGACCACCTGCTGCGTGCTGATATTGCCCTTTATCCGGCTTTACACCGCCGATATTACCGATGCCAACTACTACGATATGACCATTGCCATTTTGATGGTGGTCACCTCTGCCGTGGAAATGCTCCACATCCCCAGCGGTCATCTGCTGAATATGGCAGGTCTGTTCCGGGTCAGCCGCAACTTCCAGGTGATCACCTGTGTGGTTTTGGTGGTGGCTATGATCCTCGGCGGCACCTTCTTCGGTGTTTACGGTATGCTCTGCGCCATCCTGCTGTGTGCTGTACTGCTGGCTGTTTTGGAAATGGGCTATGTCCATACCCGGTTCTTTACCGGAAAGCTCACGGCTCTGCTGAAGCTTCTGCTGCCGCTGCTGATCAGCGGTGTAGCGGTATGTGCTGTGGAGCTGCGGCTGGTCAGCCAGGTGTCCGGCTATTTAATGTTTATGGTATACGGCGTGATCTTCGTGGTGATCAACAGTTTGATCGCTGCCGTGATCAGTCTGATCTTCAACCGCAAGGATTTCCTGGCTCTGTGCCGCCGCGCCCTGACCCTTCTGCGTGTTATCAAAAAATAACGAAAACTTACAAAAAGACCACCGGTTTTCCAGCCGGTGGTCTTTTGTTACATCACGGTAAAAAGGAAATACAGGATCATATAAATGATGATCAAGGCGCAGATCACGACCAGCATGGGGACGAACATCATTTTCACCGCGCCCCAATAGGTGCTCCATACATCCTTGGGATTTGGACGGGGCCGGGTGGAGCTGCCACCCAAACGGGGACCGGACACGCCGGACATATCCGCCAGGGTCCGTCCGTCATCAATGTAATGGATCTTTTCCTTTTTCTTTTTGGTGCCCATACCTTACTCCTGATCCAGCAGGTGGCAGGCTGCGAAATGGCCCTCGCCGTACTGCTTATATTCAGGGGGTACATGCTTACAGATTTCCTGGGCATAGGGGCAGCGGGTATGGAACCGGCAGCCCTTGGGCGGATTGGCCGGAGAGGGAATATCGCCCTCCAGCTTGATCCGGTCCATCTTTGCGGTGGGGTCCGGATTGGGTACAGCAGAAAACAGTGCCTTGGTGTAAGGATGCAAGGGATTGCTGAAAATGTCTTCCTTGGTGCCGAACTCCATCATAGAGCCTAAGTACATGACGCCGATCTTGTCGGAGATAAACTTGACCACCGACAGATCGTGGGAAATGAACACATAGGCCAAATTCATCTGCTTCTGCAGGTCCTTCAGCAAGTTAATGATCTGGGCCTGAATGGATACATCCAGTGCCGATACCGGCTCGTCACAGATCACCAGCTTGGGATTGACAGATAGCGCCCGGGCAATGCAAATTCTCTGACGCTGACCGCCGGAAAACTCGTGGGGATACCGCTCATAGTAGTAATCCCGCAGACCGCACTTTTCCATCAGCTCCAGCACATAGTCCTTCACCTGCTCCTTGGGAACGATCTTATGGACCTCCACCGGCTCGGACAAAATGCCGCCGACGGTGCTTCTGGGAGGCAGGGAGGAATAGGGATCCTGGAAAATGATCTGCATCTGCTGGCGGATGGGCCGCATCTGCTTGGAATTGTAGTTGGTAATGTCCTGGCCGTCAAAGATGATCTGACCGCCGGTGGGCTGATGCAGCTTCAAAATGGCACGGCCTGCCGTGGTCTTGCCGCAGCCGGATTCGCCCACGATACCCAGCGTCTCACCGGGCATCAGCTTGAAGGAAATGTCATCCACAGCCACCAGCTCTTTGAGCACCTTGCCCATCATGTTCTTCTTCAAGGGGAAGGTCTTGCGCAGGTGACGAACCTCCAAAACAGCCTCCGGATCGAAGGGCTTGGCAAAGTCCTCCTCCATTTGGGCCTTGCGTTTTTCCAAATACTTGGCCTGTTCCGCCTCATCATCGTACTGGCAGGGATTATTCATGATCTTTTCTTCAGCCATTTTCATTCTCCCCGTCATACAGATGACATGCGACAAAGTGGGTGGGGCTCACCTGCACCATGCCGGGGTAAGCCCCGGAGCATTTGGCGGTGCACTTGGCGCATCTTTCTTTAAAATAGCAATGCTCTGGCATATCCACCGGATTGGGGACATTGCCGGGAATGTTATAAAGCTCTGTGCTGTCGTCCAGGGTCATGGTAGGCTTGGACTTCTGCAGACCCACTGTATAGGGGTGCAGCGGATTTTGGAAAATCTCATACACAGTACCCTTTTCGATCACCTTGCCGGCGTACATAACCACCACATAGTCGGCCATTTCCGCGATCACGCCCAAATCGTGGGTAATCAGCAAAATAGAGCCGTCGATCTTGGTCTTGATGTCCTGCAGCAGGTCCAGGATCTGCGCCTGGATGGTCACGTCCAAAGCGGTGGTAGGCTCGTCAGCAATGATCAGCCGGGGCTCAGCAGCCAGGGCCATTGCGATCATCACTCTCTGACGCATACCGCCGGAAAGCTCATGGGGGAACCGGTCGTAGACATTTTCCGGGATGATACCCACCAGCCGCAGCATTTCGCAGGATTTCTCCTTAGCCAGCTCCTTGGTAGCACCGGGTACATGGATCAGGGTCACCTCGTCCAGCTGTTCTCCGATGGTAAACACCGGATTCAGGCTGGTCATAGGCTCCTGGAAGATCATGGCAACCTGCTTGCCCCGGATGCGATGGATCTCGTTGATGGGCATTTTGGCAATGTCATAGATCTTCTCTTCCATTTGGTATTCGCCGGGCTTGCCGCCCTCCTTGGGGACAGGCTCACCCTTTTCGTTACGCACATAATCGTAGGCCTTGAAGCGGATGGAGCCGTCGACGATCTGACCCGCAGGGCCCTGGATCAGCCGCATCACCGACATACTGGTGACGGACTTGCCGCAGCCGGACTCGCCCACAACGCCTACAACGGCGTTTTTCGGCACATCGTAGGATACGCCGTTAACGGCCTTCACCGTTCCCTGCTCCGTAAAGAAGTAGGTGTGCAGATCCTCGATCTCCAAAATATTGCGGTTGTCCTTCATTTCCGTCAGAAATTCCGATTCCTCAGCCTTCCGCTTTTTATAAGCCTCCAGCCGCTTGATCACCTTGGCGTTTTCCTTGGCGATGGCACGGATCTCCTTGCCGGATAGATAATGGTTGTTTGATTTTTTCGGTGTACTCATGGGCTTATCTCCTTCCCTTGGGGTCCAGAGCATCGCGCAAGCCGTCGCCTACAAAGTTGAAGCCCAGCACTGCGATGACAATGCACACACCGGCAGGCACCCACACATACAGATGGTTCTGCAAAATATCCTGGTTGGTGGTAATGATGTTGATCATAGAACCCCAGGCGGTATAGGGAGCCTTGATGCCCATATTCAAATAGGACAGGGTTGCCTCATAGAGGATCATGCTGCCTAGGCTCAGGCTCATCTGCACGATAAGCTGGGGCATCACATTGGGCACCAGGTGCTTAAAGATCTTGCGGCCGGTGGAGAAGCCCATGGCTTCCGCAGCCACCATATACTCCTGCTCACGCAGGGAAAGGATCTGTCCACGGACCAGACGGGCCACGCCGGGCCAGGAGATCAGGGTCAAAAACAGCATCAAAATATAGATGCGCATGCCCTCCTCGATATATCCCAGCTTCACCCAGCCGTCCATTGCGGAGCTGAGGATCAGCAAAATGGGAATACCGGGCAGACACATAAGGATATCGCAAATGCGCATAATGACCTCGTCGATCACGCCGCCGAAATAGCCGGCAATACCGCCCATCAGCACGCCGATGATGGTCAGCAGGAACACGGTCATAAAGCTGACGATCAGGGAAACCCGTCCGCCGTACATCAGCCGGGCCAGCACATCGTAGCCCTGATCATCCGTACCTAAGGGATGGGTGGCAGAGGGGGCACTCAGGGCATTATCCACCCAATGGGTCTGCGTGGTTTGCCGCAGGGTATGCTCCACACCGTCCACGGTGTAGGTAAACTCGGATACGGCGTACTCGGTTCTGCCGCTCTTGTCCAGATCCGTTTCCCCCCACTGGGTGTAGACCATAGGGCCGACGAAGCAGAACAGGAACAGGCCGATCACCATCACAAGGCCCAAAACGCTGAGCTTGGAGCGGAAAAACCGCCGCACCAGCATTTGGTTGGGGGACATCAGCCGTACATTTTTGTCGTGAGGCACATCTGTATCAGTTGTAACTTGCTGAACTTGCTCTTTATTCAGTTCTTCCATACATCTGCCTCCTTACTCCAATTTGACCCGGGGATCCACAATGCCGTACATCAGGTCTGCCAGCAGAACGCCCAGCACGCTGAGCACTGCCAGGAACATATTGTAGCCCATGATGAAGGGAATGTCACCGGCGTTCATGGCCTCCAGCGCAATGTTACCGATACCGGGCAAGTTAAACACCTGCTCGGTGATGATGGCGCCGGAGAACAGGCTGGGAAGCAGACCTGCCATAGAGGTAACCAGTGGGATCAGGGTGTTGCGGAAGGCGTGCTTGTTGATGACCACCTTTTCCTTCAGGCCCTTGGCACGGGCGGTACGGATGTAGTCAGAATTCAGCACCTCCAGCATATTGGTACGGGTCATACGCATTCTGGAGCCGATACTCAGAATGACCACCGTCAGGATGGGAATGAACACATGACGGAAATAGTCGATCAGCAGGGGGAAACCGGTATAGTCCTTGGTGGCATCCCGGATGCCGCTGGGGAAGAACCAGCCAAGATCCAGTGCCAGCCAGCTTTTCAGGATATTACCGAAGAAGAAGGCCGGCAAGGAGATACCCACCATCACCAAGATGGTGACGATGTAGTCCCGAAGGCTGTACTGGTGAGTTGCCGCGGTGATACCCAAAGGAATGGCGATCATAAATTCAAATACCGCCGCAATCAGCGCAATGATAAAGGATGTACCCATATGCATGGCGATCTTTTCCGTAACGGGGATGCCATATTTGAAGCTGGTGCCTAAGTCAAAGCGGACCAGGTCTGCCAGCCAGTTCAAATATCCCTGCAGGATCTGGAGGAAGCCTGCGTCTTCCTCCAGTCCGTAGGATGCGTACATTGCCTCAACCATTTCCGCGCTGACGGTTGCGCCGCTGGTCTGCACCTGGGTGACCTTGTCCTTAACAAAGTCAATGGGCATCAAGCGGGTCAGGAAATAGATGATCAGGGAAACACCCAGCAAAACGACCAGGGCATAGCCTATTCTTTTTGCTATATATTTTAACATACGTAAACACGCCCTTTATCAGTTGGCATATTCAAGCTCCCAGATCCGGTCCAGAGGAGAGGAATAGGGATTGATCACATCGGGAAGGCTGTCCTTGGAAATGACATTGGCGTTGTAGGCATACAGCACATCACGCTGATAGACCGGCAGCTCCACTGCCAGATCCAGCACGTAGCCCATAGCCTCTTCATAAAGCTGAGAACGGATCGCCTGATCGTTGGTCTCACGGGCCTGATCGATCAGATTACTCAGATCGTCCAGGATGCTCAGCTCTTCGGCAGTACCGCTGGTCTTCAGGAAGTTGTAGCCCCAAGCCAGGGTGCTGGTAGCGGTGGAATCCTTGTGGTAGACCTGATACATATCCGGATCCAGTGCGGAGGACCAGGCGGCTGCCCAAACCTCCAAAGAACCGGTGCTGATCTTGGTCAGGGCCTGGGTGTCACAAACAACGTTGACTTCCCAACCCATATCGTTGAGCAGAGCAGCGGCATCACGGAACACCTTATAGGTGGGGTGATCCTGCAAGGTGGAGCCTGCGATGGTGAAGGTGACCTTGAGTTGGCTGTCGCCCTCGCTGACACCGGCCTCCTGCATATACTTCTGAATGTTGGTCCGGGCCACATCCTCGCTCCAGGTGCCCATCTGGGGATAATCCTTGCCGTTGTCGAACTCGGAAGCACCCTTGGGGTATGCCCAGCTCACAGTGGACATGTTCCAGTAGATCTGCTCAGCAGTGCCGGCGCGGTAGTATTCCAGAGCCAGGCCGGTATTCATTGCGCACATAATAGCCTTACGCAAGTTCAGGTCGTTGATCTTGGAGGCGTTGACACCGATGTAGCCGTAGCCCAGCTGGTCGGTGGTGATCATCTCGTAGCCCTTGCTCTTCATCTTGTCCAGCTTCTCATAGTTGTCGGTGGTCAAGGAGGGGGAGATGTAGTGCACAGAGCCGCTCTCCAGGGCAGCAATGGCGTTGTTGGAGGACACGATCTGATAACGGACCTTGTCGATCTTGGCATTTTCAATGCCTGCGCCCACGGTGTTGAAGTTCTCGTTGGCCTTGAAGTAAACAATATTGTTCTTGTAGAAATCGTTCTCAGCAGGTACATCCGCATTGGCGCTGTCGGTAGCCTTGTAGGGACCTGCGCCCATGGGAATACGGACATTTCTGGGGGACTGGATGATATCGCTCATGAAGTCAAAGCTGGCGAATTCCACGCCGAACTTGTTGTTGGCAATATCCACAGCAACAGAGCTGCCCTCGCCGTAGTAGTGCTGGGGAGCCACAGTCAGGGAGAAGTTCCAGATAGCCTTGGGGTCCACGCCGTCGATGGTGATCTGCAGTACATCGTACTCGTTCTCTGCGGAAACGGTGCCGTCCTCGTTGTGGCCGGAGGCAACGGTGTAGTCGGTGCCGTTCACATTGACTACAGAACCGGCCTGGTCGGTATGACCCAGGGACACGATGCCGGAAATGTTGCTGACAGCCAGGTTGCCGTCCTCGGAAACATTCTCATGGAGGATAACTTCCTTGGCCTTGGCGGTGAATTCGGTGTTCAGCTTGTTAGCAGTTGCCCAGTAGTACAGAATGATATCCAGCTCACGGGCGATCTTATCCTTGTAGATATAATCGATAGCAGCATCCTTATCCTTGATGGTGTCAGGATACTTGGGGGTCAGGCTTTCGATCTTGGTGCGGTCCTTCTTGCCGTTCTCACCCTCGGCGTACTCCACTTCCACATAGCCCTCGGTGAACATGAAGCAGAAAACCTCGTTGCCAAATTCCTCATGGGACTTGTAGGGCTCTTCGGTGTAGGAATCCTGAGCGCTCAGGTAGTCGGTGCCCAGCTCTTCCTTGAACAGCTTCAGGGCATATTCATAGTCAGCCAGCAGGTTGTCGCTGGTAATCTCGTCAGGGGTGTTGGAGATGGCGCTCTGATAGCCGGAGCTGACAGAGTGCGCCTTGATGGCCTCCACCATTGCCTCATAGCTGACCTCGTTGGTGCTGGAGGCCTTGAGCTGGGAATGGAACAGGTTGACCAGCTCATTGATACGGGCCTGTGCTCTGGTAGATGCCTGAGAAGAGATCAGGTCATCGTTACCCTCGGAGCCTGCGCCCACAGTCTGGGTCCGGTACTCGTTCAGGCCCAGGATCTTGGTGGAGTACAGGGTGTTGGAGCCGGTGTACACCGGGTCTAAGTACACATAGAAGTTGAACAGCACGTCTTCCATGGTCAGGGGATGACCGTCGGAGAACTTGATACCGTTCTTAATAACGAAGGTGTAAGTGGTGGTGTTGTCGCTGTTTTCGGTGATCTGATAATCCTTAACAACAACCGCCTCGTTGTCGCCGTACGCAACGGCCACGTCGCCGTTTTCATCCAGCTTGGAGGACAGCATGCCGATCTGGGTCAGGCCCACCACGCTGCCGTCGTTGGCGGAGGTGTAGTAGAAGGGGTTAAACAGGCCGTCCAACTGCTCGGACATCACAACGAAGGCATCGGTGCTGCCGCTGCCGCCGCAGCCTGCCAGCACAGACATGGTTGCAAAGCACATTGCGATGCACAGGACGAAAGAAACAATTCTTTTTGTCATAATAATTCTCCTTTTTCCTTGTTCTATGTTACTCCGTCACAAATTCCACGGTAACCGTGGCATCGTTGACGGTAATGACAACAGTTTGGGGTGCATCGCCCGTGGCTTTACAGGTAATGCCTTTATAATCGATACCGGTCTCGCCCATGCCGCTGACCAGGCCGATGCTGTAGTCATCTGTGCCGAAGTAGCAGCCGGAGTCGATCTGCAAGGTACTCTTGACGATCTTGACATTGGTAAGCGTTGCCTGGTCAGAAACGGTGCCGGCCAGCAATCCGTAGGAGGTACCAGCCATACGGGTGCCGTTTTTAATGGTGAAGGTGACATTTTTAAAGGTCACATCCTTCAGTGCCGCTGTTTCTGTCAGGTAACCGAACAGACCGCCGTTGGTCTTGGAGTTGTTGGTCTGCTCAAAGGTAATATTCTGAAAGGTGTGGCCGTTGCCCTCAATGGTGCCGGTGTAGTTGCCGTGCATCAGGGAGGAGGGCCAGATCTCACCGGCAAAGTCCAAATCCTCATGGATGATGTAGCTGCCGCTTACGCTGGCATTATCCAGGAACTGCTCCACATTGTAAATGTGGTACCACTCCCCTTCCAACCAGTCCACATACAGCTTCATGGTGCTGCCCTGAACGGTGCCGGTGGCCTCGTCCACAACACCGGTATGGACAAGCTGCTGGGTCTGCACCGGGTTTTTTCCTGCCTCGTCGTAGTAGGCACCGTTGAAGGTATGGCCGGGATGATCCGGGAACTTAAACATATTCACCGCGCCGGTTTCCTCGTCCCACTGAGGTACATTCTGAGCGCCCTCCTGGGGATCATAGGTCACCGTGCCTGTCAGCTCGCCGCTGTGCAGATCGTACACTTCGATCTGGAACAGGGGGATCCAGGCGGCATACAGTGTCAGCACCGGCTCCGCGGAGGAATGTCCGCCGCTGGGATCTACGCTGAAACGGTCCTTTTCAAAGTCCCACTTGCCGCCGTAGGTATAGACCGGTTCACCGGCTTCATTGGTGCCGGTTTCGGTCCGCTGGGTGTACCAGCCGGCCAGGAAATAGCCGTTTTTCGCCGGGGCGAAAGCATTTTTCTCCCGGGCAGGATCGTCAGGCTTGCACAAAGGCAGTTCCACAAGACCCTGGGCGTTTGTTTCCATACCGGAAATATTGTAGGAATCGGTAATGACCGAAGTATTGGTGGTAAAGATACCGCCGTTGGCATCATACTGGATGCTGACGGTGTAATCCTCCGCATCGTTGACCTGATACGGTGTCGGTTCCTGACTGCAGCCGGTGATCAACAGCACCGTAAGCAGCAGAAACAGTATCAGGGTTTTGAGTTTCAAATTCATCTTCCGCATCTTCCTTTCGGCGGGCAAGGCCGCATTTCAGCGGCCCTGCCGTTCGATGTTTACTGATCAGACAGTGGGCTCTTCCGTTTCGTCGTCGCCCTCAGTTTCGTCGGTTTGGTCGGCATCCTCCGCATCCTCGGACTCGCCGTCATCCTCTGCTTCCTCAGCTTCCTCTGCTTCTTCATCCTCGTCCTGCTCCGATTCCTCGGCATACTCGGTCTCTATCAGCTCCGGAATATCCTCAGTCTCAGATTTTTCAGCAGACGCACCGTTTTTCTTACCCTTGCGCAGCACCAGGACCACGGCTGCTGCCGCTGCCAGGACCGCCGCCACGATGGCTACAATGGCACCGGCATGGAAGCCGGACTGCTCCTCAGGTTCTTCTGTAGGCTCGGTCTGCTCGGTTTCCTCGGTGGGAGCCAGGGCGGTAATTCTCTGCTCAGCAGAAACCAGGTCCGCATAATTGACAACCAGTGCCTGCTGCTCCAAAGTCGCGATTTTGGCGTACATAGCCCGGGCGGCCTCCACCTGATCCTTGTGCTCATAGGTCACACGCTCAGGCAGTGCCTTGATCGCCGCAACCGTAGCCAGGGTGTTCTTATCCGGAGCATTGGCACCGTCAATGACCACATCAAAGTACTGGCCGTAAATAAAGGACTCGTAATTGGTGCCGTTGACAGGACGGATCATGGTCAGCTTATCCTTCACATAGCCTACATAATCCACGAAGCTGGCTCCGTAGAATACATCGAAGTACAAGCCATCGGTGGCATTCCACATAAAGTAGGGTACGATTCCCATACCGTCGATCTGGACCTCATTGCCGTCATAGTCGGTGTAGGTACCAAAGTCACCGGTGCCGGGAATGTGGTTCAGCTTTTCATAGTATACCGGGTCGAATTCCTCCTCCAACACCGGAGCTTCCTGGCTGCCGAAGACCACGGTGTGCAGCTTCCGGCAATCGTAGAAGGCCTTGTGGCCAATGGAGAATACTGTTGCCGGCATGGTTACCATCTTTGCATCCGTGCCCGCAAAGGCATAGGCGGTGATTCGTACCGTATCCGCGGCTACACGCACATCCTCGTTATTCAGGCCGGTGTAGGTAATCAACTCCAGGCCGTTTTCGGTGGTGCAGTACAGGCTGCCGTCGATCACCTGCACGGTGTCACTGAGCGCATAGGTGTAGATCTTGTTTTCCTGCTTCTTGCCGTTAAACTCGGTGGTCTCCACTTGGCACAGCGGCTCCAGGACACACATAGCAAAGGGATTGTCACCCACGGACTGCAGGCTCTGGCCCAGCTTTACCTTGAAGGGGGCCTTTTCTTCCTTCATAAATACCATATTGCCAAGCTTTTCTGCCTTGACCAGGTTTACATCGGTCAGGTCGCTGTAGGCAAAGGCATAATCTCCGAAGTCCCTGACAAAACCGATATTCTGCACTCTTGTCAAAGCTTCACAGTAGGCAAACGCACCCTCGCCCAGCTTGGTGCCCTCTTTGTTCAATGTCACCTTTTTCAGGGACTTGCCATTGACAAAGGCGTACTCTCCCAGCTCCGTTGCTGCAGTCAGGGTCACCTCAGTCAATGCCTCCGTCTCCTGGAAGGCATAGTCGCCGATGGTCTGCACATGGCTCAGGTCAATGGAGCTGAGCATGGGACAGCTTGCAAAGGCATAGGTGGGAATATCGGTAATTGCCGGGTTCAGCTTGACAGAGCTGAGCTTTTCGCACATAGCAAAAGCATATTCGCCAATACTTTCCGCACTGGTCAGGTCCGCCGTTTCAATAGAGGTGGCGTGGACCGTGGTCATATACTCGCCCTGGGAGGAAACCGCAGCATAGGCCATGCTTTCATCCAGGCAGATATAATACTCGTCACCGGAGAATGCGTAATCACCGATGGATACGGCCTTGCTCAGGTCGATCTGTGTCAAAGCGGTACAGTTGTAGAAGGCCTGCTTGCCGATCTTTGCGTTTTCGCCCAGGGTCACAGTCTGCAGGCTTGCGTGATAGGAGAAAGCATTTTCGCCGATCACTGCGTTCTTACCGATCGTCAGGCTGGTCAGAGCCGTACCGAATTCATAGTAGAAATACTTCTCTCCGTTCTCATCGTAGGTCAGGACCTTGTAGCTCAGATCCTTGTCCATATTGAAGGCATAGTCACCCAGCACCACATCGTCGCCAATGACCACACTGGTCAGCTTTGTACATTCGGCGAAGGTGCCCTCCTGCACAGTCATTCCGCTGGGAACGGTAACCTCTGTCAGCTCCGTGTGGGCAAAGGCATATTTTCCGATCTGTGTCTGATCGGTAACGGCAGGCATCTGGGAGATATCGCTGGCAAAGAAGCCGTACTCACCGATCTGCGTCAGGGTGCCAAGCTGGATCTGGGTCACGCCTTTCTTTGCTTCCTCATCGGAGGCAAAGGCATACTCACCCACCACCGTTACATTGGGCAGCGTGATGGAGGTCACGTCGGTACAGTGGGAGAAGGCACCCAGGCCCACGGCGGTGATCTTTGCGCCGCCGACATTCTTCTCGGTGTATGCTCCGGAAGCAGTCGCGGCCACAGCCATCAGGCTGCTGCCGTCTGCGGACAGAACATGATCCGCAGTCTGCACCTTGTAGGTCTTGCTGCCCTCCTGAACCTCCAGGGTGGAGACCTTCGTCTCACGGAAAGCAAATTCTCCGATCTCATTCACATCCGGGCCAATGGTCACCTTCTCCAAAGCCTTGCTTTGATAGAACATACCCTCCGGCAGGACGGATGCGTTAACATAGAATTCCTTCAGAGCATCACAGCCGGTGAAGGCATAGGGGCCGTACTTCACCTTTTTGGCGGTAATGGTCATATTCTCCAGGCTCTCACAGCCTGCGAAAGCATATTCACCGATAGACAGCAGGCTCTCGGAGGTAGTCACGCCCTTGAGCTTCTTGTTGCCCGCAAAGGCGTAGTTGGAGATCACGCAGACAGAGGACAGATCCACAGTATCCTGCAGGTCGCAGCCCTCAAAGGCGTTCTGGCTGATGATCTTCAGGTTGTTTTCACCGTTGAAGGTGATCTTTTTCAGGCTGCTGCAGCCGTAGAACGCGCCATATTCAATGGCCTCCAGGGTAGACGGCAGCACGATCTCCTCCAAACCGGTCAGGTTTGCAAAGGCGTATGCGCCGATCTTCTCGATGCCCTCAGGCAGGATCACCTTGGTAATGGTGCTGTCACCGATGAACCACTGCTTCATTTCCTCGCTGTCGTCAAACTCCAGCTCAGCTTCGGTCTTCTGCACATACTCAAAGTTGGCAAAGGCGAAGTTGCCGATCTCCTTCAGGTTCAGGTCCTCCGGCATCACCACAAGACCGCCGTTGCCGTAGTAGTGGGTCAGGCTGGGGCCGGTGGTCAGATAGGGATCCTTGACCTCCACAGAGACAGACTCGGAATAATAGGTGCTCTTGCCGTCCATCATCACCTTGACGGTTACAGAGGCAAAGCCCTCTGCCACGCCGGTAACATTGCCGTAGTCATCGATGGTGACGATGTTTTCGTTGCTGGTCTCAAATTCCACCGTGGTATCCTTGGGGAAATAAGCATCCAGGTCGTAGCTGAGCAGCACCGTTTCAGAGGGGTACAGCTTCAGTGAGTAGTTGCCCTCAAAGAAGCGGATGTTGCCGGTGTCACCGATGTCCTTTTCGTTGTTATCCACCACATAGTAGGCCTTTTGGGTGGTATAGCCAGTCAGCCGGAAGATATCTGCTACAGGCTTATCATAGCGTCTGTAGCCTTCATCCCCTTCCTTCAGGACATTGACCGGGAAGGTAATGCTCTTGTTGGTAGTGGGGTCACTGACCTTGATGATGGCGCTGCCGGAGCCGACAGCGATCACCTTGTTGTTCACCACCCGGGCCACGCTGGGCTTGGAGGAGGTGAAGGTCAGCAATTCTGCCCACTCGGTAGCGGGATCCACCAGCGGTTCCAGTGTAAAGACCTCATTGGGACTCAGGGTAATTCCCTCATCGGGCATACTGTCGAAATAGAAGTCCACGAAGTTAATGGGCAGGCCGATCTCATAGGTGGCATAGTTCAAAGCGTAGTCATAGCAGGTGACCGCAAAGGTCAGCTCGTTCCGCGCGCCATCCTTGATCTCATAGATATAATCCGTCAGCTCCAGCTTCACCGTGGTGGTGCTGTTTTTCTGAGAATAGATGGGTGTCAGGTACTGCTCAAAGGTCTTCATTTCCGGGACAGTATTGCCGTCATCGTCAGTTCCCTGTCCCACGTAGCCAAGCTGCGCGGACATGGCGTAATGGTTATCGTACACGTCCATGTGGGCATACAGCCGGTTCTTCTTCAGGGTCTTGTCGTACTCATAGCTAAATTCCACATTGGTGACCGTAGGTGCCTCAAAGTCCATGGTCAGGGGGAACTGGAATACATTTTTCTCATTGGTTTCCAGGCAGCCGTCGCCGTAGTCCAGATAACCGGTCAGGGTCACGGTGTATTCGGAGTTGTTGGCCAGGTTATACTCAGCGGTGTCAAATTCGATCTCCACATTGGACGGACGGATGGAGCCGCCGTCACCGTAGGATTTACGCACATCATCGTCCACCGTTTCGAAGATCACCTCGCCGGTGGTATCATCGGTGATGACCACTTCGATCTTCTTGGCGTTACGCAGAAGACCGGCCCAAACAAACCGCAGGGAGTGAATGGTGCCTTCCTGGTTGGACAGGCAGATGTAATCCCGGGTAGCGGAAATGAGCATATCATTGGGGTCCTGCAGGAAGTAGTAGGAGCCCAGGTAGCTGACATAGTCCTCGGAAACGCCGCCTACAGGACGGGAGGCGTAGGCATCTGCCATCACCTTGTCTTCCACAGCAATGGAGTCGTCCTGCTCATCGGCATCGGTTTCAAAGTACTCCAGGTCGAACAGCGGTGCCTTTGCCCAGTCACCGTAGAAAGCCAGATAGGGTACGCTCAGGTTGACCTTGGTGCCGCTCTTGGCATTCAGGGTCAGGTAGCCCTCCACGTACATACCGTTTTCAAAGGACTGGTCCAAATAAGCCTTATCCTCATCACTCAGGGTCACCTTCACCGTGACCTCCACGGTCTCACCGGCAGGCACTGTCACCTTGGAGCCCTTGTGCTCCTGGCCGTTGACGGCGGTGATCACCGTCTGCGCGCCTTCCAGCACAACAGCCTCTTCCGTGACTGTCTGCTCGCCGGCGTTGGTCTTGGTGTCGCTGACACCCTCGGTCAGCACATAGCTGCCCAGCTCATAGCTAAGCTTTTTGTCACTGACATTATTGATGGCAAAGCGCATTTCATATACGCCGGTCTTCTGAGGATCGTCACCCAGCTCCAGCTTGGGCTTGTCCATCAGGTTGCCCTGCTTGTCATAGGTGGTCAGGTAGGCCGGGGTGCTGATGGCATTCATCAGGTTTGCAAGACCCGCGCCCTGCTTGCGCACAAAGTAGGGCAGGCCGTTGGTGCTGATGGCAATGTCCGCAGTGGACATCATCAGGCAGTTGATCATATCGTTGACCTTGCAGTTGTCATCGGCGATATTGGGGAAATTCTCCACCACATACTGCCGCAGCAAAATGGCCACACCTGCCAGGTTGGGACAGGCCATGGAGGTACCGGACAGACGGTCATAGCCGCCGCCGGTAACAGAAGACAAAATGTTGCCGCCGTGGGCAGTGATCTCCGGCTTGATACCCAGATCCGGGGTGGGACCCCAGGAGGAGAAGTCAGAGATGAAGGGACCGGAGGTCTGTTCCTTGCTGATGGTCAGGGTGCCGCCGCCCTGCTGGGCCAGCATTTCACCGTCGTCCTGGGCAATGGAGCAAACCGCAAGCTTTGCGTCGCCCACATTCATTTTGATCTCACCGGATACATTATTATAAATAATAATACCGGCCGCGCCCTGAGCCTCGGCGATCATAGCCTTTTCCTCGAAGGTATTGTCACCGCGGCGGACAAGGGCGATCTTGCCCCGCACGTCCATACCGGTATAGTCGGCGGTACGGCCCACACCGGGTACTACTACATATTCATACTTTTTAGAGGTCTCCTCGCCCAGCAAGGTTTCGAAGAAGTCATTTTCCTCACTGGCGCCGTCGGTGGATTCTTCAAAGTAGATGATCGTCTTATTATATTTAATGTAGGGAGTTTCCTCGCCGTTGATGGATGCCACGGAAATGGCGTGGGCATAGGTACCGGGAGAACCAACGGTACCGGTATCGGGATTGGAGGTCAGGGCCAGGTTACCGTTCTTTTCAGAGCCGTAGGCGGAGCTGTAGCTGTTGGATGCCGCCACCACCAGGCTGATGCCGGCCTCACGGATCTTCTGATAGACGCCGCTGGTCAGCTCTTCCTCACCCTCGGTGCCAAAGCCGCAGGCGGTACCCAGGGACATATTGATCACATCCACGCCCAAGATCACGCAGTCCTCCAGTGCCGCCAGAATCCAGGCACTGCGGGCAGTATCCACCACATCGGAGAACACCTTCATGGAAACCAGCTGGGCATTGGGAGCAACACCGGTGATGGTGTCATCCTTGCCCACGATCACGCCAGAAACGTGGGTGCCGTGGTTGTTGTGGGTGGAGTAAACGTCCGGATCGTTGTCCGCATAGTCGTAGCCGTAGGGAACCTTCTCGTTGACGTACACATCGTCCACGCTCAGGCCGTTGGCCAGCTTATAAGCCTCGGTCTGACTGAGCACAGAGGCTACCTCATCATAGGTCAGGCCCAAGTGGTCTGCCTTGAAGTTGTCCACGCTGAAAGCAGTGTGGTTGGAGTCCAGACCGGTGTCCAAAACTGCCACCACCATGCCGGTGCCGTCATAGCCGGACTCACCGCTTTTGAAAATACCGGTCTCATACACATTGACGGTATTTTCCACAAGCTGTGTTTCCGCAGCCTGATAGACTTCGCCCATGACGATGCCGCACTCGCTGCCCAAAGTCTTGCAGACGGCCTCATAGGCATCAGCACGGATCACCAGCTCCACACCGCTGAGCAGTGTGTCGTACCGCTTTCCGGCGGTATAAGCAATCCCCTGGGCATCCAGCTTCTCCAGCACCTTGTCGGTCCGGGCCTGAATGTCCGCACGGAGCTTCTGTGCCTCAGGCGCCGTGGCATACTGGGAAAAGCTCATCACCTTGTCCGTTGCCTGATAAGCATCCATCAGGTTGATCTGATCCAGGGTCACGATCACGGAAATCTCCTGATCGTCCCGGATGGTATCCGGAAGCTGGCAGATCACAGACCCGTCTAAGTACTGGGTGTAGTCCACCTTCAATCCGTCCACCTTGTTGATGGAGGCCGCTTCAAACTTGGCAGCCTGTGCCACAGGCGCGACAGCAATACCGCCCAGCAGCGTTGCCACCAGCAGCAGGACAACAAAAATCTGTCCAATTTTCAGGTTGGTTTCATGTTTCATCTGGTTCTCGCCTTTCTAACATAAATCTCATGGCATAATGATCCATTTTAATGTATACACAGTCCACTCTATTCTACCGCATCAGGGGAAGAAATGCAAGAAATATTATTGCAATTTACAAATTTATTTTGATAAAGCAGTGATTTACTTTCCGGGGGGATTGTGCTATACTGACTACAGTATTTGACTGTGGAGGCCAAAAAATGACAACTTCCCTATCCAAAACCATCCGTTTTCTCTACGGAATTCTTTTAAGCATCTGCGCCGTTGCCGCCGGCATCTGTCTGATTGCCGCCTGTTTGCAGATCTATCACTCCGGCGGTGAGCAGATCTACACCGCCGAAAAGGTAGCGGCTGCCTTCAGCAGCATTGCCTTTCCCATATATGTATTTTTGGCCCTGACCGCCGGAAGCTTCCTGCTGGCGCTGTTCGTACCGACTTCCCAAGGCAAAAAGCCGGAACGGCCTGTCTATATGCAGCTGCATCAGCTGCGGCGCAAAGCCGATATGCTCTACTGCGGTCCTCAGCTTAAGGCCGCCATCCTCCGTGAACGCAAAATGCGCAGGTTGCACACCGGGATCGCCTTGGGACTGCTCAGCGTAGGCAGCATTGTTTTTTTGTGCTACGCTCTCAACAGCAGCCACTTTGACCAAACTGACATCAACGGCTCCATGGTGCAGGCTATGTACTGGATGCTCCCCTGTATGGCCCTTCCCTTTGGCTACGGCATTTTTGCCGCCTGTTACGGCAAAAAAAGCATGCACCGGGAATGTGGGCTTCTGAAAGAAGTACCCAAGGCTTCCGGTCAGGATGCAGCTCCCCGGAAAGCTGATCCGGTCCGGTATGTTCAGTGGGGTCTGCTGGCAGTGGCAGCCGTGCTGCTTGTGGGCGGCTTTTTGGCCGGAGGCTATCAGGATGTGCTGACAAAGGCCGTGAATATCTGCACGGAATGTGTGGGATTGGGGTGAAAACAATGCTTCATAGAATTAAAAAATGGCTGCCCACCAAGCGAAAGCTGATGCAGCTTTATTTTGCGGTGCTTTTTAACGCCAACCTGAAGGGCTTCGTCACCGGCAATATTTATCAGGGTGACAGCAAAAAAATGTGCGTGCCCGGCATCAACTGCTACTCCTGCCCCGGTGCTGTGGGTGCGTGTCCCTTAGGCTCTTTACAAGGCTCCTTCAGTGCCGATCACAGCACCATTTACTATGTTGCCGGTATTTTGCTTTTATACAGCCTGATGTTCGGCCGGATGATCTGCGGCTGGCTTTGCGGTTTTGGCCTTGTGCAGGAGCTGCTGCACAAGCTTCCCACCCCTAAGCTGAAAAAAAGCCCGGTGACCCGGCTTTTGTCCTTCTTCAAATATGTGGTGCTGGTGTTCTTCGTGTTCATCGTGCCCATTACCTACGCCTTCCGGGATACCCCCCTGCCGGCGTTCTGCAAGTACATCTGCCCCGCAGGCACCTTGGAAGGCGGAATCGGTCTTCTGTCCAACGCCGTCAACGAAAGCTACTTTTCCATGCTTGGCCCGCTGTTTACCTGGAAATTTCTGCTTTTGGTCAGCATCTGTGTCGGCTCCATCTTCATTTTCCGGCTGTTCTGCCGGTTCATCTGCCCCTTAGGCGCGCTGTACGGCCTGTTTAACCGTCTGTCCTTCTTCGGCATCAAGGTCAATCAGGACAAGTGCGTGGATTGCGGCCTGTGCGTAAGCCACTGCAAGGTGGATATCCGCCACGTCGGTGACCAGGAGTGCATTAGCTGCGGCGAGTGCATCCCGGTCTGCCCCACCAAGGCTATCGTTTGGAAGGGACCGAAAATTTTGGTTGCTCCCAACGAAGGCTCTGCCCAGTCCCCTGAAAAGCACAAAAAAGCCAAGCTCATTACCCGGTGCATCAGTGTGATTGTGATGCTGGCTGTACTGGCCGGTGCCATCGTCTACTACTGGAACCAGCCGGATCAGACCAATCCCAACCCGGGCATCGTATCTGCTGACCGGGGCAATGAGGTGGGGACCCTTTGCTACGATTACGACTTAGAGCTGATGGACAAAAACGGCAATACCGGCGAAATTCTCAAGCCCACGGAAACCGGCAAGATCACCGTGATCAACTTCTGGGGCACCTGGTGTACCCCCTGTGTCAACGAATTGCCCTACTTCCAGCAGATCGCTGACAACTATGCTGACGATGTCTGCGTCATAGCCATCCACTCCGCCCTCTCCCGGGAGACCGCACCGGCCTACATTGCCGAGCACTACCCGGACTCCCGACTGCTATTCTCCGCCGACGGCGGTGAAGGCTTCAACGGCGAGTACTACACCGCCCTGGGCGGACGGGGCACCTACCCCTATACGCTGATCTTGGATCAGCAGGGCATCATCCAAAAAATCTTTGTGTCCTCCGTCACCTACGAGGACCTGGAAGCAGCTATTACACCGCTGTTACCCTGATACCCTCCGGGGCGTTGCATGAACCTATGCAACGCCCCGGCTTTTTCTTTTTGAACCTGCAAATTCTTATTTTTCGAGCTGTTGAGGATGTCAAATTGCCGCCCTGCGGGCGGCGCAATGCTGCGCATTGCAAGAGATAACGGATTGCCACACCAGTGACATCGGTCACTGGTTCGCAATGACACCGCTTTAGGTTTTTCTTTTGCTGCAAAAGGAGAAAAAATGTTACGCATCAGCGTTTTTCCTGTTTAACGAAACGGTAGAAACCTACCGACTTGTCATTGCGAGCCAGTGCGCACACTGGCGTGGCAATCCGTTTCCCCGGCATTCGAAGAATGCCATTGCCCGTCAGGGCAATCTGC
>JAFSET010000057.1 GCA_017435615.1 Oscillospiraceae bacterium | reverse complement strand
TCAGGCCGTTGGCCGCACCGAGCTTGCCCTGGCGGCGATCACCGATCCTGCCATGGCCCTGGCCTTTGTGAAGGCTTTGGGTAATGACGAAAAGTATAAGGATGTGCTCCTGGACCTGGAAAACAGGACAAAGCGGGTGCAAAAGCGGCAGGCAGAGGCCAAGGCCCATTTGAAGAACAAGCGTATGGGCAAAAAGGCGTAACGGTTATCCGGATTATGGAGGTACGAATATGAGTTTAGTGAAGTATCGTTTGAAAGAGGTGGCGGCGGATTTTGGCGTCGCACCCAAGCAAATTGCGGAAATTATGGGCAAGTTCTTTGAAAAGCCCAAGTCTAATACCCAGGTGCTCACAGAAGATGAGCTGAATGTGGTTTTTGATTATATTACCCAGACCAATCAGATCGAATCTCTGGAAGTGGTATTCGCGGTAACACCCAAGCCCAAGGCTGAGCCCGCGCCTGCAGAGGAAGTGAAGGCTGAGCCTGCACAGGAAAAGCCGGCTGCCAAGACCGAGGAGAAGCCTGCGCAGAAAGCATCCGCAGCTGCTCCCGCTGCAAAGCCTCAGCAGCCCCAAAAGCCGAAGCCAGAGGAGCGCAAGCGGGAACGCCGTGTTGTGGATACCTCTGCTGTGCAGGTCAACGCCAACCGCTTTGACGACCGGGTGGATAATCTGGTATCCGAGCGGATGCAGAATTACACCGGCGGCAAGCAGCGCATTGGCGGCAAGAAGGGTCAGCAGCAGAATAAGAAGGATAATAAGTTCAAGGGCAATAAGGCCCGTAACGAGGAGCAGGAGAAGCTGCGCCGCTTGCAGATGGAGGTGGCCCGGAAGGCCCCTGTTACCGTCAAGATTCCCGATGAGATCACGGTGGGCGAGCTGGCTTCCCGTATGAAGAAAACTGCCGGTGAGGTTATCAAGTGCCTGATGAAAAACGGCGTGATGGCTGCCATCAATCAGACCATCGATTTCGATACCGCTGAATTTGTGGCGGTGGAAATGGGCTGCAAGGTGGAAAAGGAGATCACCGTTACCATCGAGGAACGGATCATCGACGACCATGTGGACTCCTCTGAGGAGCTGCAGACCCGTGCCCCTGTTGTGGTGGTTATGGGCCACGTTGACCACGGTAAGACCAGCTTGCTGGATGCCATCCGTCAGACTAATGTGACTTCCGGCGAGGCCGGCGGTATCACCCAGCACATCGGTGCCTATACGGTAGATGTAAACGGCAATATGGTGACCTTTCTGGATACTCCCGGTCACGCTGCCTTTACTTCTATGCGTGCCCGTGGTGCCAAGAGTACGGATATTGCCATTCTGGTGGTGGCTGCCGATGACGGCATTATGCCCCAGACGGTAGAATCCATCAACCATGCCAAGGCCGCAGAGGTGCCCATCATTGTTGCCATCAACAAGATGGATAAGCCCACTGCCAACCCGGATAAGATCAAGGAGCAGCTTACCAAGTACGACCTGATCCCCGAGGAATGGGGCGGCGATACGGTGATCTGTCCCATTTCCGCCAAGACCCGTCAGGGCCTGGATGAGCTGCTGGAAATGGTGATCCTGACTGCTGAGGTCCAGGAGCTGAAGGCCAATCCCAACCGCCGTGCCAAGGGTACGGTTATCGAAGCCCGTTTGGATAAGACCCGTGGTCCCATTGCCACCCTTTTGGTGCAAAACGGCACCTTAAATCAGGGCGACATTGTGATTGCCGGTACTGCCGTGGGCCGTGTGCGTGTGATGACCAACGACAAGGGCCGTACCGTCAAGAGCGCTGGTCCCTCCGTGCCGGTCGAGATCACCGGCCTTGCGGAAACACCGGCACCCGGTGACGAGTTTAATGCCGTTACTGACGAGCGTATGGCCCGTGAGCTGGTGGAGCAGCGGAAGCAGGCTGCAAAGGATGCCGCTGCCAATGCTATGACCAAGGTGACTTTGGATAACCTGTTTGCCAAGATGCAGGAGGGTCAGATGAAGGAACTGCCGCTGATCGTCAAGGCCGACGTTCAGGGCTCTGCCGAGGCCGTTAAGGCCAGCCTGGAGAAGATCTCCAACGAGGAGGTCCGTGTCCGCGTGATCCACACCGGCGTTGGTGCCATCAACGAGTCCGATATTCTGCTGGCTTCCACAGCAGGTGCCATCATCGTAGGCTTCAACGTCCGCCCGGATGCGGCAGCCCAGGCCAGCGGCCACCGCAGCGGCGTGGATATGCGGTTCTACCGGGTTATCTATGATGCCATCGACGAGATCGAGGCAGCTATGAAGGGTATGCTGGCACCGAAGTATGAGGAAGTCATCATCGGCCATGCCGAGGTCCGTACTACCTACAAGGTTTCCGCCATCGGCACCATTGCCGGTTGTATGGTCAAGGACGGCAAGGTCACCCGGGATGCACAGGTTCGTGTGCTGCGTGACAATATCGTCATTCATCAAGGCGAGGTAGGCTCTTTGCAGCGGTTTAAGGATGCTGCCAAGGAAGTTACCTCCGGCTACGAGTGCGGTATGAGTATCTTGAAATTCAATGACATCAAGGAAGGCGACGTGTTCGAGTGCTTCCAGATGCAGGAAATCAAGCAATAAACCATATGTGCCGGCCGCCGCAGCAGCGGCAGGCCGGCACATTGCAAAATAAGGAGTGTTTGATATGGCATCCAACAGAATTGGACGGATCAACGAGGAAATTCAGAAGGAGCTTTCCTCTGCCATCCGAAATTTGAAAGACCCCCGTGTGCAAAACACCATGATCTCCATTACCCATGTGGAGGCAACACCGGATCTGCGATATGCCAAGGTTTATGTCAGCTTTTTGGAGGAGGACAAGGCCTCCGACGCCCTGAAGGGATTAAAATCCGCCTCCGGCTATCTGCGCCGGGAGCTGGGCAGTGCGCTGCAGTTGCGCTATACCCCGGAGCTTGTGTGGGCGCTGGACGACTCCATCACCTACGGCGCAAAGATGATGAAGCTGATCAATTCTCTGGACACCGGAAACGACGAAGAATAAATTTCAGTTTATCGAGCGTTGTTGGTACTAAATTGTCGCCCTACAGGCGGCGCAATGTAAGAGATAACGGATTGCCACGCCAGTGTGATCACTGGCTCGCAATGACATACTGGTGGGTTTCTATCTTTTTTTAAAACAGGAAAATGCTGATAGGCAACATTTTTGCACCATTTGCAGCAAAACAAAAAACCTAAAGCAATGTCATTGCGAACCAGTGACCAATGTCACTGGTGTGGCAATCCGTTCCTTGGCGTTCGGAGAATGCCATTGCCCGTCAGGGCAATCTGCTTGACAAGTTGGACTTTGTGAGATATAAGAGGAAAAAATGAACGGAATTGTGATTATTGACAAACCTCAGGGGTGGACCAGTCAGGATGTGGTGTCCAAGCTCCGGGGCGTTTTTAAGACCCGGCGTATCGGTCACGGCGGCACATTGGACCCTATGGCCACCGGCGTGCTGCCTGTTTTTGTGGGTCGCGCCACCCGGGGCGTGGAGTTTTTTGAGCACGCGGAAAAAACCTATCAGGCAGAGCTGAAGCTTGGCGTGGTTACAGACACTGAGGATATTACCGGCACGGTGCTGGAAACAAAGCCGGTAGCGGTGACCCGGGAGCAATTGGAACAGGCTTTGCAGCAGTTCCGTGGACAGATCACTCAAATTCCACCCATGTATTCCGCCATCAAGATCAACGGACAGAAGCTTTATGAGCTGGCCCGGAAGGGGCAGCAGGTGCAACGGCAGGAAAGACCGGTGACCATCTTCAAGCTGGAATGTCTGGAATTTAAAGAGGATACCGCAAAATTGCTGGTCCACTGCTCCAAGGGTACTTATATTCGCACACTTTGCAAGGATATCGGACAGGCACTGGGCTGCGGCGGCTGTATGGCAGCGCTGCGCAGAGTTTCTGCCGGGGCGTATACCCTGAACGATGCGGTGACGCTGGAGGAATTGGTGGCAGCGCGGAAGCCGGAAACCTATTTATCAGCGGTGGATACTTTGTTTGCGGAATATGATCAAGTTACTTTGACCGCCAACCAGGAAAAACGGTGCCGCAACGGCAACAGCTTTTCCCTTTCTGTGCCGGATGGGACTTACCGAGCTTATTCCCAAAACGGTGAATTTTTAATGCTGGCCCAGGTCCGTGACGGCATTATGAGTACGGTAAAAAGC
>JAFSET010000056.1 GCA_017435615.1 Oscillospiraceae bacterium | reverse complement strand
CAGTGATTTTAACTGAGGTATGATTGCCCCCGGCAATCATAGTAATTTATAATTCGCTGCGCGGAGCACCACGGTCACTGGTTCGCAATGACACCGCTTTAGGTTTTTTGCGTTACTTCGAATGGCAGAAAAACATTACGTGTCAGCGATTTTCCTGTTTAAAAGAAACGGTAGAAACCCACCGATTTGTCATTGCGAGCCAGTGCGCACACTGGCGTGGCAATCCGTTTCCCCCGGCATTCGAAGAATGCCATTGCCCGTTAGGGCAATCTGCTCGATAAACTGAAATTTGTTTACACAGATCTACTACTTAAGGGGATTGCGAATGAAAAAACGGAATTTATTAAAAAATGGCCTATCATTATTATTGTGCCTTTCCCTGCTTTTGGGATTGCTGTCCGGTGCCACGCTTGTGGTCCGGGCTGCGGAGGATGGCCTGCAAATTCATTTTATCGATGTGGGACAGGCAGACGCAGCTCTTGTGATCTGCGAGGGCAAGACCATGCTCATTGACGGCGGCAACGCCGCGGATTCCCAAATCATGTACAGCTACATGCAAAAAATGAATGTGAAGCACCTGGACTATGTCATCGGTACCCACCCCCATGAGGACCACATCGGCGGCATCCCCGGTGCGCTGCAATATGTCGATTCCATCGGCACCGCTTATTGCTCCGTTACCTCCTACACCGGCAGCGCATTTCCGAAATTTGTGACGGCGGTGCAAAATCACGGTGTCCGGTTGCAGGTTCCCACCGTCGGCACCGGCTTCACCTTAGGCGGTGCCCAGTGCCGGATCCTTGCGGTAAACACCCCCAGTGACGATATCAACGACAGCTCCATTGTGATGCGCATCACCTACGGTCAGCGGTCCTTCCTGTTTACCGGTGACGCGGAGACCCCTGTGGAGCAGTTTTTGCTGAACAGCAATGAGACACTGAAATCCGATGTTTTGAAGGTGGGCCATCACGGCTCCAGCTCCTCCACCGGCTACCGGTTCCTCCGGGAGGTGGACCCGGACTATGCGGTGATCGGCGTGGGCGCAAACAATGAATACGGCCATCCCACCGAGGCGGTGCTCAGCCGTCTGCGTGATGCGGATGTGAAAACCTACCGCACCGACATCCACGGCGATGTGATCTGTACATCCGACGGCAGTTCCCTGAATTTCACCGTATCCCGTAACGAAAACGCAGACCCCTTTGGCGGCATCGGTGACAACAGCTCCGGCACCGCCCCTTCCGACCCCAAGCAGATCGTGGACGAAGCCTATGCCCTGGCTGCCGGTGCTTCCCTGCCCTACATAGCCACCCTTACCGGCAAAATCACCCGGATCAATCAGGCTTATGACCCTGACTACGACAACATTACCGTCACCATGGTCATTGCGGGCCGGGAGAACTATCCCATCCAGTGCTACCGGATGCAAGGCACCGGTATTGAGAAGCTCGAAGTAGGCGATACCGTCACCGTCCGGGGTAACCTTACCAACTATGTGAGCTATTCCGGCTCCAGTACCATCGAATTTTCAAAGCCTACTCTGCTTTCCTACACCAGCGGTGATTTTACCGTTCCCACCGATCCCAAACAAATCGTGGATGCGGCCTACGCCCTGGGTCCCAACGAGTACCTGTCCTACGAGGCCACCCTCACCGGCAAAGTCACCAAAATCCATTATCCTTACGATTCCTCCTCCGGCACGGTTACTGTCACCATGGTGGTGGCAGATCGTGAAGACTATCCCCTTCAGTGCTACCGGATGACGGGTGACGGCGTGGACCTGCTTCAGGTGGGCAATATCATTACCGTTCGGGGTATGCTCTACCACTATTATCATTATTCCGGCACCAGTACCATTGAGTTTGACCGGGCCACCCTGATATCCTATGAGCAGGATACATCCGTTACCACCCCGGATGCCGTGATCTCCGATGCGCCTGCCACTGCGGTTTCCGCCAACAAGCCCTACAAGCTGATCATGGACCGCAACGGCACAAAGTACTATTTCACCGGCGAACCCAGCGGCAATTATCTTGCCTCCTCCACAGATCCGCAAAACGCCGTGACTGTCTATCTGGAGGGCAGCACAGACAGCTACCGGATCTACTTTATGAATGGCAGCACCAAAACCTATATCCGGCTTTATGAGCAGACCGACGGCGCTGCCAACGCCGGAAAACCCGGCCTGCAGTTGACCACTTCCGTCCCCTCGGAAACCTACCACTTTGACACGGCGCTGAAGACCCTGGTGTATACCCCCGATGCCGACAACAGCTACTATGTCGGCACCTACAGCAGCTTTACCAATTTCAGTGCCTCCAATATCCGCTATGTTTCCGGCAGCAATTTTGCCAATGTGGATGTGAGCCAGTTCCCGGCCCGGCTGTATGCGGTACAGGAGAATGAAACGGCTGTTTCCCAGTGGAATGTATCCCTGAAGGAGAACATCCGCATCAACTTTACCATGAACCTCTCCCAGGATGTTTTGGATGACCCGGATGCCTGGGTATCGGTCACCCAGGGGGACTACGAGGAAAAAATCCCGGTTTCACAGGCAAACGATGGCATCCGGGTGGAGCTGGCAGCATCTCAAATGACCGAAAAAATCGGCATTTGTGTGGTATCCGGTGATGGGACCCGGGGACCTGTTGCCTATTATTCCGTGCGCCAATATGCAGAGCATATCCTCTCCGGCGACTACGCCGAGGCCACCAAAGAGTTGGTCCGTGCCATGCTCTGCTACGGTGGCGCGGCTCAGGTATACTTCGGTCACAACACCCAGGAGCTTGCCGACGCAGGCATCACTTTGGACCAGCAGCACACCATTCCACCCTATAGTGTTCAGCCTCTGTATGTCACCGGCGAAGCAGAAGGCATCACAGCCAGCGGTGCATCCTTGATTTTGGTCTCCGCCACCCATCTGCGTATATACTTTGATGTTCAGGGAAGCATCGACGATTACAGCTTCACCCAAAACGGACAGGCCCTGACCCCTGTAAAGAAGGACGGAAGCTACTATGTGCAGCTTCCCGGTCTGCTGCCCCGGCAGCTTGACCGGCAAATGATCGTACAGGTTCAGGACCGTCAGGGTAACAGCCTGCAGATCACCTACGGTCCTCTCAATTACATCATCCGCAGGTATCAAAGCACCCAGTCCCAGCCTCTGAAAAACCTCCTGCAGGCCCTGTATACCTACCACATCACCGCAATGAATTATCCCCTGTAATAAGCAAATATCAGTTTATCGAGCTGTTTGAACTTTGCAAAAACCTATCGATGTGTCATTGCGAGCCAGTGACCGTGGTGCTCCGCGCAGCGAATTATAAATTACTATGATTGCCGGGGGCAATCATACCTCAGTTAAAATCACTGGCGTGGCAATCTCAAAATGCAAGGATGTACAATTCTTGAACCTAAAGGACACGTTCTGGCCTGAAATTATTATTTATTCATTATGTTTTCCAATATCCTTTGGTATCATAAACGAATAAAGTTTCCCTTTGAGATTGCCACGCCGCCTTAGCGGCTCACAATGACACCGCTTTAGGTTTTTTATTTTTACGCAACGCTTCCGCAATGCGCAAAAATTGCGCCGCCCATAGGGCGGCGGTTTGCACCGTAAACTGCTTAACAAATCGCAATTAAGCGCAAAATACCGCTGTCCGGAGTGGACAGCGGTGTTTTTAATTAGAAGTGTGCAGATTGTCAATGGGCGAACACAGTTCGCCTCTACGGCCAGCCCAAAAGATTTTTTCTATTGGCGGTGCAGACTGTTATAAAAATATGCTCCTCGGATGGAATAATCGTAATCCGCAATGCGTATTGGTTGCGAGTAGGATATTGATTCATCGACTGTCTGCCGGTTTTATTCAAAAATAGAACAATTCCTCAAATTTTTTATCAAGCGCAACACAAAGAACCAATGCAAGTTTTGCGGTTGGATTAAACTGTCCTGTTTCAATAGAACTGATCGTATTACGGGATACGCCAACTATATCCGCTAACTGTGATTGGGACAAACCGGCTGCGCAGCGAGCTTCTTTCAGACGATTTTTTAGTACAAGCTTATCTGTCATACTTTTGTTCCTTACATCATAGAGACAAATGTATCGATCAGGTTCCGAATTCCGATTATTGAATTAATGGTGCAAAGAATACCACTGAATATATAGAATTTTTGCTTCACAACCAGTAACATATACCATTGCTGCACAGCAGTAGCTACAGCAAAAAGCACAAACAAACTATTGCCAAGCAGTTCTGTTTCCAGATACACCGTTTCCAATAACATCAGGATTACACCGATTACCCCCATGGCAATCAGTGTCGGTATTGCTATTCCTTTTCTTATTAAGCGTTCTCGTTCATCGCCGTTTTTGTTTTCTTCCCGGCTCTTTTTCAGAATATCGTATTTATTCATAACAGCGCTCCTTTGCCAAGTTTTCTGTGCATAATCATATTATAACATTGCCAAGTAAACTTGTCAATATGCTCTTATCAAACCAAAGTGTCTGATTGGACACCGGCAGTAAAACGGTATCGGGCGGCAAGCGCAAAATACCGCTGTCCGGAGTGGACAGCGGTATTTGTTTCATTAGAAGTTTTCGGCTTCGTCGTAGGTTTCGGTGATCCGGGGCTCGGGGGTGATGCCGGGCTGATAGTCCCGGTATGCCATCAGGCCGGAGCCTGCAGGGATCAGCTTACCGATAATGACGTTCTCCTTCAGGCCGACCAGATGGTCCACCTTGCCCTTGATGGCCGCATCGGTCAGGACCTTGGTGGTCTCCTGGAAGGAAGCGGCGGACAGGAAGGAATCCGTTGCCAAAGAGGCCTTGGTAATACCCATCAGCATTGCGCTGCCGGTAGCCAGCCGCAGCTCGCTCTCGCCGGCATCGATCCGGGCCTGCACCTGGGCGTTGGCATCTTCGTAAACGAAGCTGTCCACCACAGTGCCGGTGAGCAATGTGCTGTCGCCGGGGTCTTCCACACGGATCTTGCGCATCATCTGACGGATGATGACCTCGATATGCTTATCGTTGATCTCAACGCCCTGTTGACGGTACACAGCCTGGACGGACTGGACCAGATAATCCTGCACAGCCTCCACGCCGGAGATCCGCAGCACATCCTGAGGATACAGTGCGCCGTCGGTGATAGGCTCACCCTTGTTGACCTGCTTGCCGTGGACGACCTTCAGGCCTACAGAGTAGGGCACCTGGTAGACCTTGACCTCGCCGTCTTCCGCGGTAACGGTGATGTTACGCAGGGCAGAGCGGTGGGACTCGTCTACAGACACCACGCCGGTGATCTCGGAGATCTGCGCCATCTTCTTGGGACGGCGAGCCTCAAACAATTCTTCAACTCTGGGCAGACCCTGGGTGATATCGTCACCGGCAACGCCGCCGGAGTGGAAGGTACGCATGGTCAACTGGGTACCGGGCTCACCAATGGACTGAGCCGCGATAATGCCGACTGCTTCGCCCAGGTCCACTTCCTTGGAGGTGGCCAGGTTCATACCATAGCAGCGGGCGCAAACGCCGTTTCTCGCGCGGCAGCCCAAAACGGTGCGGATATAGATCTTCTCGATGCCGTGATCCTCGAACTTCTGGGCATCCTCGGGCATCATCATAACATCCTTGGAGTGGACCAGCTCGCCGGTCTTGGGATCCAGTACATCATTGACCGGGTAACGGCCACGGATACGGTTGCCAAAGGTGTCGATCACATCCCCGTTCTGCACCACAGCGCCTACCCAAATGCCGTTGGGCGTCTTACAGTCGTGCTCACGAATGATCACTTCCTGAGAAACGTCCACCATACGACGGGTCAGGTAACCGGAGTCAGCGGTACGCAGAGCGGTATCGGTCATGCCCTTACGGGCACCTCTACTGGAGATGAAGTATTCCAGAACGGAAAGTCCTTCACGGAAGTTAGCCTTAACAGGGATCTCAATGGTACGGCCAGCGGTATCGGCCATCAAGCCACGCATACCGGCAAGCTGACGGATCTGAGCCATGGAGCCACGGGCTCCGGAGTCCGCCATCATATAGATGGGGTTGAACTCGTCTAAGTTGCCCTGCAGGGCATTGGTGACCTCGCCGGTGGTCTTTTCCCACTGCTGAACCACCAAGCGGTAACGCTCGTCGTTGGTGATCATACCCTGACGGTAGAAGTTTTCGATCTGCAGCACCTTCTGCTCTGCCTCACGAACCAACTGATACTTGATCTCAGGCACCACCATATCCGCAATGGATACGGAAATAGCACCCTTGGTGGAGAACTTGTAGCCCAAAGACTTGATCCGGTCCAGCATCTCCGTTGCCACGGTAAAGCCGTGTCTGCGGATACACTTGTCGATGATCTTGCCCAACTGCTTCTTGCCCACCAGGAAATCCACTTCCAGGTCAAAGGCACGGTCGGGGTTGCTGCGGTCCACAAAGCCCAGATCCTGCGGGATCGGCTCGTTGTAGATCAGGCGGCCCACAGTAGCATTGATCAGCTTGCTGCATTTTTGACCGTCAATTTCCTTGGTGTAGCGGACCAGGATCGGTGCATGCAGGCCCACATCGCCGTCGGAGTAGGCAGCAATGGCCTCATCCACACCGGCAAAGCACAGCTTGGGACGGAAGGAAGCTTCCTTCTTGCCCTCAGCCTTTGCCTTCTTATTGGCTGCCACGAATTCGTCTGCGTCTACAAGCTGCTGTGCAGGCAGATCGGTCTCACCGGCGTCGGTGACGAAGACCTCCTCAGCACCCTTCTCTGCCTTGCCCAAACGGGTATAGGTCAGGTAGTAGGCACCCAGGATCATATCCTGTGTAGGCACGGTAACAGGCTTGCCGTCCTGAGGACGCAGCAGGTTATTGGCAGAGAGCATCAACATTCTGGCCTCTGCCTGAGCCTCTGCGGACAGAGGCACGTGAATAGCCATCTGGTCGCCGTCAAAGTCGGCGTTAAAAGCGGTACAGCAAAGCGGATGGAGCTTCAGTGCACGGCCCTCCACCAGGATAGGCTCAAAGGCCTGAATACCCAGACGGTGCAGCGTAGGCGCACGGTTGAGCATAACAGGACGGTCCTTAATGATCTCGTCCAGAGCATCCCAAACCTCGGTGACACCCTTGTCGATCATCTTCTTCGCGGACTTGATGTTGCTTGCCAGGCCGTCAGAGACCAGCTTCTTCATCACGAAGGGCCGGAACAACTCGATGGCCATTTCCTTCGGCACGCCGCACTGATACAGCTTCAGTTCCGGACCGACCACGATAACGCTACGGCCGGAGTAGTCGACACGCTTACCCAGCAGATTCTGACGGAAACGGCCCTGCTTACCCTTGAGCATATCGCTCAAAGACTTCAGCGCACGGTTGTTGGCACCGGTGACCGCACGGCCACGGCGGCCGTTATCGATCAGAGCGTCCACAGCCTCCTGCAGCATACGCTTTTCGTTGCGGATGATGATATCGGGGGCGTTGAGCTGGATCAGCCGCTTCAGGCGGTTGTTCCGGTTGATCACCCGGCGGTACAGATCGTTCAGGTCGGAGGTGGCGAAACGGCCGCCGTCCAACTGGATCATAGGACGGATATCCGGCGGAATGACCGGCAGAACATCCATAACCATCCAGCTGGGCTTATTGCCGGACTCACGGAAGGCCTCCACGACCTCCAGCCGCTTGACGATCCGCAGCTTCTTCTGAGAAGAAGCGGTCTTCAGCTCCTCACGAAGCTGCTCGGACAGCTCGTCCAGATCGATCTTCTCCAGCAGCTCCTTGACAGCCTCCGCACCCATACCGGCACGGAAGTCATCTTCATACTTTTCACGCATATCCCGGTATTCCTTCTCGGAAAGCACCTGGTTCAGTGCCAAAGGCGCGTCACCGGGATCGGTTACGATATAAGCCGCAAAGTACAGAACCTTCTCCAGGACCTTGGGGCTGATATCCAAAATCAGGCCCATCCGGGAGGGGATGCCCTTGAAGTACCAAATGTGGCTGCAGGGAGCGGCCAGCTCGATGTGGCCCATACGCTCACGGCGAACCTTGGCTCTGGTCACTTCCACGCCGCAGCGGTCACAGACCTTGCCCTTGAACTTGATCTTCTTGTACTTACCGCAATGGCACTCCCAGTCCTTGGTAGGTCCAAAGATCTTTTCGCAGTACAGGCCGTCACGCTCCGGCTTCAGGGTGCGGTAGTTGATGGTCTCCGGCTTCTTGACCTCACCGAAGGACCACTGCCGGATCATTTCCGGCGAAGCAATACCAATTTTAATTGCATCAAATGTTGCATCTGCCATTGTATCGCCTCCTTAATCTTCGTAGGTGTCGGCATCGTCGTCATCGCTGCTGCCGAACACATCCATAATATCATCGGGACTGCCCTCGTCAATGACGAAGCCGTTATCCAGCACATCGTCGGCATCCACCACCAAATCGGTGTTGGGGCCGCCGCTGTACATCAGCTCATCATCCTCTTCCTCGTCCTTCAGCTCGATCTCATTGCCCTGCTCGTCCAGAACACGGATATCCAGGCACAGTGCCTGCAGCTCCTTGACCAGAACCTTGAAGGATTCGGGAACGCCGGGGGTAGGAATGTTGCTGCCCTTGACGATGGCCTCGTAGGTCTTGACACGGCCTGTGACATCGTCGGACTTGACGGTGAGGATCTCCTGCAGGGTATAGGCCGCGCCGTATGCCTCCAGGGCCCAAACTTCCATTTCGCCGAAACGCTGGCCGCCGAACTGGGCCTTGCCGCCCAAGGGCTGC
This sequence comes from Oscillospiraceae bacterium, assembly GCA_017435615.1. Lineage (GTDB taxonomy): Bacteria > Bacillota > Clostridia > Oscillospirales > Oscillospiraceae > Faecousia. The sequence goes on along the minus strand of JAFSET010000056.1, from coordinate 25,309 downwards.
TGGGTAACCAGTGCGTAGGGACCGGTGGAACGGGCGTGGATCTTATCGTCAACCAGGTGGTGCAGCTTCAGGTAGTAGGGGTAGCCTACGGTAACCAGGTTATCGAAGGGCTCACCGGTACGGCCGTCATACAGAACGGTCTTGCCGTCTTCACGCAGGCCGGCCAGCTTCAGGGTATCCCGGATGTCCTTCTCGTTGGCACCGTCGAACACAGGGGTGGCAACCTTCCAGCCCAGTGCCTTTGCGGCATAGCCCAGGTGGACCTCCAAAACCTGACCGATGTTCATACGCGAAGGCACGCCCAGGGGGTTCAGCACCACATCCAGGGGGGTACCGTCAGGCAGGAAGGGCATATCCTCTTCCGGCAGAACACGGGACACAACGCCCTTGTTACCGTGACGGCCAGCCATCTTGTCGCCCACGGAGATCTTACGCTTCTGGGCAATATACACACGGACGGACTTGGTCACGCCGGGAGCCAGCTCATCGGAATTCTCCTTGGTGAACACCTTCACGTCCACAACAATACCGCTTTCGCCGTGAGGTACCTTCAGGGAGGTGTCACGGACTTCTCTTGCCTTCTCGCCGAAGATGGCGCGCAGCAATCTCTCTTCCGGAGTCAGCTCTGTTTCGCCCTTGGGGGTGACCTTACCAACCAGGTAGTCACCGGAATGGACCTCCGCGCCGATGCGGATGATACCGTTCTCGTCCAGGTCCTTCAGGGTGTCTTCACCAACGTTGGGAATATCCCGGGTGATCTCCTCCGGTCCCAGCTTGGTGTCACGGGCTTCTGTTTCGTGCTCCTCGATGTGAATGGAGGTAAACACGTCCTCACGGACCAGACGCTCGTTGAGCAAAATGGCGTCCTCGTAGTTGTAGCCTTCCCAGGTAACGAAGCCGATCAGCACGTTCTTACCCAGAGCGATCTCACCGCCGGAGCAGGAAGGACCGTCGGCAATGATCTGCCGGTCTTCCACACGCTCACCCACGGTCACGATGGGCCGCTGGTTGATGCAGGTGCCGGCGTTGCTGCGGGAGAACTTGGTCAGGGGGTAGGTCTGCACATTGCCGTCGTCGTAGATCACCGTGATCTCGTCAGCGGAAACAGCGGAAACAGTACCCTTACCGGTAGCCTTGACACAAACCTCAGAGTCCACAGCCGCGGCGTGCTCGATACCGGTAGCCACGATGGGAGGCTCGGTGGTCAGCAGAGGCACGGCCTGACGCTGCATGTTCGCGCCCATCAAAGCACGGTTTGCGTCGTCGTTTTGCAGGAAGGGAATAAAGGAAGTAGCAATGGAGATCATCATTCTGGGGGAGACATCGATGTAGTCGATCACATCACGGTCCACAGCAATGATCTCGTTGCGGTGACGGCAGGTAATACGGGCATTGGCCAGACAGCCGTTTTCATCCAAAGGCTCGTTGGCCTGACCGATGTAAAACTCGTCTTCCACATCCGCAGTCATATAGTCCACCTGATCGGTGACCTTGCCGGTGGCCTTGTCTACCTTGCGGTAGGGGGCCTCCACGAAGCCGTACTCGTTGATCTTGGCGAAGGTTGCCAGGTAGTTGATCAGGCCGATGTTGGGACCTTCCGGGGTCTCGATGGGGCACATACGGCCATAGTGGGTGTAGTGAATATCACGCACATCGAAGGAAGCGCGCTCACGGCTCAGACCGCCGGGGCCCAGTGCGGACAGACGGCGCTTGTGGGTCAGCTCAGCCAGGGGGTTGTTCTGATCCATGAACTGAGACAGGGGGCTGGAGCCGAAGAACTCCTTGATCACAGCAGTCACAGGACGGATGTTGATCAGGCTCTGGGGGGTCACCGCATCCAGGTCCTGCACGGTCATACGCTCACGGATCACACGGTCCAGACGGCTGAAGCCGATGCGGAACTGGTTCTGCAGCAGCTCACCGACGCAGCGCAGACGGCGGTTACCCAGGTGGTCGATATCGTCAGCGGTGCCAACACCGGCAGCCACGCAGCACAGATAGTTGATGGATGCCATAATATCGTCCACCACGATGTGCTTGGGCACCAGGTCGGTCATGCGCTCAGCAATGGCATCCTCCCAGCCGTCGGCAGGGACAGTCTCCAGCATTTCCTTGAGCACGCTGAAGCAGACCTTTTCCTTAATGCCGTACTGACGGGGATCAAAATCCACGAAGCCAGCCATATCCACCATATTGTTGGACAGAAGCTTGACCTTCTGGTCACCCACTCTGATGGTGGCCTCATTGACGCCACGGGCAGCCAGCTCCTTGGCACGGGCACGGGAGATGATCTCGCCGGGCATAGCCAGGATCTCACCGGTCATGGGATCGGCAATGGGCTCTACCAGCTCCTGGCCGGACAGACGGGTGGCAATATCCATCTTCTTATTGAACTTATAACGGCCCACGGCGCTGACATCATAACGATGAGCGTCGAACAGCAGGCCCTCCAGGTGGGCAATGGCAGTCTCCACCGTGGGAGGCTCGCCGGGACGGAGCCGGCGGTAGATCTCCAGCAGGCCCTCTTCCCGGGTCTTGCAGGTATCCTTTTCCATTGTGGCAAGAATACGGGGATCCTCGCCAAACATGGCCTTGATCTTTTCATCGGTATCCACACCCAGCGCACGGATCAGGCTGGTGATGGGCAGCTTCCGGTTCTTGTCGATCCGGACCCAGAAAATGTCGGACAGGTCGGTTTCATACTCCAGCCAGGCACCGCGGTAAGGGATCACCGTTGCGGTGTAGGTGTGCTGATCAGCCTTGTCCACCTCGTGGCCGTAGTACATGCCGGGGCTTCTGACGATCTGAGAAACGATAACACGCTCTGCGCCGTTGATCACAAAGGTACCGCCGTTGGTCATGATGGGGAAATCACCCATAAAGATCTCCTGCTCCTTGATCTCATCGGTCTCGGTGTTGCGCAGGCGGACCCGTACCTTAATAGGACGGGCGTAGGTGGCATCACGCTCTTTACACTCTTCGATGGTATACTTGGGCTTGTCCTCCATGGAGTAATCCAGGAAGCTCAGCTCCAGCTTACCGGAGAAGTCAGTAATGACACCAACATCCTTGAAGACCTCACGCAGACCTTCGTCCAGGAACCACTGATAGGAGTCCTTCTGGATCTTCAGCATGTTGGGCATTTCCAAAATCTCGTTGTACTTTGCATAGCTTTTACGCAAAGTCTTGCCAAAGTATTGGTCTTTGACCATTGCCATATTGTCGATCACGCCTTTCTTTCGGCTTGCGCCGGAATATGTTGTGCTTGTTTACGGTTTGATACGCCCGGTTCGGTTGTTAGTTTGTTTTTTGGAACACTTGACAACCTCCGATAGCTGTGATATATTGTCACTGTAAGGTACAAGCGACAGTAGGGCATACTATCACAGTATGGACAACCATTGTATCACAACGAAAAACTTTTGTCAATGGATTTTGCTAAATTTTTCCGGGGATTTTTCCCCGGATTTTTTGTTGCCTTTTTTATATTCCTCAGTGCGCCCGAAATTCCAATTTTTCCGGCACCTGCCTTACAACACCGTAGGGACACCCTTCCCAGGGTGTCCGAAACTATATTTGGCCTCGATGGGCCAATTTTGTTCCTACACGTAAACAAAATAAAAAGATTTTGGTGCATCGAGCCCCAAAATCTTTGCGGACACCCCAGGAGGGGTGTCCCTACGAGATTTTATCAACAGCTCGATAAATCGGGGAATATGAAGTGTTGACATTCCGGGGAGCTATGATTATAATGCCTTCCAGTACGAAAGGCAGTTGATCCCATATGAATAAAAAAGCGCTCAAAACCGTGTTTTTGGATACCGTGCCGGTACTGACCGGCTATCTGTTTTTAGGCAGCGGTTTTGGCATTTTGCTCAGCGAAAGCGGCTACAGTGTCTGGTGGTCGCTGTGCATGAGTGTTTTTGTATTCGCAGGCTCCGGACAATACCTGGCTGTCAGCCTGCTCTCCGGCGGAGCTTCCCTGCTCAGTGCCGCCATCGCCACCTTCCTGGTCAACGCACGGCACATTTTTTACGGCATTTCCCTGCTGGACACCTACGGCTCTGCCGGTAAGAAAAAGCCCTACCTGATCTTCGCCCTGACCGACGAGACCTATTCCCTGGTGACTCAAAACCAACCGCCCCAGGGCATGAGCAGGCACGCCTACTGTTTTGCCGTTTCCCTGCTGGATCAGATCTACTGGATCTGCGGCTGCGTGTTAGGTTCTCTGGCAGGCAAATATATTCCCATCAGCTTTGAGGGCGTGGAATTTGTGCTGACGGCGCTGTTTGTTACCATGTTTGTGGACCAGTGGCTGACCCACAAAACCCATCTGCCGGCCATCATCGGCGCGGCAAGCACTGCCCTGTGTCTGCTGCTCTTCGGTTCGGAAATCTTCCTGATCCCCTCCATGGTGCTGATCGCGGTCTTGCTGACCGTCAGCCTAAAAACCGGAAGGAGGGATCGCCATGCATGATGTATGGATGATCGTGGTGATCGCCCTGGTCACTGCCGGTACCCGGTTTTTGCCCTTCCTGCTGTTTGGCGGCAAGAAAAAGACCCCGGAGCTGATCACCCAATTGGGCAAGGTTCTCCCCTGCGCCATTATGGGTATGCTGGTTGTGTACTGCATGAAGGATGTGCGTCCGCTCCAGCCTCCCTACGGAATTCCGGAGCTATTAGGCTGCGCCGCAGTTGCGCTGCTGCATATCTGGAAGCGGAACAGCCTTCTGTCCATCGGTGTTGGCACTGTATTTTATATGCTGCTGGTGCAGCTTGTGTTTTAATGCTAAATGATAAAAGCTAAATGCTAAATTTATTGCCATATCAAAGGGGCGTTGCGGATGGTCGCAACGCCCCTAATTTTACGCCTTCGTCTGTACCTTGTGGATGAAGCCGGACCGTCCGGAAGCAGGTCACTACCATACATTCTTTCCTTCCGTTTGGATCAAACAAGAAACCTACAACGGTGTCATTGCGAGCCGTCGTTCCGACGGCTCGCAATGACACGACCGGAGGCCGGTGCCTACACATATAAAAATTCCGGGATGGTGAACCATCCCGGAATTGGGGGTTATTTCTTCACTGTCAGGGTAGCAGCATTGGAACTCACCACATTGCCGTACTGGTCCGTGATCACGCAACGGTACTGATAGCCATTCTTTGTTGCGGTTACCGGTACCTTCAGGGTTGCGGTCTTGTTGCCGGTAGCGGAAGCGTTCTTCCAGCTACCCTTGGCGGAAGTGCGGTACTGCCACTGGTAAGTAAGGCCTGTGCCATTGGCAGCTACCTTGAAGGTAGCTGTTTTGCCCTTGGCCAGTGTCACAGAGGCAGGCTGGGTCGTGATCTTCAAGGTCACGATCTTTAAGGTTGCGGCATTGGAATAGACCACATTGCCGTACTGATCGGTGATCTTACAGCGGTACTGATAGCCGTTCTTCGCGGCGGAAGCGGCCACGCTCAGGGTTGCGGTCTTGTTGCCGGTGGCCGAGGTCACCTTCCAGCTTCCCTTAGCGGAGGTGCGGTACTGCCACTGATAGGTAACACCTGTGCCGCTGACCTTGACGGTAAACTTGGCTGTCTTGCCGGCAGGCACAAACTTATTGGCAGGCTGACCGGTCACCTTCAGGGTGACGATCTTCAGGGTCGCTGCATTGGAATAAACCGTATTACCGTACTTATCGGTGATCTGGCAGCGATACTGATAGCCGTTCTTTGTGGCGGTAGCAGACACGCTCAGTGCTGCGGTCTTACTGCCGGTGGCGGAAGTGTTCTTCCAAAGTGCCTTTGCGGAGGTGCGATACTGCCACTGATAGGTAAGGCCTGTACCCACCGCGGTAACCTTAAATTTAGCAGTCTTTCCGGCAAGGAGATTTTGATCAGTCGGTTGCGTCTTTACACCAAATACATTCAGGGCTGCGGCCTTGGATACGATGACATTGCCGTACTTATCAGTGATCTGGCAGCGGTACTGATAGCCGTTACGGCTTACCGTAGCCGGCACGCTGACAGTAGCTGTCTTGCTGCCGGTGGCAGAGGCGTTTGCCCACTTGCCGGTGGTGGAGGTGCGGTACTGCCACTGATAGGTAAGGCCCGTACCGGATGCCTTGACGGTGAATTTCACAGTCTTGCCTGCAACGGCATTGACCGCAGTCGGCTGAGCCGTGATCTTCAGGGTTACCACCTTCAAGGTTGCGGCATCGGAGAAGCACTCGTTTCCGGCGCTGTCCGTGATCTTGCAACGGTACTGATAGCCGTTACGGGCTGCCGTAACAGGCACAGTTAATTTTGCGGTCTTGTTGCCGGTGGCGGAGGCATTCACCCACTTGCCGGTAGCGGAGGTGCGGTACTGCCACTGATACTTAAGGCCATTGCCGCTGGCTACCACGCTGAAGATGGCATTCTTTCCGCTGGGAAGATTTTGGTTGACAGGCTGTGTCAGAATTTCCACAGAGTCTCCACGGATCAAGTCGATGGAGAAGCCATAGTAGCTATTGCTTCCATCACTTTCCAGCTCGATTTTGAAGCTTTTTCCGATGATCTCAACCGTTTTTCCTGCCAGCTCTTTTCCAGTGTAAGCGCCTACCAGCTCATCGGTGCCGTCATAGATGTAAACATAGTCGTAGGGTGCTTCCAGCATACACTTGTTTGAGAAGGTCACAAACAGCTTTTCGCTGTTGGCGTGGTGGGTATAGGTCCACTCCTGTACGCAATTGGTGTCGTAGTTGTGCGCAGACTCAGGATATGCCACAAACCGCTTATCCACCAAAATGTCATACTGGACCTTATAGTCACCAAAGTGTACCGTCACAGTCTTTTTGCCCTCGGTGGCGGTGTTCACCGGATCGACGGTGTAGCCTGCGGAGGCGGTCTTGACGGTGCCGTCAGCCAGGGTGACCTTCAGCAGCAAGCCGTTGGCGCTGACCTTGGCGTTCAGCGGATACTCTGTTCTCAGAGGAAGCTGCTGCACGGCAACCTTGGCAATGCTGTCGGTATAAGCCAGTGCAAGGCTGTTTTCCTGAGCGTAGACATCCGCCACAGAGGCGATGGGACAATGCAGCACTGCCTTTGCGCTGCCGTCGAAAATGTCCTGACCAAAGGATTCCAAAGAGTCCGTCACTTTTACTTCTGTCAGGCTGGGGCAGTCTGCGAATACATACCAGCCGATGCTCTGCACGCCGTTTTGCAGCTCGACACGCTGCAGGTTCTTACAATTACCGAAAACGCTGTTGCCAAGGGTATGAACGTTGCCGGGAACCGTAACTGTCTGCAGTCCGGCACATCCGAAGAACGCACCCTCCTTCAGGGTCATCACGCTGGCCGGGATGGAGATCTGCGTCAGATTGACACAATCACGGAAGGCAAATTCTTCAATTGCGGTAACACCGCTTTGAATGACGACCTTGCTGACCATGCATCCCTGCAGGGCGCCTCTGCCTATGGTTTGCACGCTCTTGGGAATTCGGTAGCTTCCGGTCTTTTGGGTCGGAACACGGAGCAGGGTTTTTGCGTTGTTATCAAAGAGTACACCGCTTATGCTGGAGAAGTACACATTTGCGTCTGCCACATGGATGTTTTGCAGGGCATCGCAATAGTTGAACACATCCTGGCCCAGCTCCTGCAGGCCCTTGCCCACATTGACCTGCTCCAGATCCTGACATTTGTAGAAGGCCCGGGAGTCAATGCTCTGGACACTGTCAGGAATTTCCATTGCGGACAGGTTTGTACAGCTATCAAAGGCTGCGTAGCAGATTTCAACGACTGTATTGGGAATGGTGAGCTGAGTCAGTCCGGCGCAGCTCTTAAAGGCATAATCGCCAATGCGCTCCACACTTCCCTGGATCTGCACATCCGCCAAAGCCGAACAGCCGTAGAACACCTCGTCACCGATTTCCGTGACACCCTCTGGAACAGTAATTGCCGACAGGGACGAACAGTAAGCGAATGCGCCCATACCGATCTGCCGCAGACCCTCAGGCAGTTCCGCGGAGGTCATCCATTCGCAGTCAGCGGCTGCGTACTGGTCGATGACCTTAGTTTGCTCATGGACCTTCAGCACAGAAATTCCCAAATCGGTCACTCTGCTCATAATCACATAGGGATTTGCCTCATTGCCCAAGTAACGGGCGTTTTCATATTCGTTATATTGCAGCTTTTCGCAATCCCAGAACACATAGCTGCCCATGGATTGCAGGGTGTCAGGAACCGAGAGTTCTTCCAGGCGGTAGCAGTACTTGAACGCGCCCTCACCGATAGTCTGCAGACCGCTGCCCAGGTCTGCCTTCGCCAAGATATAGCAATCGGAGAAAGCATAGTCTCCAATGCTCAGCACGCTGTCGGGCAGTACGATTTCCTTCAGGCTCTCACAACCATAGAATGCGCAATAGCCGATTTCTGTCATAGAGTCCGCAAGGGTCACATCTTCCAAATTCCAGCACCAATAGAACGCATAGCTGCCCACAGTAGTTACACCGTCGGAGATCACAATTCGCCGGATCTGACTGCGGTATTCTTCCCAGGGCGCGCCATAGTCCGCATAGATATCCATAGCGCCTGTACCGGAAATGGTCAGGGTGCCGTGCTCCGCAAGCGTCCAGGTCACATCTGCGCCGCAGACACCGGAGGCCACTTCCACATACTCAATGTCCGGGCCGTTGTAGCTGTCACCGCAGACCGTACAGGTGTAGGTCATATGGCCGTTTGCCTCGGGGGTAGGCTCTACCATTTCCTCAGCATAATCGTGGCCCAGCGCCGCATAAGCTACGCAGCTTGTCACCTGATTGCAGATCTCGCAGAGAATGCCTTCTGCGTGACCGTCTTCGGTACAGGTCGGCTCCTTGGCAGGAACTGCTTCACCGGAGTGGGACAGCAGATCCACCTCAATGCTGGAGAAGCTGTAGCCATAGTAGGTCACGCTGCCATCGGAGGTCATGCGAATCTTCACGGTGTCACCGGGGACCTCCAGCTCCACGCCGGCCATCTCCGAACCGCTATAGCGAGCGATCTCTTGATCGTTGCGGTCCAAAACATAAATGTAATCACAGCCCTCAGTATGACACTGCTGACTGAAGGTCAGCCGGATGCTGCCGGCACCCAGGTACCGGAAGATCTGCGTATCATCCAGGTTGTTGCTGTAGTTATGCTCACTTTCCGGATAATAAGCAGAATCTACTGTGATCTGGGTACGGCCCTCGTGGACCGCCACAGGTAGCTGTGCGCTGGCATCCCGGTAGGTGGCTGTGGCTGTACGGACACCTGCCTTGGACAGATCACAATCGCTCAAAGTATATGTTCCGGCAGGCAGAATTCGCTGTAGGTCATTGTCATAGGTTGCCTGAAGCTGAATATCACTGCCGTTCCAGGTATCGCCCACAGCGTAACTGGGAATATACACAGCCTGCAGGTCTGTAACCTGTCCCAGAGCAGTCCAGGTCGTTTCGCCGCCGTAGCTGTCGGCTGCGGCCTGTGCCCAGCCTTTCCCATCCTGGCCATAGTATGCCGTAACCGTTATATTTTGGAACGCGCCCTCGCCGATGGCGGGTGCATCCCCCATAAATTCGATCTCAGACAGCTCATCACAGCCGGCAAACGCAAAATTGCCAACGGTATGCACATCTGCCCCAATTGCAAGCTGCTTGAGGCTGCTGCAGTTGTTAAAGCTGAAATTGTCCACGATGCACAGGCTTTCCGGCAGGACAGCACGTGTCATGCCGTAGCAGCAATAGAAGGCCTGTTCGCCAATTGCCGTCACGCCCTCCGGGATTTCAATACTCTGCAAGTCATAGCACCAGCCAAAGCAATTAGTAGGAATTTCTGTTAAATTCTTACTCAGGGTGACGCGCTGCAGCTTATTGCACTCCTGGAACACACCATTTCCCAAAGAGCGTACGCTGTTCGGAATTTCAATTTCTGTCAACGCGTAGTCCCAGCCAAAGGCATAGCCGCCGATCGTTTCCAGCCCATCACCAAGCTTTACGGTTTTCAGAGCGGAGCAACTGCCAAAGGCATTATCACCGATTGTGGTGACGCTGTCAGGGACAGTCAGCTCTGTCAGGCTGCTGCACCAATTAAAAGCATGGCTTCCGATCTTGACCAAGCCCTCGGGAAGGCTAACATTTGTCAAAGCAGTGCAATCGGCAAAGGCATAGTCGCAGATCACGCGGGTCGTAGCGGCAATCTCAGCCGTGGTAATATCTGTAGAAAGCGCTTTGATCAGCACCACATAGGGGTTCTGCGCATTGCCCAAATACTTTGCGTTGCCAAATTCGTTGTACTGCACGCTTGCGCTGTCCTCGATCATTCCCGGAGAGAAGTCTAAGATGCCGTCCGGCAGCGAAACAGAAGTCAGGTCGAAGCAGTAGCGCAGGGCGTTGGGCTCGATCAGCTTTGTACCCTCTGCCACTTCGATGGAGGTAATCTCCTGAGAAGAAGCACACAGCAAAAGCATATAGGGATTATCTTCATTGCCCAGGTATTTACCGTTGCCATATTCGTTGCATTTTAGCTCATAACAGTTCGCAAAAGCCTCTATGCCCAGCGTCTGCAGGCCGTGAGGTATGTTGATCGATTCCAGGCTGCTGCAGTCAAAGAATGCATATTCTCCAATGGTCTTGAGCTGCTCCGGCAGGACCAGTTTGGTCAAAAGCCGGTTATAGATAAAGGCCCGACTGTCAATCGCAGTAACACTGTCCGGAACCGTGTATTCGCCGCCTTTTCCGTTGGGGAACTGCATAAGGACCGTTATATCCTTGTTGAACAGCACGCCGTCCACGGCAGTATAATTGGGGTTATCCTGAGCCACCCGAATTCCGGGCAGGCTGTTGCAGGACTCAAAGCTCCCCAAACCGATGTCGTGCACATTGGCGGGAATATAGATATCTGTCAGGCTGGTACATCCGGAAAACGCAAATTCACCAATGCTGGATACACCGGCAGGAAGCTCCACGGAAGACAGTTTATAAGCATACTCGAAGGCACGGTCGCCAATTTCCCGGAGGCTTTGCGGCAGGGTAACGCCGGTCAGCTCATCAAGATTTGAAAAAGCGTACAGGCCAAGGTAGGTGATGCCTTCGCTGACCACCAGTCGTTTGATCTGATTGTTATAATCGGACCAGTTTGTCGCGTGATCCTGCATCCTGCCCTCACCGGAGACGGTCAGGGTACCATGCTCCGTCAGGACCCAGGTGATATTCTCGCCAATGGTACCGGTGGCGATCTCCACATAAGGAATGTCCGGGCCATTGTAGCTGTCTGCGCAGCGGCTGCAGGTATAGACCATATGTCCGGCAGCCTCTTTTGTCGGCTCCACCATGGTTTCCACATAGTCATGGCCCAGAGCCGGGATCTCGTACTGTCCCGTCAGTTCCTGGCAGATCTCACACTGCACGCCGTCAGTCAGGCCGTCCTGGGTGCAGCTTGCCGGAGAACCGGGGACCTTTTCGCCTGTATGCACCAGGGAGTTTGCGGTCACGGCGGAGAAATCGTAGCCGTAATCGTTGCTGCTGCCGTCGGAGGTCATACGGATCTTCACCGTGTCTCCGGGGACCTCCACGGTCTTAACCCCGATCTGACCGGAAAGCCTTGCGATCTGCGTATCGTTCTTGTCCAGAATATAGATGTAGTCCCAGCCTTCCTCGGTTCGCGTTTTCGGTCCGAAGGTCAGCCGAATTCCCAATGCGCCGGGTATGCTCAGCACCTGGATATCATTCAGATTATCCTCATAATTGTGGGTGCTTTCCGGCCACAACGCCGAGGCCACATCCTGCCATTGCCGTGCGCTGTGGACAGCAACCACTGCCTGAGTGCTGTAGTTTTCATAGGTAACGGTTGCCGTTTTTCTGCCTGTGGTGGACACATCACAGGTGACCGTATAGCTGCCGGCAGGCAATATTCTTGCCTCGCCGTTGTCATAGGTAACCTGCACCTGCAGGATATTGGATAGGTCATCGTTTACCACGCAAACGGGGGTACCCACCACCTCAATGCCTGTCAAATTGCCCAAAGCGGTCCAGGTCAGTTCTCCGTTGTAGCCATGGAAATCAAAGCTTTCCCAGGTTGCATTGTCAGCCGGATAATAGGCCGTTGCGGTCACATCGGAAAAGCACCAGTTTAAGTTTGGAGCGTCTCCTGTAAACTCCACTGTGTGCAGAGCTGTACACATATCAAAGCACTGAGAGCCGATCTGCTTCACAGCGCTGCCAAAGGTCACGCTGCTCAGCTTGCCGCAGTGGTAAAACGCGAGGTTTTCAAGCTGCGTAACACTCTGCGGCACGATGTAGCTGCCGCTGATGCTGCCGGGGGCCTGCACCAGAAGGGTTTTATTTTTATTGAACAGCACACCGTATTCGTCACTGGAATAATTGGGATTTTGGCTGTTCACCCAAATACCGGTGGAGTTGGTATTGTTCGTAAACGCACCTGCTCCGATCTGGGTAACACTGGCAGGAATGGTGATACCCGTCAGCTTATCGCAGCCAATAAACGCATTGGGACCAATTTTGGTCAGTTTCTCACCCAGGGTGACTGCAGCAAGGCTATTACAGTCCCAAAATACGCCATCTTCAATGTAGACAACACCGGACAGGTCGATGGACTCAATCCTGGCGTTGTTGAAGGCATATGGCTGCAAAGTATGCACACTCTGAGGCAGCACGATCTGCTTCTGCTCACCAAGGTGATCAAAGGCATATGCGGCGATGATCTGCACCGTATCCGGTACGTTGTAGTTGCCGGTCCGGGCAGCAGGATATGCCAGCAGCGTTGTCATATCTTTGTTAAACAGGACACCGTTGCTGTCACTGCAATAGCTGACATTGGCTTCGTCCACCCAAATGCCAGTCAGGCCCGTACATTCCCGAAACGCACCGGCGTCTATGGCAGAGACACCTGCGGGAATGGAAATTTCCTGCAAGCTGTGGCAGCCGTTAAACGCGGATTCGCCAATGGCTTCCACACCGCGGCCCAGATCGACGGAGGTCAGACCGTTGCAATGCAAAAACGCGTCATTGTTGATAAAGCGCACACTGTCGGGAATGATCACTTCTTCCAAATCGTAACAATCGGCCAACGCACCCTGGCCAATGACCACGGCAGTATCGGCAACCTCCACCGAGGTGATATCCGAAGAAGCCGGATAAAGCAGCGCAAGATACGGAGCATCCTCGTTGCCCAGGTATTTTGCGTTGTCATACTGGTTATAGGTCAGATTGCTGCAGCCGTAGAAAGCACTCTGCGGCACATATTCGATCTTGCTTCCCAGGGTGACAGAGGTCAGGCTGGTGCAATTATCGAAGCAATTACGCTCGATCCGGGTCACGCCTTCCCCGATCACAGCCTCCGTCAATGCGTTGCAGTATGCAAACGCGGAATGACCGAGCTCCTTCACACTGTCAGGAACCGTGATCTCGGTCAGGCTGAAACAGTTATAAAAAGCACTGCTTTCAATTGAGGTCACACCGTTTCCAAGCGTGATCCCGGTCAGATGGCTGCTGTAAGCAAAGGCCGTGGAACCGATCGAAGTCACGCTGTCCGGCACCGTAATATGGGTCAATTGGCAGCTATTAAACGCATAGCTGTCAATACGGGTAACCGGGTAGCCCTCTATGGTATCCGGGATCTCCAGGGTACCTGTGGCATCATAGTTTATGCCGGTAATAACGACCTCGTTGCTTTCGATCCAGTAAGTCAGATCCTCAGCCGAGGCCGCCTTTGCCTGGCCGGGCAGCACCAGAGCGCATAGCACCAACACCGCCGTAAGCATCAGCCAAAGGCTCGTTTTTCTAAACTGTCGCTTCATTTGTATCGTTCTCCCTTCGATATAAATTGTAAACAGGGTATACTTTCCTGATGTTACCATTATACCATATCTGTTTCCCCTGTCAATTCAAAAACCGGTTTTTGTTTCCTTAAAGAAATCTTAAGCTTCCCCACTCTTTTATCTTAATCCCATCAGTGCTATAATGGGCATACAAACAAGGAAGGTGATGACATGTACAGTATTTTGATCTGTGACGATCAGCCGGAGATCGTAGGCGCGCTGAAGCTCTATTTGGCACCGGAGGGCTATACTTTGTTCACCGCCGCCAACGGCGTGGAGGCCCTGTCACTTCTGCAGCAGCAGGATATTCAGTTGGTGCTTTTGGATGTGATGATGCCGCAAATGGACGGGATCACTGCCCTTGCAAAGATCCGGGAGTTTTCCAATGTACCGGTGATCCTGCTCACCGCCAAGTCGGAGATCGAGGACAAGGTCCTGGGGCTGACCGTGGGCGCGGACGATTACATCACCAAGCCCTTTGTGCCGGTGGAGGTGCTGGCCCGGGTCCGGTCACAGCTTCGGCGGTACGCCCATTTGGGCAGCAAGCCCCAGTCCCCGGATGTGCTGTGCGTGGGCAGCGTGTACATGGACGATGCAGCCCGGTCTGTAACGGTAGACGGTGAGCCGGTCAGCCTGACCCCCATTGAATACAGCATTTTAAAGCTGCTGCTGCAAAACCCCGGCAGAGTATTTTCCACAAAGGCTTTGTACGAGGCGGTGTGGAAGGAGCCTGCCAACTGCTGCGAAGGTGTGGTAGCGGTCCACATTCGCCATCTGCGTGAAAAACTGGAGATCAACCCCTCAGAGCCCCGGTATTTAAAGGTCGTATGGGGCCAGGGGTATAAGCTGGAAGGAGGAATATAAATGCGTCATCCCATTACAAAAGCACTGCTGCTGATCTTTTCCGCCGTGGCAGCCGTTATGGCATTTCTGCTGTTCTCTTTTTGCACCCTGTGCCTGAACGCGGGACTGTATCACAGCACCCCCAGTCAAATCATGGATACCGCCCTGTCCCGGCGTGCCGAGCTGCTGGCTGTAAATTTGGCAAACAAACAGGCCAACAAAAGCTATTGCACCCTGCCGGAAGAGGTCCTGATGATCGCCGCAGGCGACCAATACGACGATGAAAGCATTTCCCAGCGGACAGAGCTGCCCATGGGCACCTGGAGCTACACCATCGCCATAAGTGACAGCGGCGTTCTGGCCTCCACCGCTCCGGAGGACACTGCCTCCCTGCAGGCCTATACCTTCCATATCAGCGGTTGCTACTACGCCCAATCGAACGATGGCAACGATATTGTGGCATTTGTGGAGTATGGCGGTCAGCAGTGGCATCTGCGCTATGAGTTGTCCCATCCATACACAGTGACGGTTTATCTGGACAGCAGTGCGATCCACAGCATCTACGGCGTGTCTGTCACTACAATGAATACTCTGTACGCCCACCGGTACACCCTGATCGTGCTGACCGTTGTTTGCGTCCTGCTTTACGGACTGTTTATCAGCCTGCTGTGCTGCGGCGCAGGCAAGCGGCGCAAGGAGGATCCTTCCAACCCCAAAGCGCTGAACCGGATACCCCTGGACCTGTATTTGGCCGCAGCCGGTGTTCTGTGCGCAGTTTCGGGAGGCCTGGCGCTGGATGTGGTATATGACATGGGGTATTTCAGCACAGTCAACCAAGTGGATCCTGCATTGACGCTTCATCTGATATTGGCTTCCGGTGCAGCCTTCCTTGCTGCACTGCCGGTCAGCGGTTTTCTCTTTGCCCTGGCGGCTCAGTGGAAGGTACCCGGTCTGTTTTGGCTGCGCAACACCCTTATTTTCCGGCTGCTTCGGCTATCAGGCAAGCTGCTCAGCAAGCTGGCTGCACTGGGCCTGAGAGGTTTGCGGTATATTTTGGAACTGTTTCGGCTGCTGCCGCTGATGGGCCAGTGGCTGCTCACCGGCTTTGCAATGCTGCTGTGGATGTTTGTCAGCTTTATGATCTGTGAGCAGATCGGAAAACCCACACCCCTGATCCTGGCCACGCTGGTAAACCTGGGAGTCGTTATTTACGGCGGCTGGGCCTTTGGCGTTTTGCTCAAGGGTGCCCGGCAGATGGCCCAGGGCCATTTGAACACCCAGGTACCGGAAAAGTACCTGATCGGTGTCTTTAAAACCTTTGCGCAGCAGCTCAACGCCTTGTCCCGGGTCACCGCCCAGGCCACCGACGCACGGCTGCGCTCGGAGCGAATGAAGGCAGAACTGATCACCAATGTATCCCACGACATCAAAACACCGCTGACCTCCATTATCAACTATATTGATCTGCTGCCCCGGGCCGATGAAGCACAGCGGCAAGAGTATTTGCAGATCCTGGACCGGCAAAGCCAGCGGCTGAAACGGCTGATCGAGGACCTGACGGAAATGAGCCGGGCCTCCACCGGAAATATCCACACGGATATCAGACCTATGGACGGCGTAGAAGCCCTGACACAGGCGTTGGGAGAGTTTTCCGATAAATTCAGCAGCGCAGGCCTGCAGGTGTGCGCCACACTGCCGGAGCAGCCGGTGATGATACTATCTGACGGCAGACTGTTTTGGAGGGTCATGTCAAATCTGCTGGGCAACGTGGTCAAGTACGCTATGCCCGGCACCAGAGTTTACGTGGAGCTGAAATGTCTGCCCGGCATTGCAAGGCTGAGCATCAAAAACATCTCCCGGGAGCCTCTGAATTTATCCGCTTCGGAGCTGATGGAACGGTTCGTCCGGGGTGACAGTTCCCGGAACACCGAAGGCAGCGGCTTAGGACTGAGCATTGCCGGCAGCCTGATGGAGGTCCAGAAGGGCCGGCTGCTGGTGTTCACAGACGCGGACCTCTTCACCGCCGCCATGGAATATCCCCTGGCCGGACAATAACTATTCACAATTTGTTTAATAAATGTTCTCATTCTCTACATTTGCTGTTCAAAACAGCGCGGTAAGCTATGACCATGAAAGGCGGCGGAAGCCGTGAGCCGCCGCTTTTCTGGCAGACTTCTCCCTGTCTGCCGAGAGCGAATCCTCTTTTCTACCTCTCTTCTTTTAATCCCCAAGCAGAAAGCCGCCGGATCCCGGCGGCTTTCTCACGTTTCTATTCTTATTTTACGACCTGTTTATAAAATCTCGTAGGGACACCCCTCCCGGGGTGTCCGCAAAGATTTTGGGGCTCGATGCACCAAAATCTTTCTGATGCGTTTATGCACGAGAACAAAATCAGCCCATCGAGGCCCAATTTTGTTTTGGACACCCCGGGAGGGGTGTCCCTACGAAAATTCTGCACCAGCTCGATAAACCAAAACTACAGATGTGAAAACAGGGAACGCCAAAAAACGGCGTTCCCTGTGTGTCTTATTCTGCGCTGAGGACCTTTGCGCCCTCAAATTCAATATGCAGCGGCAGCATCTGCCAATTGGCCTTTGTAATAGACGGCAGCTTTTTCGCCAGCTTTTCATCCAGCTTTTCATCCTGGGTAATGCACAGCAAGGTGGGGCCTGCACCGCTGATGCAGAAGGCCGCGCCGGTGGTGCGCACCAACGCTTCAATGGCATCGTAATCAGCGATCAGGCTTTTACGGTAGGGCTGGTGGAGCTTATCCTGCATGGCAGTGCGCAGCAGCTTTTCGTCACCCAGCTCCAGGGCCTTGAGCACCAAAGCGCCGTGGGAGATATTATACACCGCGTCTGCCCGGGGAAGCTGGGCAGGCAGCACCGATCTTGCAAAATTGGTGGACACCTCAAAATCCGGGATCAGGGCCAAAAATTCCCAGTCAGGATGCAGCGGGAAGCTGACACATACCGGCAGGCCGTTATCCACCATAGAGGCAGTCAGGCCACCGAAAAAGGCCGGTGCTAAGTTATCCGGGTGGCCCTCCATGGCGTTGGTGATGTTCAAAAGGCCCTGGGTAGACAGCTTGCTGCCCCGGAGCACATTGGCACCGATGGCACCGGCCACCAGCAGCGCGGCGGAGGAGCCCAGACCTCTGCCAATGGGGATGTGGGCGTCAATATGAATGTTCACGCCCCGGACTTCTTCACTGAGGGAGTTGAGCACGGCGCAATAAGCCGTGTAAGCCAGGTTGTCGGGGCCGGTGTAGGCCTCGTCACAGCCGGTGATCTGCAGGCCGCAGTCGGTTTCTTCAAAGGTCACATCGGTGTACAGGCTCAGGGCGCAGCCAAAGGCATCAAAGCCGGGGCCTAAATTGGCGGTGGTTGCCGGCACACGAACGGTTACTTTCTTCATGGTTTCTTCCTTTCTCACAGGTGCAGCACCTTATTCAGCATATCCTCACGGGCAATCACTTCGGTGTGACGCTCCTTCTTGGCGCGCACAGCCGCCAGCGGTGCCGGGATAGCAATGCCTGTCAGCTCCTGCAGCCGGTCCATCTGCATAAACTCGTCGGTGCAGTCCGTCTGCTCCAAAGCAGAGAGCACTGCGGCAGGGAACTTATAGGGGGAGGCGGTGGAGAGCACCACCATCGGTGTGGGATCCTTTGTTTCTGCGCGGTAGTCCTCCGCAACGGCCCAGCCGGTAGCGGTGTGGGTATCGCACAGATAGCCGGTTTGGCGGAACACCCGGCCAATGGTCTGACGGGTCTTCTCATCGTCGCAGCAGCCGGCCCAGAATTCCTGCCGGATGGCCTGATGCAGACTTTCCGGTACGGTGTACACCCCTTCGGTGTTCAGCTTCTGCATCAGCCCGGCTACCAACGCCGTATCCTCACTGAGCAGATACAAAAGCCGCTCCAAATTGGAGGACACCAAAATGTCCATAGAGGGCGAAATGGTCTTATGCAGCGGACGGCGGCGGTCATATACGCCGGTCTCAATAAAGTCGGTAAGTACATTGTTGGCGTTGGAGGCACAGACCAGCCGTCCCACAGGCAGCCCCAGCTTTTTGGCCAGGAAGCCTGCCAAAATATCACCGAAATTTCCGGTGGGTACGCAGAAATTCACCTTCTCGCCCATTTGAATTTTTCCCGCGTGAAGCAGGTCCGCATAGGCCTTGAAGTAGTAGGTGATCTGCGGAGCCAGGCGGCCGATGTTGATGGAATTGGCCGTAGACAGCCGGGCACCGCCGGGGGTCTTTTCATTGCCCACGGTGGCGAAGATATTCTTCACGCCGGTCTGGGTATCATCAAAGTTGCCCTCAACCGCCAACACCGTGACATTGTTCCCCTCCTGGGTGGCCATTTGAGCCCGCTGGACAGCGGACACGCCGCCGTGGGGATAAAACACGCAGATCTTGGTGCCCGGTACATCCTTAAAGCCCTCCAATGCCGCCTTGCCGGTATCGCCGGAGGTGGCGGTGAGGATCAAAATATCCTCCTGCATCCCCTTTTCTGCCCGGGCGGCGGTCAGAAGCTGGGGCAGCATACAAAGAGCCACATCCTTAAAGGCCGAGGTAGGGCCGTGGAACAGCTCCAGCACCGTAAAATCTCCAGCCTGCACCGTGGGGGTCAGGTCCGGGGCGGTGAACTTGCCGCTGTAAGCATTGTGTACCAGCCGGTCCATATTGGGGATATCCGGCAGCAGCGCTCCGATAATGGTCTCGGCCATGGCGCAGGTATCCATCTGCAAAAGAGCCTGCACATCGATATCAGGAAGCTGCTGGGGTACATACAGACCGCCATCCGGAGCCAGTCCGTTCAGCACAGCCTGGGCACTGTCCACCTGGGGCTGAAGACTTCTTGTGGAATGATAATACATAAAAAACCTCTTCTTTCCGGCCTTATATTCGCCATAGGTCACTATTGCAATTTGAATGTCCTTATGATATACTGTTTCCGGTAAAAAAGCAAGTGTTTCCTGAGGAAGACACAGTAAAAGAGAAAATTCGGAGGAATACAGATATGAATATGGGACTTTTGGGCTTCGGCGTTGTGGGCCGGGGCGTTTACGACCTGACTGCCGACCGGGACGATATGTTCGTAAAAAAGGTCGTCTGCCTGGAAGATGTACAGCTTCCCGACGCGGAAGTGACCAAGGATTTTAACAGCATTTTGACTGACGAGAGCATCGACACCGTGGTGGAGGCCATGGGCGGTCTGCACCCTGCTTACGAGTTTGTCCGGGCTTCCATCGAGGCCGGTAAAAATGTGGTCACCTCCAACAAGGCCCTGGTTGCCACCTTCTATGATGAGCTGATCCCCCTGGCTAAGGAAAAAGGTGTCCTGTTCCGCTGCACCGCCGCGGTAGGCGGCGGCATTGGCTGGCTCAGCGAGCTGGAGCGCGCGCGGCGTATTCAGACCTTAGAGCAGGTCGGCGGCATCATGAACGGCACCTGCAACTATATTTTAGACTCTATGACCCGGCTGGACCTGGGTTATGACGAAGCCCTCTCCCAGGCACAGGCACTGGGCTACGCCGAAGCAAATCCCACCACCGATGTGGAAGGCATCGACACCTGGCATAAGGTGATCCTGTCCTCCAACATTGCCTTCGGCATCAGCGTGGATACCGACTCCGTCCCTGCCGCCGGCATCAGCCGCATCACCGCCGGGGATGTGAAGAACTTTAAAGAACACGGCTATGTATGTAAACTGATCTCCACCGGTATGATGAAGGACGGCAAGCTGTCCGCTTTCGTACAGCCTACCCTCTGCCCTGCCGGTTCTTTGGAGGCCGCCGTACCTGCCAACTACAACCTGATCACCCTGGTGGGCAGTGCCTCCGGCAGAATGAGCTTCTACGGTCAGGGCGCAGGCCGCTACCCCACTGCATATAATGTGATGCAGGACTGCGCCGATGTGCTGGCCGGTAAGGGCTTCTACAGCCCCTACGGCGGCAAGGTCAGCGCCGAAAATGCTGTGGAGCTTCGCTACTATGTCCGGGGCGGCAGCGATGCCTGGCTGGACGCACAAACTGCAGAGCACTGGAACGATGCTGTCATCACAAAGCCCGTACCTGTCAACGAAATGCACAAGTGGCTCAAGGCCCACAGTGATGCCTTTATTGCCGCTCTGCCTCAGGAATAATTGATAAAAGAAGGAATTACCATGCTGAAAATCACAAAATTCGGCGGTTCGTCCATGGCTGATGCCGGGCAGTACCGCAAGGTCCGGGATATCGTCCTTTCCGACCCTCAGCGCCGTGTGGTGGTGGTTTCCGCCGCCGGCAAGCGTGACTCCGGTGACCATAAGCTGACGGACCTTTTATACCTGTGTCACGCCCACACCAAGTACGGCGTGGCCTGCGATCCCATTTACGATATGATCACCTCCCGGTACATCCAGATCCGGGATGAGCTGAAGCTGAATGTGGACTTAGAATCAGAATTTGCCCAACTGAAAAAGCGGCTGGACGACAAGAAGGTCTCCGAGGATGAGCTGGTCAGCCGGGGTGAATACTATTCTGCCAAGCTGATGGCGGCATTTTTGGATTTTGAATTCGTGGACGCTGCCCACTGGATCCGGTTCAATATGGACGGAACCGTGGATAAGGAATACTCCTACGCCGCCCTGAAAAAACTGGGCAAGGGCAAGGGCATCGTGATCCCCGGCTTCTACGGCGCAATGCCTGACGGCCGTATCCACACCTTCTCCAGAGGCGGCAGTGATATCACCGGTGCTTTGGCCGCCGCCGCGCTGGATGCGGATGTCTATGAAAACTGGACCGACGTTTCCGGTATTCTGATGGCAGACCCCCGGATCGTGGACGATCCCCAGCCCATTCCCGAGGTCACCTATGACGAGCTCCGGGAGCTGAGCTACGCCGGCGCGCAGGTGCTTCATGAGGGCACCATCCTGCCGGTGCGTGAAAAGGGCATCCCTGTCAACATCCGCAACACCAATGCCCCGGAAGACCCGGGTACCTTTATTCAGGAAAACTTCGACACCGAAACCGATCCCAACCGGGTCATTACCGGCATCACCGGCAAAAAGGATTTTTCCATCATCACCATGTTCAAGCGTGGAATGACCAGCCAGGTAGGCGTGCTGCGGAAGGTGCTCAGCGTCCTGGAGCGTCACGGCGTTTCCGTGGACTTTGTGCCCAACGGCATTGACAACGTATCCCTGGTTGTGCGCACAGAGGCTGTTGCCCCCTGCCTGTATGCTGTTTTGGCAGAGATCCAGCAAACCGTGGAGCCGGACCGGCTGGAGGTTTTGGACCATATTTCCGTGATCGCCGCCGTAGGCCACCGGATGGCCTTCCGCCCCGGTGTTTCCGGCAAGATCTTTGCGGCCCTGGGTCAGGCCGGTATCAACATCCGTATGATCAACCAGGGACCTGACGAGCTGAACATCATCTTCGGCGTGGATAACCGGGACTTTGCCGCTGCCATCCGGGTGCTGTACGACAGCTTTACCAAGTAATTTCGGGAGGAATTCGATATGAAAACCTATACTGTTGCAATTTTAGGTGCCACCGGTGCGGTGGGCCAGGAAATGATCAAAATTTTGCAGGAGCGGGATTTCCCTGTGGGAAAGCTGATCCCCCTTGCCAGTCAGAGAAGTGCCGGCAAGACCCTGAAATTCAAGGGTGAGGATGTGACCATCCAGCTTGCCTGCGACGAGGCCTTTGAAGGCGTGGACATCGTACTCGGCGCGGCAGAAAACGACATTGCCAAGCAGTTTGCCCCTGCCATTGTGAAGGCCGGTGCCGTATTTGTGGACAATTCCTCCGCCTTCCGGATGGATCCCAATGTGCCCCTGATCGTTCCGGAGGTCAATCCGGAGGATGTGAAGGGTCACCACGGCATCATCTCCAACCCCAACTGCTCCACCATCATCACCGTCACCGCTGTGAACGCCCTGAACGCCATTGCCCCCATCCGCACCATGACCGCCTCTACCTATCAGGCTGTGTCCGGTGCCGGTGCCGGTGGCCCTGTGGAGCTGATGGGCGAAGTGGAAGCCCTTTCCAAGGGTGAGCACTACGAGCCCAAGATCTTCCCCTATCAGATCGCCTACAACCTAATCCCTCAGATCGGCGGTGAGCAGGTAGACGGCTACACCAGTGAAGAAATGAAGATGCAGAACGAGGGCCGGAAAATCATGCACCTGCCGGAGCTGAAGGTGACCTGCACCTGTGTCCGTGTTCCGGTGGTCCGCAGCCACTCCATTTCGGTAAGCTGCCACTTTGATGTGCCGGTCAGTGTGGAGCAGGCCCGGGCAGCCATTGCCGCCGCTCCCGGCTGTAAGCTGGTGGATGACCTGAAGAATAAGGTCTATCCCATGCCTCTGGACACCACCGATCAGGACATCGTGTTCGTGGGCCGTATCCGTCCGGACCTGACCGACGATCATGGCATCAGCCTGTGGTGCTGCGGTGACCAGGTCCGTAAGGGTGCCGCCACCAATGCCATCCAAATCGCGGAGCTGCTGATCCAGGAATAAAATCAATGGGCGTTGCAAACGACTTGCAACGCCCATTTTATTTATGCAGGTTGGAGTTGTTTTTTCTTTTTGCGGACCGTAATGCCCATCACCACAGCGCTGACGCTGCACGCCGCAGCCAAGGCAGGCAGCACAAGCAGCCAGGGAATCTGCACAGGCTTTTCTTCCGCAGGCAATTCCGCCTGGCAAGTTTTGCAGGCACCGGTGTTCAGGTCCCAAATGTGCCCCTCCGGCTCTATGGTGTCACCGCACAAACAGCTTCCCCAGTGGGTAGCGTCGTCAGATACATAATCATAGCTGTGTACATGGACCAGCCGGGCTCTCAGCTCCGCACCGCAGACGGTACAGCTTTGTCCCTGCTGCTCCGTGGCAGCATCGCCGGGCGTATGGCCTGTGCGCTGCTGCGCCTTGCCGCAGACCTGGCACTGATGCCAGTGAGCTGTGGCATCATGCTCCCATTCCTCGGAAAAGCTGTGCTCTGTCTGCCGGATATAACCGCAGACATCACAGGTTTCGTCACATTCCTCCGCAAAGGCGTGGTTTTGCGCATCGGTGGTTGCCGGACAGTTGGCACATTCATACCAGTGGGCCTGTTCGTCGGCGCACCATTTGGCGGAATACAGGTGGCCCGTGGGCCGGGTATAGCTGCAGACGGTACAGGCAGCTTCACAGTCACCCTCATGGTCGTGGGCTTCCGCGCCCACCTTTTCGCCACAGTCGGTACATTCATAGAAGTGCTCAAACCGGTCCCACTGCCATTCATCCTGGCTGTGGGCCTGTGTCCGTTCCCGGCCACAGGTCTGGCAGACCCGGTAGTGGCTTTCTTCATCAATATAGATCCAGTCGCCGTATTGGTGATCATCGGTTTGGGGAAGCTCTACCTGACGGAGCTGTCCGCAGACGCCGCACTGTTCCTCTGCCAGGCCGGTGTCTTCACAGGTGGCAGCCTTCAGCACCTGGCTCTGCTTCCACTGATGGTCAAACAGCTCCTCCTTGGTGCATTTGCCGCAGGTGCCCATATGGCTGCCCTCATCCAAAGGCCGCCAGTCGGCATACTGATGGTCGCACTGCTCCATTACGCACTGCAGACAGTCCTCCACCGTTCCGTTGGTACCGGTGTAGTACATATTGTCGCAGTCTGTACACTGATAGTATTCCTTATGGGGGTGCTGAGCCTCTGTCCCCTTTTGGTAATTGTGTCCCTCATCACTTTGATAAGGGGGCTCGCCGAAATAGTAATTGTCGTACAAAGAACGCTTGCGGATAAAAACGCCCACGCCGTTGTAGGAATATTCGTCGGTATTGCCCTCCAAGGTGAAGAAATAATCTCCCTCCACATAATAGACGATACCGGTGTGAGAGCCGTCTGTTTTGAAAAACAGGTCACCGGCCCGGGGTGTTTTATCACCGATGGAAAAGGACGGGATATTAAAGGCCGACGCACTGGCAAAGCCGTTTCGCTTCAGCACAGATGTGGGGATCCCGGCCTGATTGGCACACCAGCTTACGAACATACCGCACCAGTCGGTATAGGGCGCGCCGTACCAATCACCGTATTTAGTGTATCCGCCGCTGCCCTCCCGGTAGCCCACCTGGGTCAGGGCCACACCGATCAGGTCCGCACGCTGATCACCGGTATTAACATATGTATTTTCAAAGTCCGCGCGGACAGGCATTGCCACCTGAACCAGGCACAGACACAGCAAAAGCAGCAAAACGATCCGCCGTAATATTATGGAACGCATCCAAGTTCCTCCAAAGACATTTTATAACCGTAGCACATAGTACTACCTTTCCGGAAAAAAATCAAGTCTTTTTTTAACAATTCGAAACTTTTTTGTCACCGTTTTGTAACCATTACCAAATTCTTATTTTTCGAGCTGTTTGAACTTTGCGGAAATCTACCGTTTTGTCATTGCGAGCCAGTGCGCACACTGGCGTGGCAATCTCAAAATGCAAGGCGATGTATTGTGCATCCTAAAGGACCCGTGCCAGCCAAAAATATTTATTATTTAAGGTTCCCAATATCCTTTGGTAATCTGAATGAATAAAGTTCCCCTTTGAGATTGCCACGCCGCCTTTTGGCGGCTCGCAATGACACCGCTTAAGGTTTTTGGCTTTTGCATAGCTACTGCAAT
>JAFSET010000055.1 GCA_017435615.1 Oscillospiraceae bacterium | reverse complement strand
TCGGCGCATCTCAGGATGCTGCCATCCAGCGGACGACCTATGCCGACGCAGGTGTGACCGCGCCTGCCAATGCAGGCAGCTACGCCCTGAAGCTGAGCCATACCAGCCACTATTATCCCACCTTCCAGATGAATTTCGGCAAGACCCTGGAGGCCGGTACCACCGTCACCTTCGACGTATACGGCAGCTTCCATGGCTGGACCTCCGGCAATGATATGAACATTGAATTTACCGGCGACAGCGGCAGCGGACAGGTGGTCTATATGCTGCCGGAAGCCTGGTTTACCGCCACGATCGTTCTGAATAAAGACTGCGATCATCTGCAATTCTTCTGGAATATTGAGCGTAACAACGGCATTTCCGGAGCTGTGGCATCCTACATCCTGATCGACAATGTAAAGGCTGTGCTGCCCGGCACCGAGCCGGAGCCCACCGAGCCTGAAACTACCGAGCCTGAAACCACAGAGCCTGAAACTACACCGCCCACACCTGCAGGTAGCTTCCGGGATGGCGTGGATTTTGAACAGGCGCAGGATGCAGCCTTCTTCGGTCCTGTGGGCGGCGGCAACGCGTGGCGTGACGCCACCTTGTCCGTTGTCAGCTATGCCGACGCCGGTGTGAGCGCACCTGAAAACGGCGGCGCATCCGCGCTGAAGCTGACCAGTACCAACAGCTACTGGCCTACGCTTCGCATCAGCTTTGGTGAAACACTTCCCGCCGGTACGGTCATTACCTTCGATGCCTACACCCGGGATATTACCAACGCCGGTGTGAGCACCGTGACCATTTTCGAGTATGTGTCCGGCGGCGAGGCCACGGCCCAGTACTACTACGGAAGCTGGAACAAGCAGAGCATCACATTGGCTTCCGACTGCGACCACCTGGATCTGGTCTGCACCCTGGACCGCTGGGAGAAGACCTCCAATGTGACCAATGTGGAGGTTTATCTGGATAACTTTGACACGGAGGTTCCCAATGTGTCGCTGTCAAACGGCCTGGGCTTTGAAAATGAAACCGATGCGACGTATCTGACCGGCATAGGCGGAAGCTATGAACAGCGTGATGCCACCTTTACAAGGGTCAGCTATGGGGAAGCCGGCACAGCCGCTCCGGAAAACGGTGGCAGCTACGCCCTGAAGCTGAGCCATACCAGCCATTATTATCCCACCTTCCAGCTCAATTTTGGCAAAACCCTGAAGGCCGGTACCACTGTCACCTTCCAGGTGTACGGAAGCTTTGATGGCTGGACCTCCGGCAAGGATATGAACATTGAATTTACCGGTGACAGCGGCAGTGGCCAGGTGGTCTATATGATTCCCGAAACCTGGTTTACCGCAACCATTCAACTGAGCAGCGATTGCGATTACCTGCAATTCTTCTGGAATATCGAGCGCAACAACGGTGTGTCCGGGGATGTGGCATCCTACATCCTGATCGACAACATCAAGGCCACAGAGCCTGCATAAGCGTGCGGTGATTTGTGTTTACAAGGAAAAGAGAGAGTGAAAAAGGCCCCCCTGAGAACGCCCAAGGGCGTTTTCAGGGGCAGCCAAATCAAAACAAAATTTACCGGAACGGAAAGGATGAAGGCCTTATGGCAAACCAATACCCCCAAAAGCGGATCATGAAGCAAAAGACCAAGACTACCATTTTTATTTGGTCTATGCTGGCACTTCCGCTGCTGAATTTGCTTGTTTTTTGGGTGTATGTCAATATTGATGCCATTTTGATGGCATTTAAGAATGTAGACTACGCCAATGGCGGTGTAGAATACTGGACGTTGGACAATTTTAAAGAGATCTTTAAGATGTTCACAGAAAACAGGCCTGGCTATGATATGGTGCTTTACGGTATGAATACCCTGAAATACTGGCTTGTGGGTACCGTTTGGAGCATCCCTCATTCCATTCTGCTGACCTATATCTTCCATAAAAAGCTTCGCGGCACCAAGTTTTTCCGGGTGGTCCTGTACCTGCCCAGCATCATCTGTTCCGTGGTGCTGGTAGGTATTTTCGAGGCTTTCGTATCCGGCAAGGGTGTGTTTGGCACATTTTTGACCCAGGTCTGCGGTGTGGAACGGGTGCCTGCCTGGTTCCAGGAGGCGGAATACGCCACGCCGATGCTGCTGTTTTATAACTTCTTCTTCGGCTTTGCCGGCAGCTACATTTTGTTTAGCGGTGCGATGGCCAAGATCTCCAGAGAGGTCCAGGAGGCCGCAGTGCTGGACGGCGTGACCATGTGGCAGGAGCTGTGGCACATCTACATTCCCTTGATGTGGCCCACCATTTCCATGACCATCGTTACCAGCTTTGCCGGCATCTTCGGTGCCAGCGGCGTGATTTTGCTGCTGACACCCAATGTCACGGAGACCTTTACCTTCGGTTATTGGATCTACGATCAGGTCAGAAGATACCAGTCCTATTATATTCCCTCGGCACTGGGCCTGATCTTTACCCTGGTGGCATATCCTTTGTGCCTGCTGGTCCGAAAGCTTGTGACCAGCATTTATCAGGGCGCGGAATAGAAAGGGGGCGTCAATATGCGTGAAAAAAAGAAAATCGATATTTTAGAGCGCAGAAGGAATGTGCCGGAACGGATATTCTTTATTGTTGCCTTTGCGGTGCTGGCGGTATGGTCTGCCATTGTGCTGTATATGTTCGGCTGGGCGCTGATGAATGTGTTCAAGACCAATATCGACTACCTCCGGGAACCCTTAAAGCTGCCGGATCTTGCCAATCTGCAGTGGGAAAACTTCCTGCTGGCCATTGATAAGCTGGAATACAACGAGGTAGGCTTCTGGGGGATGCTGTTCAACAGTATTTGGCAGGTTGGCGGCTCCGCGCTGCTGCTGTCCTTTTCTGTGTGCGTTACCGGCTATATCTTTGCCCAGTATGATTTTAAAGGCAGAGAATTGCTGTTCAAGATCGTGCTGTTTATTATGATCATCCCCATCTACGGCTCTCTGCCGGCTACCTATAAGCTGATCTACAGCCTGGGGCTGAACGATTCCCCTTTGTACCTGATCACCCAAATTGGCGGCTTCAGTGCCAATATGATGATCACCTACGGCTTTTTCAAGGGTGTGCCACGTGCCTACCGGGAGGCGGTGTATATTGACGGCGGCAGTGATCTGCGGGCCTTTATCACCATTGGTCTTCCCATGGGCAAGAATATTCTGATCGCATACTTCCTGCTGAATTTCATTACCCTGTGGAATAACTACGAAACACCCCTGCTGTACTTTAACAACATGCCGCCTCTTTCCCTGGGCCTGTATGCGTTCCAGCAGGAGATCCAATACGCGGCCAACTATCCGGCCTATTTTGCCGGCGCGCTGATCGCAATGCTGCCCATTTTGCTGATCTTCATTTTCTTTGCGGATAAGCTGATGGGACAGATGTACTCCGGCGGCCTGAAGGGTTGATTATATTATAAATCGTATCCTTGACTTTTTCCCAAAACAGTTTTATGCTGTTTTGGGAAAAACCATAAAAAGAGATATTATGCTGAAAATACCTCATGCTTACCGCATACAGTCCCGGAACTGTGCAGTCCGGTTGCGCTTGCGGGCTTTTGAGAAAGGAAGGCTTCTATGAAAAAGATCAGTTTAAATGGCATTTGGCAGATGCAGGGTGCAGGTTACGCGTGTGAAGGTACTGTGCCGGGCAGTGTGTATTCCTTTTTGTTAGATAAGGGGCTGATGGAGGATCCCTTCTACGGTATGAACGAGCTGGAAGCACTGAAGCTGCTGGATCATGAATTTACCTTTTCCAGAGAATTCGACTTCACCCCGGACGGCCACAAAGTCCTGCTGTGCTGTGAAGGATTAGATACCTTATGCGATCTGTATATCAACGGTGTCCACCTGGCCTACACCGACAATATGCACCGCACCTACGAATTTGATGTGACCGAGCTGCTGAAAAGCGGCAGCAATACCATTTCTGCTTTGTTCCATCCGCCTATTCCCTACATCACGGAAAAGCAGAAGGAAGAGCGGCTGACCCAGCCCTGGCACTGCACCGACGGTGCGGGCCACATTCGCAAAGCCCACTGCATGCTGGGCTGGGACTGGGGTCCCCGTCTGCCGGACGCAGGCATTTGGAAGGATATTTCCCTGCTGGTGCTGGACAGCGCCAGAATTACAGACTTTCACATCCTGCAGCGTCACGATGGCGGCAAGGTCTATATTGCCCCGTATGTGGAAACAGATCAGGCGGCAGATGTGACGGTTACCTTGACGACCCCCAATGGAGAAGTCTATGAGATCCCTGCCAATCAGGAAACCGAAATTTCCAATCCTCAGCTTTGGTGGCCCAACGGCCTGGGTGAGCAGCCTCTGTACACCGTGACCGCGGCGTGCTGCGGCTGGAAAGAGGAGAAGCGCATCGGTCTGCGTGCCATGAAGCTGATCCGGGAAAAGGATAAGTATGGCGAGAGCTTCTGCCATGAGGTCAACGGTGTCCGGTTCTTTGCTATGGGCGGCGACTATATTCCGGAGGACAATATCCTGACCCGGGTAACCCCGGAAAAAACCTATGACCTGATCAAAAAGTGCCGGGATGCCAACTTTAACGCCATCCGGGTCTGGGGCGGCGGTGTCTATCCCCGGGACAGCTTCTTTGATGCCTGTGACGAAATGGGTATTGTGGTGTTCCAGGATATGATGACAGCGTGTACCGTTGTCAGCACCAGCCAGGAAATGAAGGACAATATGCAGGCCGAGGTGCGCGACAATCTGAAAAGAATTCGCCATCACGCATCCATTGCCCTGATCAGCGGCAACAACGAGATCGAGGAGATGTATGCCTACGACGGCTTGCAGAAGTTCCCCAAGCTGGTGGAGACGTATTTGTATCTGTATGAGGAAATGATGCCGCAGATGATGCAGCAGCTTTGCCCCTACATTCCCTATATTCCGTCCTCTCCCACCTCCTGTGGCCATTTTGTCGATCCACGGAATGAAAACTTCGGCGACAGCCACTACTGGGAGGTATGGCACGGCGAAAAGCCCTTTACCGATTACAGAAAGAAATATTTCCGCTATTTAAGCGAATTTGGCTTCCAGTCCTTCCCCAGTGAAAAGACCATCAACGCGGTAACGGCTCCGGAGGACCGGAACGTGTTCAGCCGTGTGATGGAGATGCACCAGAGAAACGGCGTAGCCAACGGCAAGATCCTCAACTACCTGTCCCAGACCTACAAGTACCCCAGTGAGTTTGGAACGCTGCTGTACGCTTCCCAGCTTTTGCAGGCAGAGGCTATGCGCTACGGCGTGGAGCATTTGAGAAGACACCGGGGACGCTGTATGGGCGCGCTGTACTGGCAGCTTAACGATATTTGGCCTACCGCCTCCTGGTCCAGTATTGATTATTACGGAAGACTCAAGGCGCTGCATTATGTGGCAAAACGGTTCTACAGCCCGGTGATGATCAGTTGTAAAGAGACCGGCGAGGGTGACACCCGGTACTTCCCCACACTGGACCCCCGGATCGGCTATGAAACCAAGGCACAGCTTTGCGTGACCAATGAAACGCGCGGCGATGTGACCGGTCAGGTGGTGTGGGCGCTGCGTGATGATACCGGCAAGGTACTCAAAGAGGGGGAGACTCCTTTGACGGTCCCGGCCCTGACCTCGGTGTGGCTGGAGGAAATGGACTTCTGCAATACCGATGTGGACTGTAACTACATAAGCTTTGCCTTCCTGGTGGAGGATCAGGTGGTATCGGAGGGTACGGTGCTGTTTACGCTGCCTAAGTATTTCCGGTTCCAGGATCCCAAGCTGCGCTATGAGATAAACGGCGATGAGATCACCGTCTATGCCGACAGCTACGCCCAGTATGTACAGATCGACTCTCCGGAGTCCGATTTCATCCTCAGTGACAACTATTTCCATATGAACGCCGGATCCAAAACGGTGAAGATCCTGGAGGGTACACCCAAAAACATTCGCCTGCGCAGTGTGTACGATATAAGATAAATGATTGTTTGGCGGGCAAGAATTGCTCGTAATGAATTGCCTGTCGGCATGAATTGCACTGCGGTGCATAGGTTTTCAGGCAATTCAAATCATGTCGCATTGCGACAATTCAGAATGTATCAGCATCAATTCATGGCAAAGCTAATTCATTCATTGCTGCACGAAATCCTGATTTAACAGATTTGCCATATTGGAATATGCAGTGCTTTTCTATATCAGAAAGAGGTGAATTGTTTATGCGTCGGATTGTGAACATTGTAAATTTCGTCCGGGGGATCGAGCCTCGGTGGGAAATGGATCTGTACACGCCGGTGGTGGAGCAGATCAAATGTAATAAAGAATTTGGGATCGGTAACACCTTCCTGCTGCAGTACGATGCCATGGTCCGAAAGGATTTTCAGGACCTGTTCCTGCGGGAGCGGGACGAAAATATGGAGCTGGGCGTCTGGTTTGAAAACTGCCGGGAGCTGATTGAGGGCGTAGGCCTTGTGTGGCGTGGCAGAGAGGGCTATGACTGGGACTGGTATGCCGATGTGGGCTTTTTGCCCGGTTATACCCAGCAGGAACGGCAGAAGATCATCGATGAAGTATTCAGGCTGTTCAAAGAGCTGTTTGGCTGCTATCCCCAGGTGGCAGGATCCTGGCTGATGGATGCCTGGTCTATGGACTATATGTGCCAAACATACGGCATCAAGGCCTTTTGCCTATGCCGGGAGCAGTATGCCGTGGATGCCTATACCCTGTGGGGCGGCTACTTTAACGGCGGCTATTATCCGTCCAAAAACAATATGCTGTGTCCTGCGCAGAGGGCGGAAAATCAAATTCCGGCTCCGGTATTCCGGATGCTGATGCCGGATCCTATCTACAGCTACGAAGAAAAAGAATACAACGGCAACACAGTTTGGACGTTAGAGCCGGCCTGGAAATGCGGCAGTGACGGCCCTATAGTGGACTGGTACTTTGATACTTATTATCAAACGCCCTGCCTGACCCACGCCCACGCCACCACCGGTCAGGAAAATTCCTTCGGCATAGGCTTGCTGGAGGGCTACCGGATGCAGGTGCACAAGCTGACGGAGCTGCAAAAGCAAGGCCTGCTCAGCATCCAAAAGATAGGGGATACCGGCGCGTGGTATCAGCAGCAGTTTGAACAGTCCGCGGCTAATGCTCAGGTGGCGCTGGAGGATTGGCGGCAGGAGGGCCGGAAGAGCATTTGGTATAACTGTAAAAACTACCGGGCCAACCTGTTTTTGGAGGATGGCAGACTGTTTTTTCGGGATCTGACCAAATTTGACGACCGCTACCGGGAACGGTATTTGGAAGAGCCCTGTGCGGGCTGGATCGCAACCTATGACAATCTGCCGGTGGTGAATTACCGGCTGTGGAGCACAGAGCAGACGGAAAGCATTTTAAGCCTGAGCAAGCAGGTGACAGAGCTTGCGGCCTCGGAGCTGAGCGATACGGTGCTTTCGGTGCAGGCGGTATTTGCCGACGGCACCCAGGGCCAGATTCTGTTTGCGCCGGAGGGCGTCACCTTCCGCAACTGCCCGGACCTGCTGTATTGCTGGGGCAAACCCGGTGAGCAGACAAAGCTGACCTTTGGGAATAACAAGCTGCAGGCTCTGCATAATGGCTTTGCCTACGAGGTGCCGATCGACGGACAGCTTGCCCTTCAGCCCGACGGAGCGCTGCTGCAGCCGAAAAACGGCCAGCTCGTCCTGAAATTTTAAAACCATATAACGACAGGGGGTGCTGCGATTTTTCTCGCAACACCCCCTAAAAACGCAAAAAAACAGCCGCCTGTGCAGGCGGCTGTTTCCTGTATTGGGGATCAAACAGTGGGCTGGTTGGCAGCCTCGATGATCTGCACGAACTTCTCGGGAACCAGGGAGGCACCACCGATCAGGCCGCCGTCGATGTCAGGCTTTGCCAGCAGCTCGAAGGCGTTCTTCTCGTTCATGGAGCCGCCGTACAGGATGGAGATAGCACGGGCATTCTTGGAGCTGTAGAGCTTGCGGACCACAGCACGGATGCTCTCGCAGACTTCCTGAGCCTGCTCGGGAGTAGCGGTACGGCCGGTGCCGATGGCCCAAATGGGCTCGTAAGCAATGACGACCTTGCGGATCTTGTCCTCGGGCACGCCCTGCAGACCCAGCTTGATCTGCATCGCGATCCACTCGGCAGTGATGTCAGCCTCACGCTGCTCCAGGCTCTCGCCGCAGCACATAATGGGGGTCAGGCCGGCTTCCAAAGCGGCCAGGACCTTGGCGTTGACGTCTGCATCGGTCTCGCCCATAGCACGGCGCTCGGAGTGGCCGATGATCACATATTTGCAGCCGGCATCCACCAGCATATCGGTAGCGATCTCGCCGGTGTAGGCACCGCTGGGATTGGCGTTGCAGTTCTCCGCGCCGATGCCGACTCTGGTCTCACGCATAGCGCGCACAGCGGCAGGAATACAAACGGCAGGTACGCACAGGGCGATATCACACCAACGGCCACGGGGCAGAATAGACTTCAGCTGCGCCATAAACTCCTTGGTCTGGCTGGGAGTCTTATTCATCTTCCAGTTACCGGCAATCACGGTCTTACGGTACTTTCTGTTCATTTTTCTTCTCTCCTCATTTTCATAGATAATATATGTACGGGGCAGGGGGACTGCCCCGTATGCTCACTGGGTCAGAATTTTATTTATCCTGCAGGCAGGCAATGCCGGGCAGCTCCAGGCCTTCCAGGAATTCCAGGGAAGCGCCGCCGCCGGTGGAAATGTGGGTGATCTTATCAGCGTAGCCGAGCTGCTCGCAGGCTGCGGCACTGTCACCGCCGCCAACGATGGTCACAGCCTCGGAATCGGCCAGTGCCTGGGCAACAGCCTTAGTACCGGCGGACAGGACAGGGTTCTCAAATACGCCCATAGGTCCGTTCCAAACCACGGTCTTGGCAGCCTTGGCAGCGGCAGCAAACTCCTCACGGGCCTTTTCGCCGATGTCCAGACCCATCTTGCCCTCGGGGATAGCGCAGGAGTCCACGGTGGAAACCGCGATCTCAGCATCGATGGGGCTGGGGAAGCCGTCAGCAACCACGGTGTCTACGGGCAGCAGCAGCTTTACGCCCTTGGCCTGAGCCTTAGAAAGCATTTCCTTGCAGTAGTCCAGCTTCTCATTGTCCACCAGAGAGCTGCCCACGCTGTAGCCCTGGGCAGCCAGGAAGGTGAAGGCCATACCGCCGCCGATGATCAGGGTGTCCACCTTTTCCAGCAGGTTGTTGATAACGTTGAGCTTGTCGGAGACCTTTGCGCCGCCCAAAATGGCAACGAAGGGACGCTCGGGAGCAGCCAGAGCCTTGCCCATAACGCCTACTTCCTTCTGTACCAGGTAGCCGCAGACAGCAGGCAGGTGGTCTGCCACGCCGGCGGTGGAGGAGTGGGCGCGGTGTGCGGTGCCGAAGGCATCGTTGACAAAAATGTCAGCCAGGTCAGCCAGGGCCTTGGACAGCTCGGGATCGTTCTTGGTCTCGCCCTTGATGTAACGGGTGTTTTCCAGCAGCATCACGTCGCCGTCCTTCAAAGC
The DNA here is from genome assembly GCA_017435615.1 of Oscillospiraceae bacterium. Lineage (GTDB taxonomy): Bacteria > Bacillota > Clostridia > Oscillospirales > Oscillospiraceae > Faecousia. The sequence continues at coordinate 1,196 of JAFSET010000055.1, read as the reverse complement.
GGCGGCCTTGGCCTTGGAGTCCTCACCGGCCACGTCAGCAGCCATAATGACTTCCTTGCCCAGAAGCTGGCTCAGTCTGTCAGCCACGATCTTCAGGCTCAGCTCCGGCTTCCATTCGCCCTTGGGCTTGCCCATGTGGGAGCACAGGATGACCTTTGCGCCCTGGTTCACCAAATACTCGATGGTGGGCAGTGCGGCAACGATCCGCTTGTCAGAGGTGATCTTGCCGTCCTTGGTGGGGACGTTGAAATCGCAGCGGCACAGCACGCGCTTGCCGGCAACGTTGATGTCCTCAATAGACTTCTTGTTATAATTCATAGTTTATTCCTCCATATTATCGGGAGTGGTCTCCCGCATTTTTCCGTGATCACACAGCCCGGGAAAACCGGTCTGCCGCAAGGCCTCGTAGACCGTGATGGCTACGGCGTTGCTTAAATTCAGGCTTCTTGCCTCCTGACGCATAGGCAGGCGGATGCAGCACTGCCGGTGCTGCTCCAAAAAATCCTCCGGCAGGCCCTTTGTTTCCTTGCCGAAAAATAAGTAGCAGTCATCGGTAAAGGCAGCCTCGGTATAGCTTTGGGGCGCTTTGGTGGAAAGGCACCACATTTGCCGGACATCGTTTTTGGAGAAGAAGTCATCTAAGGACTCGTAGTCCCGGACATCCACCAAATGCCAGTAATCCAGGCCGGCCCGCTTGACAGCCTTTTCCGAAATATCAAAGCCCAAAGGCCGGATCAGGTGCAGCCTGCTGCCGGTGGCAGCGCAGGTTCTGGCGATGTTTCCGCAGTTTTGCGGGATTTCCGGTTCGACCAAAACAATATTGAGCACCTGCATCACCTCGTTAACGTCACTTTTCCTATTGTATGACAAACTTTCCATAAAATCAATCTAAAAAATCGAAAAATGAAAACTTTTTTCAGTATTTTTCTTGAAAACAATATTCTTTTTCAGAACACGGCAAAATAATACACACAAAGGGACGGTTTTCCCAAAACCTCACAGTCGTGTCATTGCGAGCCAGTAGGGGACGGGTTTCCCGTCCCTCGGGAGGCGAAACGCCTCCCCTACATGGCGTTGCAATCCGTCCTCCCCGTGTCATTGCGAGCCAGTGCGCTTAAGTGGCGTGGCAATCTCAAAATGCAAGGGTGTACATTTCTAAAACCCAAAGGACCCGTACCAGCCTGAAAAACGTTTAT
>JAFSET010000008.1 GCA_017435615.1 Oscillospiraceae bacterium | reverse complement strand
TGGAGAAGTGGTTGGCGAAGGTGCCAAGGTAACGCTTGGTGTAGGGATACAGACCGTTTTCCATCAGCTTGGTGATGACTTCGCGCTTGACCTTCAGGCTGCGGGCAGCGATGTCCATCAGCTTATCCAGCTGGGCGTAGAAGTCGGCCTCGTCCTTGGCAAGGAACGCGATCCGGGGCAGGTTGATGGTGACAACGCCGATGGAGCCGGTGGACTCGCCGGAGCCGAAGAAGCCGCCGGACTTTTTCCGCAGCTCACGCAGGTCCAGACGGAGTCTGCAGCACATGGAGCGCACATCGGAGGGCTCCATATCGGAGTTGATGTAGTTGGAGAAGTAGGGCGTGCCGTACTTGGCGGTCATTTCGAACAGCAGCTTGTTGTTCTCAGTCTCGCTCCAGTCGAAATCCCGGGTAATGGAGTAGGTGGGGATGGGGTACTGGAAGCCACGGCCGTGGGCGTCACCTTCGATCATGATCTCAATGAAGGCCCGGTTGACCATATCCATTTCCTTCTTACAGTCACCGTAGGTGAAGTCCATCTCCTTGCCGCCGACGATGGCAGGCTGATCCTTCAGGTCGTTGGGAACGGTCCAGTCCAGGGTGATGTTGGAGAAGGGAGCCTGTGTACCCCAGCGGGAGGGGGTATTTACGCCGTAAATAAAGGACTGTACGCACTGCTTGACTTCCTTCTGAGACAGATTGTCCACCTTGACGAAGGGTGCAAGGTAGGTATCGAAGGAGGAAAATGCCTGAGCGCCGGCCCATTCATTTTGCATAATGCCCAGGAAGTTGACCATCTGATTGCACAGTGTGGACAGGTGGGCTGCCGGGGAGGAGGTGATCTTGCCCACAACACCGCCCAGGCCTTCCTGAATGAGCTGCTTCAGGCTCCAGCCTGCGCAGTAGCCGGTGAGCATGGAAAGATCGTGCAGATGCATAGCCGCGCTGCGGTGAGCCTCGGCAATTTCGTCGTCGTAGATCTCGCTGAGCCAGTAGTTGGCGGTGATGGCACCGGAGTTGGACAGGATCAGACCGCCCACAGAGTAGGTGACGGTGGAGTTTTCCTTCACACGCCAGTCGTTGATCTGCAGATAATTGTCCACTAGATCCTTGTAGTTGAGCAGCGCAGAGTTGACATTGCGGATCTTCTCACGCTGCTTCCGGTACAGAATGTAGGCCTTTGCCACATCGGCATAGCCGCTTTCGGACAGCACCTGCTCAACGCTGTCCTGGATGTCTTCCACAGTGATCTTGCCGTCCTTGATCTTCATCTCAAAGGCGGAGGTGACCTGCAGCGCCAGCATATTGATCACACTGGGGTGATAATTCCGGCCCAGCGCGTCAAAGGCCTTGATCATAGCACCGCTGATCTTGTTGATGTCGAACTCCATAGTGGAGCCGTCACGCTTTAAAACCTGATACATCTTTCTTATCTCCTTATAAGTAAATACAGGCGTTGCCTGAAATGTGCAGCGCCTGTATTATATATGGGAGTTTTGAAATTGTCAATATCTTGTGTGATGAATATTTATGCAAACACAATATATTGTGGTTGTTATTCTTGACCCCGTATCTTTATGCTGTGGACAAAGGGCGTCATAATTTCCTTGAATTGCTGTAAAAGTGTGTCTTCCGGGGCGGACAGTCCGCTGAAAACAACGGTGTCACGGTCCACAAAAGGCTGTAAAAAATATTTTTTTGGTTTTTCCTGGGACAGCTTGGAAAACCACTGTCCTATGGCAAGCAGATCCCCGGCAGTGTGCAGAGGATGGACCAGGGTGGTGCGGAATTCGTAGTCCACAGTGCCTTCCATCAGAAATACCATGCTCTCCTCAATTTTGGAAAGGGCAATGTCCGAAAGACCGGCGGTTTGGGCGTATTTTTCCGGGGAATTCTTAATGTCCATGGCCACATAGTCCACAAGACCCTCCGCAACCAGGGCCTTCAAAACAGACGGCTGCATACCGTTGGTGTCCAGCTTGACTGCGTAGCCCATGTGTTTGATCTGACGCAGCAGCTCCGATAGACCCGGCTGCAAAGTCGGCTCTCCGCCGGTGATGCAGACCCCTTCCAAAAGCCCGGTCCGCTTCTGTAAAAAGGCCAAAAGCTCATCTTGGGTGAGTGCAGGTGTACCGCTGCCGTCGATCAGCTCAGCGTTGTGGCAGAAGGGACAGCGCAGATTGCAGCCCTGTAAAAAAACCGTGCAGGCCACCTTCCCCGGATAGTCCAGCAGTGTCATTTTTTGTAGTCCGGCAATGGTACACAGAGCAGTTTCCTGTGTTGTGTTTACGATATTTTTCATGGATTTTCTCCTGTAAAGTGAAGTTTTTGCTTTGCAAAAAAGTAAAGAACCGAAAGCGGTGTCATTGCGAGCCGCTATGACTAATAAAAGGAAAATTTTACAGTCGTGTCATTGCGAGCCAGTTCGCAAACTGGCGTGGCAATCTCAAAGGGAAACCTTATTTCCTTGATTGCCAAAGGATATTTGGAACTTAAATAATAAGGAATATTTTTTTAGGCCGGTACGGGTCCTATGGGCTCTGGTAATGTACACCCTTGTATTGTGAGATTGCCACGGGTGCTGCGCACCCTCGCAATGACACGACTGGGAGGTTTTGCTTACTTTCACCGCAGGCAAACTTAGTTGAGAATGATCTCAATACCGACAACGCCGTATTGGCTTTGTTCCTCAGCAGAATAATAGGCTTCCATATCGGACGGATGGGCGGTGGCAATATCGTCTTGCGTATATCCGCACTGCAGCAGCGGCAGGGATCTGTACAAATCCGCAAAGCTGTCAAAGCGGTGCAGCTTCAAGATAGTCGCCTGAAGGGTTTCCCCGGTGGCGGTGTTTGTAAAAACGATGATATCCCCTACCCGGAGAAGCTGACGCTTCTCGTCAAATAACCGCAGCTCAATGGTCTTTTTGCCGCTTTTGATCATCTCAAAGGGCGAAGGATGAAGCTTCATATTGTGCATGGTGTTTTCTCCTGTAAGGTGAAGTTTTTGCTTTGCAAAAAAGCAAAGAACCGAAAGCGGTGTCATTGCAAGCCGCTACGACTAATAAAAGGAAAACTTTACAGTCGTGTCATTGCGAGCCAGTGCGCACACTGGCGTGGCAATCTCAAAGGGAAACCTTATTTCTTTGATTGCCAAAGGATATTTGGAACTTAAAATAATGAGGAATATTTTTTAGGCCGGCACGGGCCCTATGGGCTCTGGTAATGTACACCCTTGTATTGTGAGATTGCCACGGGTGCTGCGCACCCTCGCAATGACACGACTGGGAGGTTTTGCTTACTTTCACCGTAGGCAAACTTAGTTTCTGCTTAAGCAGGGAGTCTACAAAAGTGTTTGATGTATTAGAATTTATTTACCTGTTATGCTTATATTGCAAGTATTCAGCCTTTTTTCTTGCGCAATATCAGAAGAACAAATACGCAAAAGAATATTAACTCGCCCAGCCAAATATATCTCATAAACAATAGCTCTGTTTTATAAGTGGTAAAAGCAGAAAACAGGAAAAATACAGCGCACAAAGCTATGATATAAGGCCAATCCCAAAGAGTTTTACGATTATCAATAAACTGAATAACACCAAATAAAGTTGACATCACAATTATGATTATAGCATTTTTTCTCATTGATTCGTCAAAACCTGCAATGATTGACATATTTAGAATAAAAAACATAACTGATAAAACAAACAGTATTTTACGTGTTTTATACAAATACTGCTTTTTTGGTGAAATATAGATATCATAATTTTTATTCTTTTTTGATTTTCCCATATTGCACCTTCTCTTATTTGCAGTTTCTCAATATAGATCGTGTCATGAATTGATGCTAACGCATCATGATTTCTCGCTTCGCTCCATGATTTGAATTGCAGCTTTTATGCGCCGCAGCGCAATTCATGGCGTAGCCAATTCATGCCCGTAGGGCAATTCATTATTTATTGTCCCTTTAGGTAGGGAGTCTACCAAGGTGTTTGATAGATTGGAATCTACACAATTCCCATTTGGACCAAACTTATCCAAATCAGTGCACTGCCTATGACAAATGATAAGATTGAAACAAAGTGTCCTAAATACTGCTTGAGAATGATGGCAACAAAATTAAAAAGGCCTATTCCAACAATAAAAGCACCAACCCAGCCCAACATCATCCATGCGCTATTGATATTATAAGGAAGTACAAACATTAGATATAGCACGACAGGAAGCATTAAGGCAACAATACCAAGCACCACAAGAAAACCATAGCCGATAGGATGTTTTTCCTTAAATTCATAATCTGATGCAACAAAAAAATATGTAGAAGCCCCCTTTGGCGGTGTCCGCTTTCTGCTTTTTTTACAGTTCTTTTTCTTGCTGTTCTTTCCCAAGTCTGTGTCCCTCCTCAAAGATTTTTACTCTATCAGTCAGTATGTCCTCAGTTTTAAATCTTTTTATTTTCCCTTTTGTTCTATATTGCTCTTTGCGGTGGTGATGGAAGAAATAAGAAGCTTGCGAATTTTGCTACATTGTCCATACAGACTATCGTATTCGGTTGTAGTGATCATATGGGTATCCTTAAATAGTCCCAACCAGTAATCTGTTTCATAACACTCTTTCAAGGCAATTTGAAATTTATTGATAAAATCCGCCTTGCTGGATGCATAGTTTGCTTCGTGGATGTTAGCACCAATGCTTGTACCGCTACGCAAAAGCTGATTTAGTAACACATTGCTTTTTCTGTGTTCCTTGATTTCTGTGCAAAGATTTACAACATCAACAGCAAATCGCTTGGATAAATCAATTAAGATGTTTTCTTTCATGTAAACCTCCGTTTTATGAATTGACACATCGTGTCATGAATTGATGCTAACGCATCATGATTTCTCGCTTCGCTCCATGAATTGAATTGCCGTTGAACCCTTTATGCCCCGCAGGGCAATTCATGGCGCAGCCAATTCATGCGCCGTCAGGCACAATTCATGCCAACGGCAATTCATTGTAGAATCAATCGTTTGTAAGACAAACGATTGATTCTACGTGTGCGCAGCGGGGAAACAGATCCGCAGCCTGAGCAGATTGCAGGCGATAGCCCTTTTCCTTCAACAGTGCCACGTCCCGGGCCAGGGTTGCCGGGTCGCAGGAGACATATACGATCCGTCTTGGGTGCATCCGGTGCAGCGCCTCGATGGTGTCGGCGTTCAGGCCCTTTCTGGGTGGGTCTACTACCACCACATCCGGGGTGATCCCCTGTTTTTCCAGCTCCAAAGCCGCTTTTCCGGCATCACCGCAGAAAAATTCCGCGTTGTCAATGCCGTTTCGTTTGGCATTTTCCCGGGCGTCCCGGACGGCATCGGCCACCACCTCCACGCCAATGACCTTTTTGGCGCTTTTGGCCATGCACAGGGTAATGGTGCCCACGCCGCAGTACAGGTCCAGCACCAAATCGTCCTTGGTGATCCCGGCCTGTTCGATGGCGGCGTTGTACAGCTTTTCCGCCTGAGGGTGGTTGACCTGATAGAAGGAATGGGGCGAAAGCCGGAAGGTCAGGCCGCACAGGGTATCCTCAATGGAGCCGGGGCCGTAGAGGACCCGTTCCTCCTCCCCCAGCACGCTGTTGCCCGGTTTTGTGTTTACAGAAAGCACCAGCGTGGTAAACCCGTCCACTGTTTTAAGCTGCTCTGCCAGCTCCTGTGCGTGGGGCAGCTTGTAGCCGTTGACAGTTAGGCATACCAAAAGCTGCCCGGATATCCAGCCCCGGCGGACAAAAATATGCCGCACCAGTCCTGAGTGGGTCACTTCGTCATAGGCAGGAATGTGGTAGCGGTTTAAGTGGGCAATAACGATGTTTTTCACCCGGTCAGCCTCCGGGAACAGGATCAGACAGCCGTCATTTTCCACGATTTGATGGGTGCCTGCCCGGAAAAAGCCGGAAAAGGCCCTTCCCTTCTTGCTGCCTACGGGATAAACCGCCTTGTTGCGGTAGCCGGTGCAGGAGGGGGCGGACAGGATGGAAATTTCCTGCAGGTCTTCCCCACCTATACGGTTCAGTGCCTGCCGGACCCGGTCTGCCTTCAGGCGACATTCTTCCTCATAGTCCATATGCCAAAAATCACAGCCGCCGCAGAGCTTTGCCACCGGGCATTGCCGGTTTGCCCGGTGAGGAGAGGTTTCCAAAAGCTGGGTGATCTTGCCGGCAGCCCAGGTTTTTTGCGCCTTTTCGATGCGAACAAGGCATGTTTCGCCCACAAGGGCGTTAGGAATAAACACGGCGCAGCCGTCAATATGGGCAACCCCTTGCCCCTGGGCGGTATAATCGGTGATCACCGTTTCATAAATGTGTCCTTTTTCCAGCATAGCGTTCCTTTCAAATTCCGATTGATTGAACATTTTAATGAATTACGTAGGGACACCTCTCCCGGGGTGTCCGAAACAAAATCGGGCCTCGATGGACCGATTTTGTTCTTGTGGCATAAACGAATCAGAAAGATTTTGGTGCATCGAGCCCCAAAATCTTTGCGGACACCCCGGGAGGGGTGTCCCTACGAGAACTCATAAACAGTTCGCAAAAAAAGAATTCAGTCTTTCTTCAGGGGCATTTCCATGCCGATTTTTTGGGGCTTCAGGCCCAGCTTTTCATAAAATTTCATGGCAGACGCGTTGCAGCACCAAACATTTAAAGTAATACTGTCACACCGGCGGATATGGGCGTAGCGGCAGACGGCCTGATAAAGGGCTTTGCCGATCCCCTGCCCCCGGCACTGCTCGTCCACACACAGATCGTCAATGTAAAGCTCCGTGTGATCGCAGATCACCGGATCATTTTCGTATACCTTGAGCTGACAGAAGCTGTAACCCAGCACCCTGTCCCCTTCCACTGCCACAAAAATGGGGTTTTTGGTGGAGGTGATCAGAGCCAGCACCTGGGATGCGCCGTATTTTTGGGCGTTGGAACGGAATAATTCCGGATAACCCTGATGATGCACCCGGCCCACCTGCCGCAGTAAATTCAAAATACCGCTGACATCCTTTGCCTCCGCAAACCGAATTTCCATAACGATCCCTCCAAAGCTTTTTTTCATCATAACACATTTTTCCCCAGCGGTAAAGAAGAAAACAAAAAACCGAAAGCGGTGTCATTGCGAACCAGTGACCGATGTCACTGGTGTGGCAATCTCAAAGGGGAACTTTATTCATTCAAATTACCAAAGGATATTGGGAACCTTTAAAAATAAATATTTTTTGGCTGGCACGGGTCCTTTAGGATGCACAATACATCGCCTTGCATTATGAGATTGCCACGCCAGTGTGAGCACTGGCTCGCAATGACAAGTCGGTAGGTTTCTACCGTTTCGTTAAACAGGAAAAACGCTGATGCGTAACATTTTTCTCCTTTTGCAGCAAAACAAAAACCTAAAGCGGTGTCATTGC
>JAFSET010000054.1 GCA_017435615.1 Oscillospiraceae bacterium | reverse complement strand
CCCAGGATCTTTCCAATGAAATTGTACTGACAGTTTCTGACGGCACAGACAGTATGACCGTCAACTACAGCCCCCTGCACTACATCGTCAGAATGTACGGCAAGTGCGAAGACACTTTGAAGACGCTGCTGCAGGCAATGTACAGCTACCATTTGGAAGCGGTTTCCTACGCAAAATAAATCCAAGCCAAACGGGGAGGGGCATTGACCAATGTCACTGAGTTAAGCATCTGCTCTTGCCTCCCTCATTTATGAGGGAGGTGGCTTCGCCACAAGGCGAAGACGGAGGGAGTGTATTTGAGAGAAAAGTGAAAAATGAATAGTGAATAGTGGAGGTATCGGCTTCGCCGAGGATATTAAAATACTGTTTTCGAGGAAAATACCATCATTTTTCATTAGCGCAGCGACTTCATTATTCATTATTCATTACAAATCTCCCCCAGTCAAAAATCAAAGATTTTTGCCAGCCCCCTCACAAGTGCGGGGGCCAAGAGTGGCTTAATCTAATGGCGTTGGGGCGTTAGCTCCTCCCCGGCAGAGCACAGAAAATGCTGTCCTTAGCATTTTCAGATACGGAAAATGTTACGGACAGCACTTTCTGAAAACATGAGCCCATTCGTAAAGGAGGAAAACTATGTTAAAAACAGGGAAAAAAGTGATCAGCCTTTGTTTGGTGCTGTTGACGGCAGCCACGATGCTGATCTCCTGCGGACAAAAACCGCCTCAGTCGGAGACACCTGAGGAAGTGACGGACGGCGTCAAGCTCTGGTGGGCATACAACACCGAGAATTTTATGCAGGATATGGAATATGACTACGACCGGGACAGCACGCTGCGTCTTTACGGTATCAAAGGGGATGTGGAATCTGTCCAGCTTATGATCACGCCGGACAAGGACGTGATCGAATTCGATTTTTCCATGGGAGACATTGCCACCCAAAGCGGCGCGGTGATCTCCGCCGATTGCTTTGAAATCTATGCGGAGCACTACATGGAGGTCATGTCCTCCTATAATCCGGAGAGCTTTTTCGGCAATTATCCCGATGCGTTGATTCCCATGGAAAACTACCGGTTCCGCCGTTACAATTCCATCAATGCCGGGAAAAACCAGGGCATTTGGCTGAATTTGAATATTCCTGCCGACGCCCAGGCCGGCACCTATACCGGTATGGGCAAGCTGACCTTAGACGCTGAGGAATACAACGTTCCTGTCGAGCTGACGGTTTACGATGTGACTATGCCGGAGGAGGTCCATCCGCAAAGCTCCTACCTGATCTGGTATGATTTTGTGGCATCCGGAGAGGGCGCTGCAGACCAGGAAATATACGACAGTTATTACTGGTTCCTGGCAAATAAGCGAATTATGCCCGATCTGCCAGGCCCCCACATTACAAACAATTACGGGGTCTATGTGGATTATGTTGCTGAGAATTTAGCGGAAAATCCGAAAATTCCCTGTTATGCGTTACCCTACGCCTTACATGTGGTGGAAGGCGTGAACCATTTGGATGAGGATGGCGTATTGGACATACTCAACCGGTTGGCAGATAAAAATATCGAGCTGCGCAAGGCTGGCAACGAGACGGTGGATCTGTTCAAGAAGGCCTATTATTATTTGGGCAGTATCTGTGACGAGCCGGATAGCCCAGAGGATTTCGAACTGGTACGGGAAAGTGATCTGATCATCTCCAATGCCAAGTTTACCGTTGCGGAAAAACTCAATGATTATCCGGACCTGAAGGAAAGCCTGCTGTCACTGAAGCACATCGTGACGGTTGCTTACAGTCAGGAGCTGGTGGGAACCGATACGGTGGGCGGCGTGCAGACCTGGTGTCCGAAATTCCGCTTTTTCCACAGTGAGGCGCAGCGGCAGGAGTATGCCGAACGGCAGAACAGTCAGCAGCGGCTGAAGGGCGAAAATGTTTGGTGGTACGGCTGTTTGGACCCCCGTGCGCCCTATCCGACCTACCATTTGGATGACAATTTGATCAGCTCCCGTGTGATTAGCTGGATGCAGTACGATTACGGCATTGAAGGAGATCTGTACTGGTGTGTCAACTGGTACACCAGTCACAGCGGTGTCAGAGATGTATGGACCGATGCGGAAACGGTTCCGGAGACCCCCGGAGACGGCTACTTGCTCTATCCCGGCAGAGAATTTGGTGTCAAAGGTCCTATCAGCACATTGCGGCTGGAATCCATCCGGGAAAGCCGTGAGGATTATGAGTATTTTTGGCTGTTTGCTGAGAAAATCGAGGAATACAACCGTGAAAACGGTACGCAATATGATGCCAATGCCTTGCTGCAGACCTATTTTGAGGGGCTGTATGATGGAACCATTCCTGTCAGAGATTCGGATCTGTTCCATGAAAAGCGGCTTGCGCTGCTCAATGCGGTAGAGGCACTGCATACCGATTTGGATGCAGCCGTGGAAAGTCTTGTGAAATAAATACCAACAGGAGGTTTTTTGTTATGCTGAAGAAAACGAAAAGAATGGTTGCGCTGGTGCTGGCACTTTTGATGACAGTCGGTCTGCTGGCAGGCTGCGGTACGGAAGGAAACACCCCGGATAATCCGTCACCGGATGGAGCAGGCGTCTCCAAAACCGTGGTGATCCGCTGCAACGAGGGCGGTTTTGGCGTGCAGTGGCTGCATGCACTGGCAGAGGCCTTTGAAGCGGCCTATCAGGAAGAAGGCTACAAGGTCAAATTGGATATCATTGCCGGCAGCCAGGGTGCGCTGAACGAGCAGCAGATCAAGCTGGGACCGGAAAAGAATGACACGGATATTTATATCACCGGCGAATTCAATGTTCCCAGCGTTATGCAGTTTTCCTATAAAGTGATGAAGGATGAGAGCACGGCTCTGTTGGAGCCGCTGGATGACATTTATTATGCCCCTGCGGTGGGTGCGGACAAGCAGCCTGAGGAAAAGACCATTGCCGAGCGTTTCTTCCCCGGCTTTGCGGACGCCAATATTTACCAAAGCGATGACCAGTGGAACGGCAAGGTGTTCACCATGGTCCCCTTTGTAAACAGCACCGGCATTGCGGTCAATCCCTCTGTGTTTGAGCGCTACGGCGTGAAGCTTCCCAAGACTACAGATGAGCTGATCGCCGCGGCGCAGACCATCTCCGAAAAGGGCAAGGCAGACAATGTGTATCCCTATGTTTGGGCAGGCAACAACGCATCCAGCTACTGGCTTTACCTGTGGGAAGTATTGTTTGCCCAGTATTCCGGCGTCAGCGGATACATGGATTTTCTAATGTGCAATCCGGACTCCGGCGATATGATAAAGGACGGCTGGCAGGTCTATGAGGACACCGGCATATTGGAATCGTTAAAGGTTATGGACGAGCTGCTGAATTTGGATTATTCGGCGGACGGTGCTGTCAACTTTACCCATACAGAGGCACAGCACTATCTGGCCGTTGGCGAAGCAGGCTTTATGGTGACCGGTGACTGGCTCCTGGAGGAGATGGAGCAGGATTATTACGATGAGGTATCGAACTGCATGATGCTCAAAACCCCTGTTTTGTCTGTGATCGGCACCGAATGTGGCATTACCGATGAGCAGCTCAGCCAGGCGGTGGAAATGGTAGACACCGGCAAGACCGATGCGGACATGGTTGCGGCTGTTTCCGGCCTGACAGAGGAAGGTGCCGCGCGGATCCGGGCTGCCCGTAATATTTATCCCAGCATCGGCGCTGCCGTTAACTGCATGATCCCGGCCTATTCCGATGCCAAGGATGTGGCAAAGGTATTTTTGCAGTTTATGTTCAGTGAGGATGGCTGCCGGATCGTCCGGGAAGAGGGAACTGCCCTGATGCCCGTTGCCTGCGAGAGCTACGATGTGGAAAATCCCACGCCCTTTATGGACTCCGTGGTTAACCTGATGAACAACGGCGAAGCAACAGCAATTTTTGAAACCTATCACAGCGCCATGATGCGTACCAGATCCGGTCTGTCCTTCTTTAACTACAGCACCTACGGCGCGCAGGTATTCAGAAGCATGTTTATGAATGAAGAGTACACAGCACAGTATATCTACGAAACAGAAAAACAATATGTAAAAGAAAGTTGGGCGAACTATCTTGCCTATGCAGGTCTGTCATAACCCAAGAGGTGATAGCAGTGACGAGTAAAGAAAAAAGGGTCAGATTGCCGTCTCAAAAACGAAGACGGGAACTGCTTTTTGTGGGGTTGGCGCTTTTTTGGCCGATCATGCAGTTTATTGTTTTCTGGGTCGTGCCGAATTTTAATTCCATTGTGATGGCGTTCCGTGTGCCTGACGGAGAAACCTTTACCATCGTCAATTTTCAGCGGTTTTTCCATGAATTACAGCAGCCGAACAGTCCCATTATCCCCAGCTTTTGGAATTCCATTATCCTGTTTGTGGTCAACATATTTGTTCAGTTTCCTTTGGTGATTTTGCTGACCTATGTGCTGTTCAAAAAGGTATACGGACATAAGTTTTTTCGTGTGATCTTTTATACCCCGGCTATTTTGGGTGCCAGTGTGACCACAGCGCTGTACCGATACCTGATCTCTGCCAACGGTCCTGTGGAGCATATGCTGGACTGGATGGGCGTGGAGTATTCCAAGCAGCTTGGCCTTTTGGGAAACCCGGAAACCGTGTTTCTGATGATCGTTCTGTACGGCTTTTGGACCGGCGTGGGAACCAATATGATCATGATCTTGGGTGCCATGAACCGTGTTCCGGACGAGATTTTTGATTCGGCCCGTATTGACGGCGTAGGCTTTTGGCGTGAGCTGTTCCAAATCATTCTGCCCATGATCTGGCCGACGTTAACGACCCTGATCATTTTCAGCATGACCGGCATTTTTACCAACAGTGCCGCAACCATGCTGCTGGCCCCGGATGCACCGGAGGCATCCACCATAGGCTGGTACATCACAAGGTTTACCATGTCGGCCGGTTCGGGCCTTACAGGAGAGATCCTGAATTATCCTGCCGCTGTTGGCTTGATCTTCACAGCGATCAGCTTCCCGCTGATCATGTTTACCAAATGGCTGTGCGATAAGATCACCAACACCGTGGAGTATTAAGGAGGTAGCGCAATGGGTAAAAGATTAAAAGCCTCCAGATGGAATTTACGCACAAGGCAGGAAAGAATTATTCTCTCGGTGATTTTTGTGATCTTTGTGGTCTATGCTGCCACACTGATCTACCCCTTCATTTGGACAGCCTACAACTCCCTGAAAAACACCCGTGAGTTTAACCGGGATCAGTTTGCGCTGCCTGCCGTGCTGCAATGGGAGAATTATGAGAAAGCCTTTTCGGTGAGAGTGGGAAATACCAATATTGTGGGCGCACTGATCAACAGCGTTTGGATGACCGTTGGCAGTGTTGTCTTCAGCCTTGCGGTTACATCCTTAACGGCCTATGTGGTTGCCAGGTATAAATTCCCCGGTGCCACGCTGGTGTATTCCATCTCCGTGTTTATTCAAACAATTCCCTTGGTGGGCACAATGCCGGCCAATTATGAATTGCTGCATATGACCCTGGGAATTGCCAATAAGCCGCTTTTGTGGTGGCTTACCTGGACCGGCGGCTTTGGGTTCTCCTTTTTGATGCTGTATTCGGCGTTTAAGAACCTGAGCTGGAACTATGCGGAGGCGGCGTTTATAGACGGTGCGTCCCACTTCCGGGTGTATGCAAAGATCATGCTGCCGATGGTCAAGCCGATTTTGGTGGCAATGGCAGTGGTCAATGCCATCAGTGCATGGAATGATTATATGACGTCGTATATGTATATGACCGACTATCCGACATTGGCGCTGGCGGTGTATTCTCTGTCGTCCCAGGCATCCCGGATCGGTATCCCGGTGTATTTTGCCATTATTATGCTGACGGTCATTCCCACACTGATCGTGTTTGCGCTTTTCCAGGAGACCATCATGCAGAATATGACCACCGGTGGCTTAAAGGGCTGATCCTTCGTAAAGGAGAATAGTATGAAGATGAAAAAACAGTGGATCGTGGTGATAATTGCGGTCATTCTGCTTGCGGCCCTGGCTGTAACCGCCGTGCTTCTTTGGCCCGGGAACAGCACCGAGCCGGCAAACGCATCGACGCTGAGCATCACGTTTGAGAAGACCATTCCTCCCGCGTATATCAAAGAGCCTTATGATCTGAGGCAGATCCTGCGCATGGAGGAGGGGGTGGCGTATTCTGCCGCCGCGTATTATCAGAACTATGACACGATGCAAGAGCATGAGCTTCCGGTGGAAGATCTGATCTTTTGTCAGGAAGAAAACTTTGATGTCTATGTTCTGATCACCGCAGAACGGGGAGCGGATACTGCGCAAAAGAGTATTCGCATCCCACTGGAGATCCGTGCGGATCCCATAGATGATATGCTGAAGTCCGGCGGCCTTTCAAGCTGGAGTGACGATATCATCAAAACCCTCAACACAGACCCCCAGTATCTCAAGGGCGAAAATTCCCAAACCAGTCTTGCGGTTTCGTTCAACGGAACCAATGATGAAAGATGGGGCGCCATTTTCCTGTCGCTGGCCGGCGAGAATATCTATCCTCTGCTGACCGATCAGATTTGGGAAAATGCGGTGGTGACCTTCTGGGCCTACAATCCCATGCCGGAGCCCTTTGAGTTCCAGATCTATTATGTGGACAGTGACACCCAGGTATGGGGTGACTGGTCCAGTGAAAACAGTGACCGGGTCGTCCGGGACTATGCCGAGCCGGGGCAGTGGACACAGATCAAGCTGTCCCTGCGGAAGCTGGGTATTGTCCGGCCCTTTAACAAGGTCAAGGACACACTGGCTGTGAGAATTCGTTACGGCGGACACCCCGGAACAGAAAACGCCTACAGCTATTCGTTGTATGTCGATGGCGTGGATGTGGTGGATGCTTCCAATTTCCCGGAGCTGGATACCAGACCTGTCCGATCTGCGGAGGATCTATCCTTAGGCTGGGAAAACATGGCCGTTGCGTCCAGCGGCTGTTATGACGCCTGGTATGACACAGAAGCTTACTGGACAGAAGAAAGTATTTGCTCTTTGTATGCGGCGTTCAAAAAGCAGGGCAGTGAATTTTGGCCCAGTGTGACACTGGAACCTTATATGGATGCCCGCTTCCAAGGCAAATTGCCGGATTTGACCGGCGGAACCATCACAACCTACTTCCGGTTTGAAAATCTTGTGCCGGAAGTGAGAATGAAGCTGACTGCGGAGGAAATGGGCGAGTGGGTCTATTCCCAGTATGTGCCGATGACTTTGAAGCCTGCCGGAAACGACTGGTACCAAGGAACCCTGAATGTCAGTGATTTTGAGCTTGTGAAGGACCGTAACGATCAGATCGTTCGTATCGAATTTGAGTTCCCCTATGCCAAGGATGGCTCCAAGGTTTGGATCGACAGAATGATCTTTACGCCCTCGGATGCCGGAAAGGTAACGGAATCTCCCTCTGCCGACTGGATCAACATCCCTGTGGATAACAACTGGTACAGCGGTCATTACAAGTACAGCACCTCCTATTTAAAGGGCAGCGGCAGTGTGCGCTCTGTGCAACTGATTGCCCCGGCCGCCCAGGAGGGACAGATCGTATTTGACTTTAAAGCCGGTGTGAAATACGGCAAGATCAGCAAGCTTCCCGGCATGACAACGGGAACCCTGGAGGCGTATTTCCATTTTGGCGGTCAGGAGCCTATGGCAACTGCGTTTGTCTATAACAGTCAGGATCAGTATGCGGAAGCGAGCTTTTATTTTGAAAGCGTAGGCGACGGCTGGTACAAAGGTACTGTGACCGCAGAGCAGATCTCCAACTCCGGTCAGTTCGATGTGGGGGAACTATTCTGCCTGGGTATCAAGGTGCCTGCCGGATATACCGTATATATGGATACGCTGACCTACAGCGCAGACCGGGAGCTGGAATGGACCTTCAATCCGGATGACCTGTTTAGCGCCGGTACATTCTCTGTGACAGGCGTAAAAGCCGGCGTTGCCGGTTATGAGATCGTAACCGACGAAACCAACGGCAGCAAGGATGCGCTGTACTTCTGGGCAAAGTCCCAGGCAGACTGGCCGATGGTTCATGTGACCTTCCCCACGCCGGCGGATCTGAGCGCATATACCAACCTGCGGCTGGACGGTAAGCTGGGGTATGGACATAACTGGGTCGGCATTGGCGTGAATTATCTGGATGAAAACGGAAAAGCCCAACATTCCGGAAATTATGTAAACCTATCCGGAGACGGCTGGGACTCCTTCACCTTTAGCTTCACCCAGTTCGCCGGTGTCAACTGGCACAAGGTAACCAGTATTACGGTGGGAATTAACCAACATGATTTTGTAGAAGGTGCGGTCAATGAGCATTGGCTGGATAACCTGTGCTTATATACCGAGACCCCGGATCCCAACGACCTGTTCGCCGATGCTTCTTTGGAATGGGGTGCTTTCCATCACGGCTCAGCTTTTGCCGGTTTGGATGGCTACAGCTATGACAGTGCAAGCAAAGTGGTATCCGGCAAAAAGAGCGTCCGCTCCTGGAAGTTTACCATCGAGGCCGGAAAGGGCGGCCACCACGGTACAGCGCAGATGAAGCTGGCGGCACCGGTGGATGCCACCGGCAAGAAGCTGGTGTTTGACCTGAAGCTGGTGGATATCCGTCCCTGGTTTGGCCTGACCCTGGCAGACAGCGATTGGCAGGAGATCGGCTATTGGGCCGCTGACCTGAAGGATACCACCGATTGGCAGACCGTCACCGTAGACCTGTCACAGATGACCGGTGGCGACCTTTCCAAGCTGTATTTGATCACCTTGCACCCGGGTGATGAAACTGCCAAGACGCACGACCAGACGTTCTATGTGGATAATGTCAGACTGGTAGATGGGGATGTACCCACAGAGCCTACTGTGCCTACAGAACCCACAGATCCCACAGAGCCTGCAAAGCCGGATGTAGATCCCAACGACCTGTTCTCCGATGCGGTAGTGGAATGGGGTGCTTTCCATGAAAACGCGGACAATGCCGGACTGGATGGCTACAGCTATGACAGTGCAAGCAAAGTGGTATCTGGTAAAAAGAGCGTCCGCTCCTGGAAGTTTACCATTGAGGCCGGAAAGGGCGGCCACCACGGTACAGCGCAGATGAAGCTGGCAGCGCCGGTGGATGCCACCGGCAAGAAGCTGGTATTTGACCTAAAGCTGGATGGCATCCGTCCCTGGCTTGGCCTGACCCTGGCAGACAGCGGCTGGCAGGAGATCGGCTATTGGGCCGGTGACCTGAAGGATACTACCGACTGGCAGACCGTCAGCGTCGATCTGTCACAGATGACCGGTGGCGACCTATCCAAGCTGTATCTGATCACCTTGCACCCGGCTGACGAAACTGCCAAGACGCACGACCAGACGTTCTATGTGGACAATGTAAGACTGGTAGATGGGGATGCGCCCGTAGAACCTACTGTCCCCACAGAGCCTGTGGCCCCCACAGAACCTACACAGCCGGATGCAGATCCCAACGACCTGTTCTCCAATGCGGTACTGGAATGGGGTGCTTTCCATGAAATTACGGACAATGGCGGAAAACCGGGCTACAGCGGCCAGGTTTGCACAGATACCGTAAACGGCAATGGCAGCATCCGGTCCTGGAAATACAGCATTGAAGCCGGAAATGGCGGACACTACGGCACAGCACAGATGAAGCTGGCAGCCCCGGTGGATGCCACCGGCAAGAAGCTGGTATTTGACTTAAAGCTGGATGGCTTCCGTCCCTGGCTTGGCCTGACCCTGGCGGACAGCGGCTGGCAGGAGCTGGGATATTGGGCAAGTGATCTGGAAGATACCACTGACTGGCAGACCGTCACGGTTGACCTGTCACAGATGACCGGCGGTGACCTTTCTAAGCTGTATCTGATCACCTTGCACCCGGCTGACGAAAGTGCGAAGACATACGACCAGACATTCTATGTGGACAATGTCAGACTTGCAGACGGGGATGCGCCCATAGAGCCTACTGTCCCCACAGAGCCTACGGAACCGACAGAACCGACGGTCCCCACGGAGCCGACACAGCCGGATGCAGACCTTAACGACCTGTTCTCGGATGCTATGGTGGAATGGGGTGCCTTCCACGAAAATGCGGATAATGCCGGACTGGATGGGTATCGTTATGATTCTGCAAGCGCAGAGGTGTTTGGTGAAGAAAGCGTTCGCTCCTGGAAGTTCACCATTGACGCCGGTAAGGGCGGACACCACGGTACAGCGCAGATGAAGCTGGCCGTACCGGTGGATGCTACCGGTAAGAAACTGGTATTTGACCTGAAGCTGGATGGCATCCGTCCCTGGATCGGCCTGACCCTGGCGGACAGCGGCTGGCAGGAACTGGGCTATTGGGCAAGTGATCTGGAAGATACCACTGATTGGCAGACCGTCACCGTAGACCTGTCACAGATGACCGGTGGTGACCTTTCCAAGCTGTATCTGATCACCTTGCACCCGGCTGACGACAGCGCCAAGGCATACGACCAGACATTCTATGTGGACAATGTCAGACTGGTAGATGGGGAAGAACCAATAGAGCCCACCACCCCCACGGAGCCTACAGAACCTACAGAGCCTACAGAACCTACAGAACCCACAGAGCCCACAGAACCCACAGAGCCCACAGAGCCCACAGAGCCTACAGAACCCACTGTACCCACAGAACCGGAGTCGGATCAAAATGACCTGTTCTCCGATGCAGTGGTGGAATGGGGTGCTTTCCATGAAAGTACAGGCAATGGCGGAAAGACGGGATATACCAGTGCGGTTTGTACCGATACCGTGAACGGCAATGACAGTATCCAGTCCTGGAAATACAGCATTGCAGCCGGAAAGGGCGGACACCACGGCACAGCGCAGATGAAGCTGGCCGCGCCGGTGGATGCCGCCGGTAAGAAGCTGACGTTTGACCTGAAGCTGGAGGGCTTCCGTCCCTGGATCGGCCTGTCCCTGGCCGACGGCGGCTGGCAGGAGATCGGCTATTGGGCAAGTGATCTGGAGGATACTACCGACTGGCAGACCGTCACCGTTGACCTGTCCCAGATGACCGGCGGTGACCTATCCAAGCTGTATCTGATCACCTTGCATATGGCCGATGAAAGTGCCAAGGCGTATGACCAGGTGCTCTATGTGGACAATGTCAGGCTGACTGACGGGGAAACGCCGATAGAGCCGACGGAACCCACAGAGCCCACAGAGCCTACAGAACCGACTGTTCCCACAGAGCCCACGAAACCGGAGTCGGATCAAAACGATCTGTTCTCGGATGCGGTGGTGGAATGGGGTGCTTTCCATGAAAGTACAGGCAATGGCGGAAAGACGGGATATAGCAGTGCGGTTTGCACCGATACCGTAAACGGCAATCACAGTATCCAGTCCTGGAAATACAGCATTGCAGCCGGAAAGGGCGGACACCACGGCACCGTGCAGATGAAGCTGGCAGCGCCGGTGGATGCTGCCGGTAAGAAGCTGGTATTTGACCTGAAGCTGGATGGCTTCCGTCCCTGGATCGGCCTGTCCCTGGCCGACAGCGGCTGGCAGGAGATCGGCTATTGGGCAAGTGATCTGGAAGATACCGCCGACTGGCAGACGGTCACCGTTGACCTGTCCCAAATGACCGGCGGAGACCTTTCCAAGCTATACTTGATCACCTTGCATGTGGCCGATGACAGTACCAAGGCGTATGACCAGGTGCTTTATGTGGATAATGTAAGCATAGTGGATCCCAATGCTGACCAAACGGCGGATTTAACAGACGCGGTGATGCTGTCCAGCTTGGGCAGTGACTACACGGCAGCCCACAAGACAGTTGACGGCAACAGCGTGCTTGCTTTTACAGCGGCATCCTCCACGGTCAGCGACTGGCCTGCTATGGTGGCGGTGCTTCCGGCGGATGTGTCCGTTGGCAAGCACTACCTGAAATTTGACATTCTGACCGCATCCGCGTTCAGGGAGCTGTATTTGACCGTGCTGGATGAAAACGGCAACCGGATCATTCAGGATCTGTTTATCAGGGACCTGAGCGATGCGGTGGGTCAGTGGCAGAGCTTTACTGTGGATATGCAGGAGCGTGGACTGACACAGGAGCAGATCAACAGCATTGCGTCCATTCGGTTTGGCTTTTATGTCGATCCGTCTTTGGCCGGTGTAGGGGATACCCTCTATGTGGACAACCTGGACCTGAGCTGATTGAAAATCCGGAACGGCGGACAATGGTATCCATACCGTTGTCCGCCGTTAAAAAACGCAGTATTTACTTTCTGAATAGTTGTGATATAGTATGCCTATGGAGGCGATAAAAATGAAAGAATTGAATGTTGGTATGATTGGCTGCGGATTACGTGGCCGAATGGTCTTTCGTGTGATCTATCAAAATGAAATGGGTGTCAAGGTCAATTTGGCAGCGGTGTGTGACCCCAAAGCACCGGAGGTGCTGACCGAGGAGATCACAAAGGAAGGGATCGACTGTTCCCAGACAAGATTTTACACCGATGCGGACGAAATGCTGGAAAAGGAGCATCTGGACGGCGTTTTGATCGGCACCCGTTGTTCGCTGCATACCAAGTATGCGGTCAAGGTCCTGAAAAAGAAGCTCCCCCTGTTTTTGGAAAAACCTGTGGCTACCAACCAGGAGGATTGGGAAACGCTGCGTGCGGCCTATGAGGAAGCAGGCAGCGAAGTGGTGGTGTCCTTTCCCTTGCGGATCACGCCGATGGTGCGTCAGGTCAAAGAGCTGATCCGCCGTTTGGATATTGGTCCCATTCAGCATGTTGCGGCTTTTAATTACCCAACCTACGGTGGGGATTACTACCACAACTGGTACCGGGATGAAAGTGAGACCGGCGGCCTGTTTTTGCAAAAGGCCACCCATGATTTGGACTACTTAAACCATATCCTGGAGCTGAAGCCTGTAGAGCTGTGTGCCATGACCTCCAAGCAGGTCATGAAGGGGGACAAGCCTGCAGGACTGAAATGCGAAGATTGCCCCGAAAAGCTGACCTGCCGGGAAGGTCCTTATCAGATCGTCCACACCACCGGAGATTTTGTCCACGGAGAGTATTGCTGCTTTGCGGAGGATACCGGCAATGAGGACAGCGGCACGGTAATCGTCCGTTATGAAACAGGTATGCACGTGGTCTACACCCAAAACTTCTTTGTGCGCAATCAGCACGCTGCCAAACGGGGCGCCATCATTGCCGGTGAGGGCGGCACCCTTGAGTTTGACTGGGTGAGCAGTGAGATCATTGTGCGAAATCACTATACTCCCGGCGAAATGCGCTACAAGGTGGAGACAGTGGGCAATCATGGCGGCGGTGACACCAAGCTGGCGGAGAATTTCATTGGCGTTATGCTGGGAACGGAAACCTCCAAAACACCCCTGGAGCAAGGATTGCTCAGCGCCCATATGTGCCTGAAGGCAAGGCAGTCTGCGCAGGAGCATAGCTTTGTTGCAATCGATTATTTCGGATAAGAGGCAAGAAAATATGGATAGCAAAGAGAAATTCATCATAGGCTGCAACTACTGGGCATCCAATGCCGGCACCTATATGTGGCGCAATTGGGATGAGGCGGTTGTGGAAGACGACTTAAAGAAGCTGGCAGACTGTGGCATAGAGTGCCTGCGTGTGTTCCCGCTGTGGTCGGATTTTCAGCCCATCTCCTGCTATTTAAACGGCTCTGCACGCAAGGAAATGCGGATCAACGATCAGCCGTTGGACAAATCTCCGGAGGGAATTGCCGGGGTGGATCCGGTGATGATCCAAAGATTTGCCCGGTTTACGGAGCTGTGCGACAAATATCATATCAAGCTGCTGGTGTGCCTGCTTAACGGCTGGATGAGCGGCAGAATGTTTTTCCCCCCGGCCTTTACCAACTGCAATCCTATGACCAACAAGACCTTTGTGAAATGGCAGATCCGGTTCGTGAAGTACTTTGTAAACCGTTTTAAGGACTGTCAGACCATCGTGGCCTGGGAGCCGGGCAATGAGACCAATGTGATGCTGTACTTAGAGCAGGCGAATATTCAAAAGGATGAATACTATGTATGGATGAGCACGTTGGTCAATACCATCAAAAGCTGTGACCCCACCCGGCCGGTGATTGCCGGTATCCATGGCTTGACCATGGACGGGGATGCGCCTGTTGCGGATATTGGCGAAATTTGTGATGTGGTGACGGTGCATCCATACCCGGCCTTTGTGCCTCACTGCTTTGTGGATGATCTGAACACCATGAAAAGCCGTCTGCATGCCACTGCGGAAAGCGTGTATTATTCGGACATTGGCGGCAAGCTTTGCCTGTGTGAGGAGATCGGCACGCTTTGCGCCATGCTGGGAGGGGAGGCTGTGGCGGCGGAGTATATCAAAGCCAGCGCAAACTCCCTTTGGGCAAGCGGCAGCACCGGTATTCTATGGTGGTGCTCTCACGACCAGGGTAATTTCCTGTTCCCTCCCTATGACTGGTGCGGCGTGGAACGGGAATTGGGCCTGATCAAGGATGACGGCAGTTATAAAAAGGTTGCCGGGTCCTTAAAGAATATGCGCACGTTCCGGGACAGCCATCCCCGGCTTCCGGATCGGAAACGGGATGCGGTGTGCATCCTGACCCATGGCCAGGATCATTGGGCGGTGGCGTATTCCAGCTTCGTGCTGGCAAAGCAGGCAGGCTTTGAGCTGCAGTTTGCGGATGCGGATTATGAAATTCCCGTATCCAACCTGTATATGCTGCCCTCTGTGGCAGGAGAGATCCCCCTTCCGCTGCGCACCCAGAGGGAACTGCTCAGACGGGTGCGTGAGGACGGTGCCACGCTGTATATTTCCTGGAACGGCGCTCTGCTTTCCGGTTTTCAGGATATGATGGGAGCGGAAGTGATCGCCAACCGGGAGCGTCAATGCACGCAGGCGGTTACCGTTCACGCCATCCAGGAAACGCTGCATTTGCAGGGAAGCCGAAAGCTGGTAGTCAGACCTGTGACAGCCCAGGTGCTGGCCACCGAGGAAAACGGCGATCCGGCTTTGCTCTGCAATCACTACGGCAAGGGTAAGATCTATTTCCTGGGCCTTGATTTGGAGCAAACGCTGTGCAGCCAGACCGGTGCCTTTGAAAAGCCTTATTATAAACTGTATGAGTATCTTTTTAAAGCAGATGTGGACAGCGTGGTGACACAGAAAGGCAGTCCCTTGCTGGGTATTACAGAGCATCCCCTGCCGGAGGGCGGCTGGGCCGTAACGGTGATCAACTACGGCACGGAGGCCCTGGAGGAAACCCTGACACTGAAAACCGGCTGTTCCTTCTGCGACGTCAGCGCCGGCACTGCGGAAAGTGACGCCCCGGGGACTGTCAAGGTATCTTTGTCTGCCGGCGAAATGTGCATTTTCACAGTAAAATAACAGATGTGCCGTCAACCGTCAAAATGCGTAATAAAAAATAGCCTTCTCCTTGGGGAGAAGGTGGCAAAAATCTATGATTTTTGACGGATGTGGGGTAAAAAGTAAAAAAGCTGCTGCGCAAGGTGTTTTGACAGACTGTGACTTCCGGTGACCCGGTTTGGGTCACCGGAAGTCTATTTTTGGTTCCATGTCAATTGTCAGGGGAGGGATAGAAAAAGGACGGGCCTTTTGGGGAAAATGGACTTGCCGGGGTGAATAGGGTAGAGGGTGGAGGTGTAGTATGTGATTATCAATCTTTGGTTGATCCTCAGCGGTTTGTTATATTCTTTGCAATTGCAGACCGGT
>JAFSET010000053.1 GCA_017435615.1 Oscillospiraceae bacterium | reverse complement strand
TATCGTTCCGATAAATTGGAATAGTGATATCGGCCTAACGGCCGGTGATATCGCTGCGCGGTGATATATTTGCTTTGCAAATGTGATATTTGCCTGCGGCAAGTTGTGGTGTCGCTTACGCGACTATTTAAAATTATGTTGGAAATAACGTGTTATTTCAACATACCATCACCCCAGCGCAGCTGGGATATCACTGCGAAGCAATATCACTTGGCGCCAGCCAAATATCACTCGCCGAAGGCGAATATCACTATTCCAGTTTATCGCTCGACAGAGCGATAAACTGGAATTGAGCACAGGGGACGGTACTGTGTGCTAAACATCGATCCCCCAAAATAACCCAGTGACTCCAAACTAACCGTCACGGGGGAATCGTCTTTTTGCGATCCCCACCATTTTTGCACTAGTCCCATTTGCCGCGTTTCTTTCGTGCATCTTGACAAAGGAGTCTATATATGATAAACTACAGTTGATCACAGCGATATACGCCGTACCGGAAACGGCAAGCTAGCACAAACAGGGACAGGAGAACCGACCTCTTGTCCGCTACTGTCAGGAGGTGTTACGCCAATGAAATCTCTGTTTCAAAGCAGGCCCTTGCACATAACAGCCTGCGTTCTCTTGTTTTGGAAGGGGATCAGCGTAATTATCTGGTTCTTATTACAGGAATTCGGTATGTCAGGAATTGGTGAAGGCTTCTTTTTTTCTACCGGTTTTGTATCCTCCTTTGCCCTGTTGGTTGTAATGGCGTTTTCCGATAGCCAGGCAATGATCATTGGTGCATTGGCGGTGATGGGCATGGCTTTTCTGGCTTATTGGGTATTTTTTGTGTTGATGGCAGCAAACCGCAGCGGTGCAGGTGTTGCCTCCGTTGCTCTTTTGGTTTTGTGCGGTTTGGACTTGCCAATAACGGTTTGCCATTCCTTTATGCAGTGGTGGTCAATTTTGGTATGCATTGCATTCCATGCGACTGTTTTTATCACTGTAGCACTGTTGCGGCGCTCCCGTCCAGGCGCGTCTGTGGAGTTAAGTAAGATACCGGATTCTATATAGAAAGGCTGCCAACGGCTGCCAAAAAAGCGCCATCTTGTCCCTTGCTCAAACGAAAAAACACGGCTGTGTCCGCAAAACACAGCCGTGTACTTTTTATTCCGGTTTCCAGACGTGGAGATATTCCCACATATCCCGGCAGACATCCGGACGCTTGGTACTTCCGGACAGTGCGAAATAGGTCTTGGTCTCCGTTCCGATATAGCGCTGCACAAAGGGCAGGTCGCTGACATCCACCGCTACTGCCCAGCTGTCCTCCTGGACTTCATCTTCCTGACGGGCATAGATCACCTTTCCCCCCAGGGCATCCAGCTCCTCCTGGGTGAAGAATGTCCGAAGATCCAGGTAGATTCCCTGGGTGATGTAGTACTCCATAGCGAACTGATCCAGCAGGATGTAGTCCAGATCTCCGCTCTCCACACGGGCAGGCAGGATCATGGAGGCATAGGCGTTGTCCTCGCTGCTGGTGGGGTCTGCCAGGGAGCTGAAGTTACTGTAGTCCAGCTCTACGATCTGACCGCCCACGCCGCCTAAATGCTCCCGGTATTCCGTGGACAGGTAATCGAAGCCCTCTTGATCGATGGAGATATTCACCAGCATGCCGCCGGCGATCACATCCTTGCTGGCGTTGATCGCGCCGGTGATGACCACGCAGATCACGATCACAGCGAGGGCCACAAACCACAAATATTCCTTATAGTAGGTCCACAGATGATCCAGCCGCTGCTTCCAGGTCATGGGCTTCATTTCATCCCTGAGCTTCACGCACTCCAGATAGAAGTTGCTTTTTTTGAATTTCGCTAACATTTCTCACATTCCTTTTGATCAGACTTCTCCGCTGTCCTCTTCGTCCTCTACCTGTTCGGCCAGCTTGCCTTCCTCCGCCAGCAGCGTACCATTTGCTCTTGCCTCTATCAGGTAGTCCAGCAGCGCTTCCTTCAGGGTCACGGTGTTGATCAGTCCGGCCAGGGGGAAGTAGGCGGCAATGAAGATCAGCAGGGTGTAGAACAGCCAATCCGGCCGCAAAAGGCCCAGCAGCACCGGCAGCCAAAATACGCCTGCCGCCGCCAAAAGCATCAGCGGCACTTTAAATACCAGGTTCACGGCGTTACGGATCCAGTTGCCGATGGCGGTGGGGATGTACACATTCAAGGTCAGCAGCGCAGCGGTGACCATGGTGGTCAGCGCCAGCATCAGGCAAGCGGAGATCAACTGCACCACATACCCCTGGGCATAGCCGTAATGCACCTCCAGCAGGAAGTAAATATTGGGGATCAGCATCAAGCACCAGGCAATGGTACCCCGCCAAAAACGGGTCTTGAAGCCGTGCTTGAAGCCGTGCCACCAGCTGTCGCCACGGATGCTGTAGCGGATGCCGGTGAGCAAGGCGCACCAGGCCTGACCCATGGTAACAATGGGCAGGCAGCTGACCAGAAAGATCAGGTTCATCAAAATGGTCGTACCGGCAATGGTCAGTACTTTGTTGATCTTATCCAACATCGTATCATTCTTGTTCAAAGCTTTCTTTCCTTTCTTCTTCCAATACACTATCCATGATTATAGTGATAAATCCCCGTTCTTGCAAATGCTTTCTCGCCCCTGGGAGAAAAATCTGCACTTTGTACAGCTATTCTATCATACTTTTATGGAACTTGCACCGAAAAAGTCAAAAGTTTACAGTTTATTCTTGCTTTTTTTCCATTTGTGACATACACTATACCTGTTTGGTGCAGGATCAGACCGCCTGCCCGGAAGGAGACACTATGAACATCTTTTCCTATGAGTCCAAGCCCATGCAGATCCTCACCTTTTTGGGAGATCTGATATTTCTGAATTTCGCCTACCTGCTGTGCTGCCTGCCCATCTTCACCATCGGCGCGGCTCAGGCCGGCCTGTACACCGCCATAAAGGTGCTCACCGACCCGGAGGATGACTCCTCTGCCATGGCCGCCTTTTTCCGTGGCTTTACCAGCGGCTTCGGCACAGTGACCGTCTCCTGGGGCATCGTCACCCTGGTGCTGGCCCTGATCGCCGCCGCAGGCTATACCGCCCTCGCCTACGGCGCTTCCCTGTGGGTGATCGGCATTGCCCTGGCACTGATCGCCCTGTACCAGTCGCTGATCCCTGCCTTCCACTCCCGGTTCGGCTGCACCATCCCACAGCTGCTGCGCAACACCTTCTTTTTAATAATGGGGTATCCGCTGCAATCATTGCTCGCGGCTGTGCTGATCTGGCTGCCAGTGATCGTTTTTCTGTGCAATGCCGTTTTCTTTATGGAACTGACCCCCATTTGGGGCACGCTTTACTTCAGCACCGCCTGTCTGTTTGCCTACACATTTCTGAAAAAGCCCTTTAAAACCCTGATCGAGCAGTTTAACGCCGGCCATCCCCAGGAGGAAGCGCCGGTCACGGAAAGCAAGGCCGTTTTCAAGGATGTGCCTGAGCTGGAAGAAAATAACGACTAAAAACCATCGGCTGCCCTCCCGGCAGCCGATTTTTCATGGATAAATTCCAATTTATCGAGCTGTTACGGAACGGCCATTTATACCTTCCCCTGGGGGAAGGTGGCCGAGCGACAGCGAGGTCGGATGAGGGTAAAACCTATCCAAAATATATGGCTGGGTATGCCTGCCGGCGGCGGTACTTTCTTGT
>JAFSET010000052.1 GCA_017435615.1 Oscillospiraceae bacterium | reverse complement strand
CATTGTGGCTCTCCCACAGGGTCTTATACTGGTCCATAGCAGAGAAGTTCAGAGCTTCCCACACAGGGCCACGGGCCATAGAGGCATCACCGATGTTACAAACAACGATACCCTTCTTGTTGTTGACCTTCTTATACAACGCAGCACCGGTGGAAATGGTGGCAGAGCCGCCAACGATGGCGTTGTTGGGGTAAATACCGAAGGGCAGGAAGAACGCGTGCATGGAGCCGCCCATGCCCATATGGAAGCCGGTCTCACGGGCAAAGATCTCGGACAGAGTACCGTAAAGGATAAAGCGGATAGCCAGTTCCTTGACATCCTTTGTTTCACCCAGCTTTTGGGTGGAACGCAGGCACTTGCCATCCAGGAAGCTTTCCATAACGCCCATAAGCTGCTCGTCACTCATCTTATTGATGGTGGACAGAGCCTTGGCCAAAATCTCAGAGTGGCTGCGGTAAGAGCCGAAAGCAAAGTCATTCTCATCCAGCAGGTAGGCCTGACCGACACAGGCTGCTTCCTGACCGGTGGACAGATGGGCAGGGCCGGGATAGGTGTGATCGATACCGTTGTAGCCGCCCTGAGTCTTGATCAGGTTCAGCATGGTTTCAAACTCACGCAAAATGGTCATATCCCGGAAGATCCGGATCAGGTCATCCTTGGTGTACTTACCGGAGTCCAGCTCCTCCTTAACGGTCTTATTATACTGGTTTACGGGAATGTCATGAAAGGTGACCTTGCCAGGCGCGCGCACCTGAGCAGGATCCACAAATAAACTCTTAGGCATAATCGTTCCTCCTTATTTGGCCAGCAGTGTGGTGAAGTTTTCCAAATTCTTGCACAGCTCCTGCAGGAACCGGGAAGCAGGTGTGCCGTCCACCGCACGGTGATCATAGGTCAGGCTAAGACCCATCGCCGGGTACAGCTCAATGGAGCCGTCAGCAGCCTTACGAACACGGTCGATTGTACCGCAAACGCCCAGGATACCGGTCTGAGGCGGATTGATTACAGGGGTAAAGGACTCAACACCGAAGGATCCCAAATTGGAAACGGTGAAGCTGCCGCCGGAAAGCTTGTCAGGGCTGATGTTGCCTTCACGGCACTCTGCAGCCAGGCTCTTGACTGCCTTGGAGATCTCCAGCAGGCTCATTTCGTCAGCATGGACAATGGTGGGAACCATCAGGCCACGGGGAGTATCCACAGCAACGCCCAAATTCACATGGTTAAACTTGCGGATGGAGTTGTCATCCAGCATGTTGGCGTTCAGGTCCTTATGATTGAGCAGAGTACGGGACACAGCATAGAGCATAATGTCACCGATGGTGATGCCTGCATATTCGTCACCGGCAGCCTTCAGGGCCTTCCGGTAAGCCAGGATGGCAGAGGCATCGAAGCTAACATTGTGAGTAAGCTGAGCCATGGTGGACAAAGAGGTGTGCATGGACTTGCTGATGGCGCGGCGAATACCGCTGAACTTCACATCCTCATATTCATCCTCAGCAACAGCAGCTGCCACAGATGCCTTAGCAGGCACGCCCTGGGCGATCAGTTTCTGAACATCACGCTCGATGATACGGCCATTGGGGCCAGTACCGGCAGCCAAGGTGGGATCAATGCCGTGGGCCTTGGCCAGCTTGGCGGCTCTGGGAGATACGGGAGCCCCGACAACCGCAGCAGGAGCAACCTCAGCGGCAACAGGTGCGGTAACTTCAACAGCCACAGCCTCAGCAACGACCGCAGGCGCAGAACCGGGACGCAGGCAACTGCAATCCTCACCGTGAGGACCAATGGCGCAAACATTCTCCAGGCAGACCACTTCTTCGCCTTCCTCATAGAAGATCTCCAGAAGCTCACCTTCCGCGGTGGACTCGCACTCAAAGCTTGCTTTATCGGTTTCGTAAGTAAACAGGATGTCGCCGATCTTCACCTGATCGCCAACCTGCTTTTCCCAACTGCCGATAATGCAGCTTTCTACTGTAATACCGGCCTTGGGCATGATCACAGCCTTAGCGTTGGTATTACAGACCGCTGCAGCGGCAGCAGGTGCAGCGGCGGCAGGAGCTGCGGCGGCAGGAGCTGCAGGTGCTTCAGCGGCACTACCGCCACGCAAGGCACTGCAATCCTCACCGGGGTTGCCAACTGCGCAAACATTCACAAGGCAGGGGACTTCGTCGCCCTCATCGTAGAAGATTTCAAGCAAGACGCCCTCTGCCGTCGATTCACACTCGAAGCTGGCTTTGTCCGTCTCATAAGTGAACAAAATGTCACCGATCTTAACGGGGTCGCCAACCTTCTTTTCCCATGTTCCAATGATACAGCTTTCCACTGTAATGCCCGCTTTGGGCATAATTACTGCATTTGCCAAGTTGTATCCTCCTTTTTGTTTTGTTATAGCCTGTTAATTATAACACTTTGTAACACACCCGTCAATAGGCTTTTGAAATTTTTGCAAAAACCGACGGGCCGATTTTCCGGTCCGTCGGTTTTATTATAAAATCTTTAGTCCAGCATTTTTTGACGCGGCGCAAAACTCCTCCGGCAGTTGTCCGTCGGTGATCAAAAAATCAGCATCCTCCAGTTTCGCAAAGGTAAAGGGCATCAGGCAGCTTAATTTCTCTTTGCCACACATCATCACACTGGTCCGGGCCTTTTCGATCATCTTATGCTTCACCAGCATATCGCTTTCTGTACCACAGGTAAAGCCTGCCTCCACCGAGCAGCCGGATACACCGATAAATGCCATATCGATATTGATTTTCTCCAGCATTTCCAAGGTATTTTGACCGGAAAGTGCCAGGTTTTTCCGATTCATCGTGCCACAGCATACCGTTACCACCGGATTATGAAGACGGCAAAGCTCCAAGGCAATGCTTGGGCCTGTGGTGATAATATTCAGGTGAATATCCGGCAATATGCGGGCCAGGGCCAAATTGGTCGTGCTTGCATCCAGAAAAACCGAAGTATGGGGCTGGATCAGCTCCAATGCTTTTCGTGCGATCTGCACCTTCCCCATATTGTTCTCACGCATACGCACATTGAATTCCGGATCTGAGGAATAACGGACAGATCGAGCTCCGCCACGAAACTTTACCACGATCCCCTGCTGTGCCAGCGTGTCCAGGTCCCGGTGAATGGTCATCAGGGAGACATCCGGAAATAACTGCTGCAACGCCTTGATGGTCACAACATTTTCCTGCTCAATAAATTGCTTCATTTGTTCTTGCCGGACACTGTACATGTTCATTCCTCCGATGTTATAAACCGTTGTTCATAACATAAATATAACACTTTATCACAATTTGTCAATGTTTATTTTATCGAAAGAGTGAAAATGCATATTGACGGCTCTCTCCCCTGCTCATATAATATAGCCAAAGAGGTGACATTTTGTTATGCAACGATGTTATTATATCAGCACCGATACTGTAGATCCCTGTTATAACTTAGCTTTGGAGGAAGTATTGCTGAGCAGCGTGCCTTCCGGGGCTGTGATCCTGTACCTTTGGCAGAACGAACATACTGTGGTCATCGGCTGCAATCAAAATCCCTGGGCTGAGTGCAGAACCGGACTATTGTTTGAAGAAGGCGGACATTTGGTACGCAGACTTTCCGGCGGCGGTGCTGTATATCACGATTTGGGGAATTTAAATTTCACCTTTCTGTGCAGCGAAGAGGATTATGACCTGAAAAAACAGCTTTCTGTTATTCAGTCAGCCTGCAAACTCGCAGGAATTCAAGCTGAGTTTTCCGGCAGAAATGACCTTTTGGCAGACGGACGAAAATTCTCAGGAAATGCTTTTTACCACAAAAAGGGGCGAGCTTATCATCACGGGACTCTGCTGGTGAATACCGATATGCAGCGCCTGCAGCGGTATCTGAATCCTCCGAAGGCCAAGCTTGAAGCAAAAGGCATCAGCTCTGTTCGTTCCCGGGTAGTCAACCTTGCCGAACTGTGTCCCGGGTTGACCTGTGATGCTATGCGCAAGCATATGCTGCAAGCGTTTGGAGCTGTCTACGGATGCGCACCGACTGCATGGGAGCTTACAGACCAGGATGTCCAGCGTATTGAAGCGCTGACACATAATTATGCAGACCCGGAGCGGCTATTCGGCAAACGGCTTCCCTTCTCCTGCACCCTGGAGGGG
The DNA here is from genome assembly GCA_017435615.1 of Oscillospiraceae bacterium. Classification (GTDB taxonomy): domain Bacteria; phylum Bacillota; class Clostridia; order Oscillospirales; family Oscillospiraceae; genus Faecousia. The sequence goes on along the minus strand of JAFSET010000052.1, from coordinate 35,709 downwards.
TCCTTCCCTTGGGGTCATTTGGAGCTTCTGCTGCAGGTAGAAAAAGGCGTGATCACCGACGTACAGGCGTTCACTGATGCCATGGATACAGATCTTCCGCAGAAGTTAAATCACGCTTTACGGGGCTGCTCCTTTATGGCCGATGCAATGGAATTGGCCCTTGCACCGCTGGAGATAGCCGATACGCTTTGTCCTTTTATACGACAGCAACTATAATGTCAAAACCGGGGTGGCATCTGCCACCCCGGTTGACTGTTAGAATTTGATTTGGTCGATGACGGAGCGAAGCTTCTGCGCGCTGAGCTGCAGCTTGGCAACTTCCTCGTCGGTCATTTTATTCATAATCTTACCGCGGACACCGCTGCGATCCACCAAATTCAAGGTAGAAAGGCACACATCCTCCACGCCATATTCGCCGTGCATCATAGTGGAAACAGTGAGTGCTGTGCCTGCATCGGCATAGATGCACTTACAGATATGACACACAGACATGGCAACTGCGTAGAAGGTTGCGCCCTTATTCTCGATGATCACACCACCGGACTTCTTAACAAAGGTTTCCACCTCGTCGTAATCCTTGTTCCAATCGATCCGATCCCGGTCAGGAGAGTTATCCTTGTAGACGTCGATATGGTTGTTGGCAATGTGGACCAGGGACCAAGGCACAAAAGAGCTGTCACCGTGTTCGCCGTACACATGGGCATGGACATTCTTGGGGCTGATCCAGAAACGCTTTGCCAGTTCGGACTGAAGGCGGCTGGTATCCAAAATCGTACCGGAGCCAATTACCCGATGTTCGGGCACACCGGAAATCTTGGTAAACACATAGGTCAGCACATCCACAGGATTGGACACGATCACATAAACCGCATCGGGAGCATGCTTCACCACATTGGCCGCTACATCTTTTAAGATATTTACATTGATCTGAGCAAGATCCAATCGGCTCATTCCCGGCTTCCGGGCAACACCGCAGGTAATGACGACGATGTCAGCATTTGCGGCGTCTTCATACTCACCGGCACGAACGATTGCAGGCGAATGGAAGGGTGCACCCTGATAAACGTCCAAAGCCTCACCGAATGCCTTTTTCTTGTTGATATCTACAAGAACGATCTCAGAAGCAACGCCCTGAATCATCAGATCGTTGGCAACCGTTGCGCCAACACTGCCTGCTCCGACTACACAGATTTTGCTCATAACGCATTTCTCCTTTTTTACAACAGGCCGATTAGCACTGTTTTTATAAATATTATTATATCTATAAAACAAGATTTGTCAATTTGGTAGATTATACAACATCTTCCATTTCATTTTTAAGATATCGTATAATCTCCATAAAACAGCATATGTTGTCGAATATAAAAAGGTTCTTCCGTATTACGCAGGGGGCTGTTGCATTTTTCAGCAACAGCCCCCTTTCATGGGTCGGTATTGATGATGCTTAGGGAGTAGAATCCGTTAAGATCAGGTTATCCATGCTCATGTAGCCACCGGCAGTGGTATCGGTTACAGTGGTGGATGTACCCAAGCTATAGGAAATCTTAATGCCTACAATTTGAACTGTTGCAGGATCAAAGGCTGTAGAGCCGTTCACAAAAGCTGTTACTGCCTTGGAAACTGTCTTTTGTCCGCCGCTGTTAGGCGCAATTGATGTGTACACATTGCCGTCAGATCCGATCAAGCCAATGGATCCACCGTGGTGGAAGTTGGCGATATCGAAATCACAGGAAACTGTCCAGTCGCTGTCCACAGTAATTGCCTCATCAAAATACAACCGGATGGCTCTCCAGCCGTCAGAAGACGGGCTTCTGGTAATGGTAAAGGCACCGTCCTCATTCCAGTACCAGTCACTTCCAACAAATCCAACTGTTGCACCGTTATCCTTGTAAAGATCGGTTTCCACAACATGGTCCATCAGGTCCGTGCTTTCCTCATCAACACAGCCAAAACGAAGATCATCGATCCACATTTCGCCTACCTTGAGGGTTGTGCCGCTGGCATTATTGTACTCCCAGCTTACAGAAATCTCGAAACATCCAACGGTCTTTAGTTCCTCCGCTGTCAAGCCCATGGTATCCAGATCAATACGGTGGGTTGCCCAGCCGCTTTCACCGCTGGTGCGCCACTCCGAAGCGCCGGAATGGGTCGTGCCGTTGTTGCCGATCTTATTACCGTCAGTATCGTACACAGCGATGCTAAACCAATACTTCACGCCATAATGCTTGTAGCCAAACTCCAGATAGTCGTACGCTGCGGTATCCACATACTCAGGAGGTGCTTCCACATACAGCTTGGTGGTACCGGGCCAGTTGCTGGTGGTACCGGCCCCATTGTTGGGGTCGGCATACCAGTGAATAACATCGGTGTGGCCATCGTCGGTTTCAGCAAGTACCTCGCAGACAAATCCGTCTTCCACAGCAGAAGGCTTTGTCAAAGAGGTATAATTTGCAATGGCATCATCCAGTGCATTGGGCAACGCTGGCAGAATCACAAAATTATTGTATGCCAGAGTGCCGCCTACGGTAGAATCCACAGTGGAATCAGCATTGAAATTATTGTGGAATTTCAGGCCCTTAATGGTAACCGTATCCGGATCGAAGGCTACGCCGTCGGAGGTGGCCATGCTGTTGGCAATCACCGTCACATTGTAGCTTCCTGCCTCTGCAATGGTGCCGAACACATAATACTTGCCGTCAGAACCGATCACTTCGATCTTGGACTTTTGGGGGAAATTGGTATTAACTACATCCAAAGACAGTCGCTGACCGTTTTCGACAGTCACAGGTGTCTTGAAGTAGACATACATATTTCTAGGGTTATAGCCCATACCGGTGGTTTCCGGACTGCGGTAGAAGGTAAAGGCACCTTCGTCATCAAAGTACCAGCCGGCACCGGGATAGTTGTTATATCCGCCGTACCAGTAATCGGAATTCTTGATGGAGTGGATCTGATCCAGCAGATCTGCGCTTTCCTCGTTATTGGCGCGGAAGCCACAGTTTGCAAAGTAGAGATCTGCCTCCAGCAATGCCGTTCCACCCACATTCTGATACTGCCAGTTGAAGCCGAAGGATACTCTTCTGACCAGCTTGATCTCGTCAGCGGTCAATCCGGCAGAAGCAACATCGATACGGAAGGTCATCCAGTCTGCTTCCTTATGACTCAGACGGAAACCGCTGACAGAGCCAAGAGTCGCACCGCCGGCATCCAGGAAGGAAACACTGATATCGGAATAGTGGCCTGTTCCCTTGAAGCTGAACTCGTAATAATCGTAGTCCGCAGCATCATACCCAGAACCGCTGGCCGCCACATAATAGCTGGGCTGAGCCGGCCAATTGGTGGTAGTGCCGCCACCGTTATTGGGATCAGAATTAACATGGAATACATTGGAATAGCCGTCATAGCTGTCCAAAATTTCGATCACATAACCGCTTTCAATACCGGAGGCAGGTCTGCAGACGCCGGGAGAGTTGGCCAGATGGTCCTCCATATTGTTTGGAACGGGCTGAAGGTGCATATCATCGATATAGACAGTCTGACCGGCTGTAAAGGTCAAATAGATACGAATGATCTGCTGCGGATTAAACCCATCCGGGACAGTAATTGAAGACACATCAATCGTGGCGTGGTACCAACCATCACCCACAGGCTCCAGATTCATTGCAGTGGACGTAGAGTTTTTCCACGCAGTATCCGTCAACTGCAGCTTTACAGACGGTGTCTGGTCACCAAAGTAGATATATGCAGAGATAATTCCCTCAGAGAAATCAGGATATACGTCCCACGCACCACCATTGCGATTTACTTCATTTTGCGTGTGGAAGGAAATGTAAGAACCGCCGGTAGGCTGATAACGCAAGGAAACCAAACTGCCTTCGCTGTAGGTATACTCGGTATTCGGACCCCATTCGCCCTTGGTAGCACCACTGTCCAAGCACATATTGGTCCAGTCAGCATCAACCGTTTCACCAGGCAATACTTTCAAATCATCCACATATACAACCGCACCGGGCGCAATGTTGATGGAGAAGCGGATACACTGACTCAAATCGGTGGTTGCCGCATGGGTTGTGATCTGTGTTGTATTCACCTGGCCTAAATACCAGCCGTCACCTATAGCCTCAAAGCGGAACGGGCTTGCATTAACGCCACTCCAGTTCTTATCCACCAATTGCAAGGTTGCATAAGGTGTCTGCTCACCGAAATAGAAATAGGCAGAAAATATCTTATTTTTGAAGTTGGGCAGATTATCATTGCCGAACTGGGACTGGGTATTGTAATAAATATCATTATCACCGGAGGTCTTGTTCTCCACACGGATGGACAGGGAGCTGTCACCGTAGGTGTATTCATCCGTCACCCAGTACAGATTTCCGGTGGAGCCTCCGTCCACTTTGCAATGGATCAGATCATCCTCAATGGTCTCCACATCTGCCAGCCGGACATTGTCGATATACACCGCACGCTCCGTGCCTGTATTGGACGCAAAGTTCATGGTAAAGGTGATCTCCTGCACCTGTGTCAGGTCCTTACCGTTAACAATGCTGCCGGAGAAGTCCAGCGCAACGGTCTGCCAGTAACCGGCCTTCACCGTCGAAGAGATATTGGTGCTTACATCATGCCAGGTATCCGCCTCATGGAGCCGGGTCTTCAGGGCCAGGGTTTGGGTAGCATCCGTGCTGTCAAACTTCACATCGAACACCAGAACCTTGCCGGTCAGATCATAAGGATGCTTCATAGCAAACTGTGCGACGGTCTCTGCATTGTTGGCAGCAGCGGTGGCCTTGAAGCTCCAGGATCTCGTCGATGCGCTGCCATAGACAGTTTCCGTATCCACTACCGCCGTCAGGCCTGTATCCGTGCCGTCATAGTTATCCCAATACGCCTTATTGTAGGAGATCGTGTCGGTAGCACCCAGCATATCGCCCGGGTCCTCAGCATTGGGAGACGCTGTATCAACAGTGGTTTCAGGCTCCGTAACCTCGGGCTCTGTTGTTTCAGGCTCTGTGGGCTCCGGTTCCTCAACGTTTTCTGTCAGGGACACATTGTCAATGTACAGAGCGTAGTCGTCAGTGTCCGAACCAAAACAGATACCCAAGCTGAACCTCTCCATGGAGGTAATTCCGGCACCGTTTTCAGAAAGATCAAAGCTTACCGTGTACCACTTGTCACAATCATAATATGTCGCAAGGGTTTCTGCCGCCCAATCGCCATTGATATTGGCAAGCAACATCCGGAAGTTGGTCATATTGGTGGCCATAAAGTCAAAGGTCAATGTGTGATTGGAAATATCCACCGGTGCTGCCATCGTGAACTGAGGATAGCTCCAGCCGGTTGCTGTAGGTGTGATCTTCCAGGCACTCAGAGAATGATTGGTTACCGCTGTCTGGTTTTCACCAACAGGGCAGGTTGCCGTATACAGGAAGTCATCCTCGTCCATCGGCTCAGGAATGAAGACACTCAGATTGTCCAGTACCAGGTAGCCGTTGGCGGCCTTATCCATGGTAGAATCCGGGTTCATGGGATAGGTGAAGTACAAGCCCTTTACTGTGGTGGTTTCAGGATCAAAGCCGGAAATCGCATCCACCAAGGTGCTGTAGCTGTGAACACCAGCCTCTGCATGGGTAAAACTGAACAGATCGTATTTTGCGTTGTCAGAGCCGATGATCTGCACCTTGGCGCCGGAAGCGTTGTAATTGTGCTTAATGGCATCCAGTTTTACGGACCATCCGCTTTCCAGTGCGATAGGCTCATTGAAGTACATATACAGGGTCTTGGAGCCATAGGAAATGCCCTGAGAGGTGGCACTGCGGTAGAACATCAGTGCGTCATCGCTGTCTGCGGTCACCTCAGACTGGAATTTCCAGCCGCCGCCGGTAAACTTACCGTTGGCGCCGGTCCACCAGTCACTGTTTTGCACCAGTGTCAGGCTGTCCAACATATCCTTGCTCTCAGCAGGAATACTGCGAAGACCCATATTATCGATATACACATCCGCAACATAACGGGCTACTGTTCCGTTGATATGCTGATGCTGCCAGTTCCAGCCGATGGTAACCTGAGCGATCTTGTTAAAGTCCTCGGCGGACATCTTCAGGGTAGCAGCATCCACACGGAAGGTGGACCATTCCTGATCATAGGAAATACGGTATTCACCGGTGGTGCCTAAGGTTGCGCCGGATGCATCCTTTACAGTCAGATACATTGCAATGTACATACCGCTGGTCTTAATGTCAAACTCCAGATAGTCATAGGAACCGGTATAGCCGGTATGGTTCAACACATTGACATCCTTCCATGTGTAAATGACAGTCTCACCGGGCCATGCGGAGTTAGTACCTGCATTGGCAGCCGGGTCGGAATACCAGTGCAGAACGTTGTCATGACCGTCAAAGTCACTGATCTCGCAGATAAATCCATCCTGAACCGCAGAAGGTCCGATCAGGCTGGTGGATGCACTGAAGAAGTCACCCATGGGATCACAGGCCTTCAAATTGTCGATCCACACTTCACCGTCGGCTGCCAAATCAAAGCTGACTGCAATCTTGGCGACCTCAGACAGATCTGCGGTGCTCATATCCAGCTCATAGGTGGCGTAATTACCCTCAGAGGAAGCGGCAGTCATGTCACCGCTGGTCCAAACAGCAGTGTCCTCAGCATCGTACAGGCTGACAGCAAAGCCGGTGTCGGTGTTTTCCATCTTCAGGTCCAAACGAAGATACGGTGCCTGGGACAGATCCAGTGCTTCTGCAAAGCTCAGCTCTACGCCGCCGCTGACCTGATTTTCAGCAGCTACATACAGGGCGTTATTGGAACCGTTGGTGCCGTCCAGCACGATATTGGCAGAAACGCCCTCACCGATGGCGGCAACACCGTCAGCGGTACCGATCAGGTCGGTATCCTTGGATGCACGGACAGACATAGTATCCAGCAGCAAGCTCTCGCAGCTATAGGTGAAGCGCAGGCCTGCGGCAACAGTCCCCTCCTCCACTGCAAAATCTGCTGTGGAGATGGTCTTGTTCTGATAAATATAGGTGCTTTCAATGCTTGCGGCCGTGCCGAGCAGATTGCCCTCGGCATCGTAAGGCTGCACACTTACCGTGGTGCTGACCGGTGTACGCATATACACGTTAAAGCCTGCGTAGTCAGACAGCACCAGGGACTTCTCCAGTGTCACATCCACGGTACCGCCGGTGGACAGCACTGCGTGGTTGGAGTTCTTCGTATAGCCGGCACCGTAGATTGCCTCACCGCCATCGATGGTTGCGGTGTAAAGCAGGTCGGTATCGGCGCCCTCTGCGGTGGAGCCGTAGAAGTTGTCCCAATAAATGGCATGCTCGGTTACGCCGTCAAAACGGCCTTCGTAATAGTCAAAGTTATGACTGAACCGAATACCGGTCACAGCAGAAAGATCAATATTCTTCAAATTGACCAGTGCAACCGTCGTGGTTGTCCAGCCGTCTCCTGCGCTGTCGAAGTTCATAGAGCCGTAGGAGGCCACCTGCTCCTGCTCGCCGGAGATAAAGCTCAGGCTCAGCCAGCGCTTGCGGTAGGAGTCAGACAGATTGTACTCGTTTTCAAACAGCGTATCAAAGCTCAGGTGGGTATAACCGGAAAGGTCCACCGGCTCAGAGAAATACATCGTTGTAATGGGATAATAGGCATAGTTGGTTGTCCAGGTCTTCACAGCCTGGTTGGAGTTGCCCCGTACAACGCTGTTTTGGATCTTCGTGCCGTAGTCTACAGGCTGATAGTTGGTGCTGGTAGACACGCCGGTCAGCTTAACTGCGCTAACCAGGTCCATCAGGTCATCAGACTCCGGATAGGCTACACGGCTGCCGTCCAAAATCGCCTGCAGCTCGGTAACATCCCGGTACTCCAAAATACCGTTGCCGTCAATATCCGCATCCCCATTATAAAGATCGTTGCCTGTATCACTCAGCACCTCATTCAGGTAGGCAAGATCTTCTGCATCCACAGTGCCATTTTTATCCAGGTCGCCTACACGGTAGGAAGCAAGCTCACCGGTAGTGGTAACCGCCAGCTCCAGGGCCTGGGAGCGCTTGTCAAAGAACTCCTGGGCATAGGCTTTCAGGATATAGTTGGTGCCTGCCTTCAGTCCGGAGACCTTGACAGTATATGTAGCTTCGTATACATCCGCCTTATCATCCACATGATAGGAGGTTGCAACGCGGCCCACGGCCTCCACCTTTCCACTGGTGGGGTCACAGGCTTCCACTACATAGCCTTCGATCATGTCACTGAAGCCGGCAGGCGCTGTCAGGCTGGCAGCAGGAAGGCTCACGGTTACAGCGGTATCTATGATGGACTCTACCGTGATCTGAGCGCCCTCAGGAAATACAGGGGCGTTGGCATTGGCATGGCGGGAATCGTAGGCATAGGGACGGTCTGTGGCGTCACAGGCATCAAAGGACCAGGTCTCGCCGATCTTTACAGGCTCGCCGGATACTGCGCCGCTGTCCGTATCGATGGTCATATCGTTGAAGCTGTAGCGCTCGATATTCAGCTCAGAGCCGTAAACATCCACCAGCATACCGTGCTCGGTCTGCTGGGCGTTGCCTGCATAGCTGTTGACGCTCATTCCGTCATTGCTCAGGCCGGTATAGTTGATGGTTGCGGTGTTGATGACCGTAAACTGGCCTTCATTACCCTCGTCACCCTGCCAAATACAGCGCTCGTCTGTCAGCGGAGCATGGGTGTGGCCGTTGAATACCACGGCGTTGTGGTAGGGTGCCACATTATTCCAGCCTACCTGGCCGTAGCCCGAGCCGTAGCCGTAATCACCGGGGACGGTGTATGCAACGGGACAGTGCTGAATATAGAAAATGGGCTTATCCGCATTTTGGGGGGCAACCTTCTCCAGCAAGGGTGTCGCCAGGTTTTCCTTAGCGTTGTGGGCGCAAACAAAGGAATATCCGTTTACTTCCTTGACGAAGACATCCTCATAGCTGCCCAACTCCTCAGGCCAGTACTGATTGCTGACCAGGGCAGAGTCATGGTTGCCGTAGATGAAAATCGGTTCTACATAGCCCTCTTCTCCCTGCTTTTCAGGGAACACCTTGAACCAAATGTCCACCACCGTCTGCAGCCAGTCCTTCTGCTTATCCAGGTTTGCTGCATCGGTGCCGGAGGCTTCCTGCAGGTCACCGGCCACCACAACGGCATCTACACCCTGTGCCTTGAAAAAGCGCAATGCCTTTTCAAAACGGCTGGGCTGTACACCGTTGAAGTGTCCTGTAACGTTGCCGTAAACCTCATCTACATAGTCGTAGCTTATATGGATATCACTAAGGACACCCATACGCAGGTCGCTTGTGCTTTCGCTCACGGTCTCGGAAACAGCTTCCGTCTCCTCTGCAGCAGCCGGGATGACCGGCGCAGCCAGGGACAGTACCATAACCAGAGCCAAAAGCATGCTGATCAGTTTCTTGCTCATTTTACTGTACCACCTTTAATTCAGTAATTATTAACCCTTTCGGGGGTAAGCACATAATCATATCAGTCTGTTTTTTCCAAAGTCGTGATCTGTGCGATCAAAGGATCACTGGTCTTTTGATAGCACTCCCGGGCGTAAACTCGCAGTTCGTAGGTCACACCGGGCTCCAAGCCTTCCAGGCCCATAAATACCTCTTTTTGCAGGCGACGCTCATCGATATCCACATGGTGCTCCGTAGCAACCTCCGCTGTGGCAACCACCTCACCGGTGCTAAGATCCACAGCCTCAGCATAATAAGACTGGATCAGGTCACTGTAACCCTCGGGGGAATCCACCAAAGCCGCCGGCACAAAAATGTTGACGATCGTTTGGCCAACACTGCTGACGTCCAACTGGGCACCTTCCGGGAAAGCAGGCTGCCCGGCTTTGAGCTGACGGGTATCATAGTCATAAGGACGGTGCTTTTTCTCAGTAGCGTCAAACACCCAGGGCGCACCAATCTGCTCCGCCTGGCTCATATCGATGGAGGTCGTTTCTGCATCGTAGATTAGTTCCATATCAAAGAAGCTGTAGCGTTCAATATGAACATTGGGACCGTCCACCGTCATGTACATACCCTGCTGAGTATCGTCCGCGCAGCCATTAATGTCCATATCCGTGTAGGATTTCAGCCAGCCGTAGTTGATCGTTGCGCAGTTGATAGCTGTAAATCTTGCACCCTTTTTGCTGTCGGTCTGCCAAATGGAACGTTCGTCCGTAATGGGAATATGGGTATGTCCGGTAAACACCACACAGTTTTCAAAGCTGCGCAACACATCGTACATCGGCACGCCGGTTCCCAAAAGACCTTCGCTTTCGCCCAGAACAGTATCAACCACCGGCTGATGCTGACAGAAGAAAAAGGGCTTGTCCTCACTCAGGGCCTCTGCCTTGCCCACCAAATTGGCAGCCAGCTCTGTGCCCTCTTTTGTGTAGTTCACACCCACAAACTGGTAGCCCTTTACTTCCTTCAGCCATGCATCCTGGTATTCGCCAAGAGACTCAGGCCAATACTCGGCCTCCACAAGACCGATATCGTGGTTACCGTAGATCATCAGCGGTTCTACCCGTTCACCGGTCAGATCATTCTTGCTGTCCGGAAATACCCGGAACCAAATGTCTGCAACCTCCTCGATCCAAGGGATTGCTTTGGTGGCACTGCTGTGCTCCTGCAGGTCACCGGCGATCAAAACCGCATCCACACCCTTGTTTTTAAAGAACATCAGGGCCTTTTCAAATCGGTCCGACTGCTGGGCACTGTCGTGAAAACCCACATGGATATCACTCAGGATACCAACTCTTAAAAGATCCGTTGTAACCACCTCTTCCTCCTTGCCGCAGCCTGACAAAAGACCTACGCCCAATGTCAGCAGCAACAACGCTGTGCAAAGTCTTCGCACTCGTTTTTTCATCTGTACCTCCTATTGAAGTCCAATTGACTTCCGCTTCCACCTTTTTTCACATTTTGCTAAACTAAGGCACAATAAATCTATCTTATTGTAGCACAATTGCACAATGTAAATCAAGAACTATTTTCTACATACCGTTATCATACTCGGAGTAAATGTTCACCGGCAGCCACCTCAAAATTATGTACCTGCATCGAAATTTCTTCATATACTTTCAGCGTAACAGACTCAGTTGTTTTAACCCGGATGTGATGCGCTTCCCGTCGGCCAAAGACAACGCTGAGGGTGCGACCGTTAAATTTCATGTTCTCCAGGCCCACTGTTCCCTCGGAGGGCAAACGGAAGTGCACGGTATTGTGCCGGGCATCGAAACGCAGACCAATGATATTTTCAATCAGCATCGTCACAGGGGCCAAACCGCTCCAACCAACAAAATCAGGGCGGACCCACTCCCCTGCCTCTGCCGTAGCAGGCAAATACGCCTCCGGACTGTAGCACTCCCATATGGTGGTGTACTCCGGGGTATGGAATACCCTGCAGACAGCATCCAGGTAGTCGACTGCAGCTTTTTTCGCAATGTCTGTCCGTCCATTTTCCACAAGACCGCGAATCAGTGCAAAATTGGTAGGTGCCCATACACCTCCCAACCAATAACCACCGGTGGGATCATAGTTTGGATCGTCCTTGGACAAGGTAGCAAAGGGAACCTTTGTATAAAACTCATTGGGATTTAAAAGGTGCTCCAGCATCCGTTCCAATCGATGTCCCTGTGCCGCACCGCAAAGCACGGTCCAAAAGGCTGCTGCGGTCTTGCTGTTAATGTACTTTACCTTGGTGGCAGGATCTGTGCGTCCAAAGAAATCGAAATAGAAACCAGCCTGCTCGCTCCAATGGTACTGATTGATCAGCGCGTTGATCCTGCCCTGCTCTGAAAGATAGAATTCCGCTTTGGAAGGCTCGCCCAGTACTTCACAGATCTTGCTCAGGCATTTTGCCGACAGGGCCTGCTGACAGGCAAGGTCCACATAGCAGATGCCTGCGCCGTCCAAAGCCGGCCAGGCGTAGGGACCACGGGGTGCATTATCCATGCCGCTGGAGCCGGGGTCCTCAAACCAATAAAGGCCGGTCACTCCACGCCGGTTATTTTCGATAAACTGATAGTTTCCTTCCAGTGCAGGCAGTACAGACTTTAACCGATCCCTGTCCCCGGAAACCTGATAGGCATCCCACTCCGCCCAGGCCATCAAGGGCGGATTGATCCGCCCGGGCCAGGCCGGCTGCTCCGTAGAAATACGGTAAGCCATGCTCATATAGCCGTCAGATTTCCGGCGCAGATGGTACAAATTATCCAGGTTATTCAAAGCTGTGATAGTTCCGTTAGCATAGTTAGTGATAAAGGTCATCAAACAGCTATCCCACTGCCAAATGGTATTGACCCCGGGCATACAGGTCATCTGGGGCTTCCAGCCCTGCTGATCAATATACTCCACATTTTGAAATGCAAGCTCCCAGGTTCTGTAATACAGATCAATCCAGTCCTGATGGCCATCTAAAATAGGCTTGGGCAGGGCCTCTTTACAATAAATATACTTTTCCATAAGCCCCCTCAAATAAGCTGCTGATCGTTGATGTCCAATTTAAAAGCCATTCCCAGCTTTTCCGCCGCCTTGCGGCAAAGCAGCATACGTCCCATAAAAATCTCAAAATAGTCCATCACAGAGCCGAACTGATTGTCGATCTTCAGCTTCAGTCTGACCACAGACTTGTCCTCGCTGACGGTCATGGCAGACTCGATCACCGAATAATTCACACGGTCGTGAATATCAAAGGTGGAGATATCCTTGTTGCGCACACGGCTGCGACGCACGTCGGCTTTGTCCGCAAGAATCAATGCTGCGGCTACCGCATTGACAGGCACACCGGTGCCTTCATCATGGTTTCCGATAGCTGTCACGATGGTGGCAAGTTCTCCTGGATCACAGCCCATATCGTGCAAAATACTCCAGGCCATCACTGCACCGGACTGAGAATGATCCTTCCGGTTCACCAGATTTCCGATATCGTGAAGATATCCCGCGATCTTAGCCAGCTCCACTGTTCGCTCCTCAAAGCCCAGCGTTCTGAGAATATAACCGGCAGTCCGTGCCACATGCAGCACATGGGAAAAGCTGTGCTCTGTATAGCCCAGTGCCCCCAGGGACTCGTCGGCCCGTATAATATAAGTCTTAATTGCTTCACTTTGTATAACATGATCATAGGTAAGCATAAATAAACACCTCTTTCCATTTTATATTATATCACATAGTGCCCCAGGTAAAAAGTACTAATTTTTATTATTTTGTATTACAAATTTATCGGTATATACTATCTTCAAAGGAGGATCAGTTATGTGTACCGCTATCAGCTTTTTAACACAGGATCATTATTTCGGCAGAAACCTGGATTTGGAATTCAGTTATCAAGAGGCTGTAACCATTACCCCAAGAGGTTTTCCCTTTCACTTCCGCAAGGCAGACAGCGCTGACCGACATTACGCATTGATCGGTATGGCAACGGTAAGTGAGAACTATCCGCTATACTATGATGCAGTCAACGAAAAAGGGCTTGCCATGGCAGGGCTGAATTTCCCGGGAAATGCCCACTACGATGACAACACCGAAGATGCTGTTGCCCCCTTTGAGCTTATCCCATGGGTGCTACGGCAGTGTGAAACAGCCGAAGAAGCTGTGGAGCTTTTGAAAAACACAAAAATCGGAGCGATCCCCTTCTCTGCCGCATTTTCCCTGACACCACTGCATTGGATGATTGCAGACAAGACCCAAAGCTTTGCCATAGAACCGCTTAAAACCGGGCTGCAGATCACCGACGACCCCTTCGGCGTACTGACCAACAGCCCACCTTTTGAATATCATCTGCATCGGATCATAGATCATCTGGGTATTTCTGACGAGCCACCGGAAAACCGGTTTGCGCCAGCCATTCCCCTGTCCCCATACAGCAGGGGGATGGGCGCTATAGGACTTCCGGGAGATCTGTCCTCCGGCTCCAGATTTATCCGGGCAGCCTTTACAAAGCTGCACAGCGTCAAGCCTAAGGATGAGTCCCTATCAGTCAATCAGTTTTTTCACATTTTAGGCAGCGTATGCCAGCAAGAAGGCTGTGTAAAAGTCGGTGAGCGTTATGAAAAAACCGTCTATTCCAGTTGCTGCAACACCAACAAAGGCATTTACTACTACACCACCTATGAAAACAGTCAGATCAACGCCGTGTATTTACACCGTGAGGATTTGGACGGCAGTGCCCTGATCCAGTATCCCATTGATCGCAGACCGCGTATACACGAGATCAATTAGTTATGGTCATTATTCACAAAAAATTCATAATTCGTTGTTTTTCCCTTTTGTTCGTGGTATAATGCCAAACAGCATTATTCCACAGTAAAGAAGGTTTTTGATATGTTCGATGCACTTGACCGTTTTGTGGAGTCTACTGCCTGGCCTATGGCTCAACCGCCTGCCTACGGCGCTTTTCACATTCTGTTCACCCTGATCGGCTTTGCGCTGTGTGCATGGATTGCCTGGAAAATAAGAGATTGCAGTGATAAAACTGCCCGGTTGATCCTGTTTTCCGTAGGCTTGATCCTAAGCCTTTCAGAGGCATACAAACAGCTCTTCTATTACTTTGCCATTATGGACAACACCTACTCCTGGGGTGATTTTCCCTTTCAGCTTTGCAGTATCCCCATGTATATGTGTCTGATCGCACCCTGGCTGAAACCGGGAAAGCTTCAACGGGGCATGTACAGCTTTATGGTGCTTTACAATCTTTTAGGCGGCGCCATTGCCTTTACAGAGCCTTCCGGCCTTCTCCACGGATACTGGTTTTTGACCCTGCACGCCCTGATTTGGCATATGCTGTTGGTATTTATCGGTCTGTTTCTGTGCTTTTCCCGGCGTGGCGGCGCCAGCATTCAGGACTACTGGGGTGCAACCTGGACCTTTGTCAGTCTGTGCGCCATTGCATTTACCCTGAACGCCGTCGTCCAAAACGTATTTGACAGTCATATGAATATGTTTTTTGTTGGCCCGGGAAATTCGCCTATCATCGTCTTTAAGCAGTTTTCGGAATGGTTTGGCTGGCCGATCAACACGCTAATCTATATTCCCGTTGTCTGCCTTGGTGCTTATTTGCTGTTCTTGCTGATCCACTGTCTGCAAAGCAAAAAGCCTGTCACAAAATAAAACCATAAAGAATACCCTATGCCGTTTTCTATGCGGCATAGGGTATTTGTTTTGTATTTATGAAACAACATTGATCCGGCAAGCTAAAGATCATCGGCCGGATGCGCCTTTGATGTAATCGGCAATCTCCTGAGGTGAAATTCCCAAAACCATGGAAAACTCGGAACACAGCAGTTTTTCTGCATCACGAAGAAAGCCTTCATCGCACAGGTGGAATTTTTTGCCCAAAGCTGCCTGCTGATCCTTGTGAATATGAAGTGCCCGGACCATTGCCAAAATAGCTGCACGGTCTGTGCTGCTGATCAGCTCCCGATATTTTTGCTTGCGCTGATTCTCGTCGCTGATCCAGGTCCCTTCCGGAATAGTCCGATTGGCGAGCATGTTATTGAGCGCTTCTCTGGAAAGCACCGGGCTAAGCTTTGCCACCGCTGCCGGTTTTTGTGTGGGAATATAGTACCTGGCACCGGGCTGATCGACAGGTTCCAGCACATAATACTGCACCTTCTGCCGGTCTAAGGTCTTGATTTCCAAATCGACGATCACACAAACACCGTGTATGCCGTACACGACCTTTTCTCCCACCTGGTACAATTCACCCACTCCCTTCCTCTTTAGTAAATTATCATACCATAATTAAATTAATTATATCATATTTTTTAAAAAATGCACATGGGCAAAACGCCGAATTTTTTGCTGTTTTTATACAATCACTCTTACACGAAGCACACCCTCGGCAGCCATAATTTCGTCCACCACCGACTGAGGTACCGGAGAATCCAGGTCCAGCATAGTGCAGGCATATTCTCCACGGCTGCGGTTGAGCATATCGGAAATATTCATATTCTCACGGGCTACCGCAGATGTGAACCGGCCCAGACTGTTGGGGATGTTTTTATGCAAAATCAGCAGCCGCGCCGCCTTTGTGCATTTACCCATATCACAGTTGGGGAAGTTGACAGAGTTTACAATATTACCGTTCTCCAGATAATTCATCACCTGGCGAACTGCCATTTTCGCACAATTATCCTCAGCCTCCTGGGTGGATGCGCCCAGGTGCGGAATAGCAACCACGCCCTTCATCGAGGCTGTTCTGGCATTGGGGAAATCGGTCACATACCGGCTGACACGTCCGCTGCTGAGCGCCTGCTCCAGCGCATCATCATCCACCAGCGCATCCCGGGCAAAGTTCAGCAGGATCACGCCGTCCTTCATTTTGGAGAAGGCCTCTGCATTGATCATACCACGGGTGCTATCCAAAAGGGGCGTATGCACCGAGATGATGTCACAGTTTTCGTAGATCTCCTCCCGGGTCTTCACCGGGACGATGCGGCTATCCAAATGCCAGGCTGCGTCAATGGAAATATACGGATCGCAGCCGTAGACCTCCATGCCAAGCTTGATGGCGTTGTTGGCCAAAGGACCACCGATGGCACCAAGACCGATCACACCCAGTTTTTTGCCGGCAATCTCATGACCGGCAAACTGAGACTTGCCCTTTTCCACTTTTTTCGCCACATCCGGATCATCCTGGATGCTTCTCACCCACTGGATACCGCCTACGATATCCCGGCTGCCTAGCAGCATACCGCACAGCGCAAGCTCCACCACGCCGTTTGCATTGGCACCGGGGGTATTGAAAACCACAATGCCCTGCTGGGCGCACTTATCCAGCGGAATATTATTCACGCCGGCACCGGCTCTGGAAACTGCCAGCAGTTTATCGGAAAACTCCATTTCGTGCATAGCCGCGCTGCGCACCAGCAATGCATCCGCATTTTCAATGCAGTCCGCGGTTTTATACTGATCCGTCCAAAGCTCCTTACCCTTGGAGGAGATGGAATTTAAATACTGGACCTCAAACATTGTCTTTCTCCCCTATCCGTTGTTTTTCTCAAACTCTTCCATAAAGTCAACCAATGCCTGGACACCAGCCAAAGGCATGGCATTATAGATGCTGGCACGCATACCGCCTACGCTGCGGTGGCCCTTCAAATTGGTCAGTCCTGCGCTTGTGGACTCCTTAATGAATTTGGCTTCCATCTGCTGATCACCGATCACAAAGGGAACATTCATCAAGGAACGGTCTTCCTTCCGGACTGTGCCCTTAAACAGCCGGCTGTTGTCCAAGAAGTCATACAAAAGCTTTGCCTTGGCTTCATTGTGACGCTTGATGGCCTCAAGGCCACCCTGATTTTTCAGCCACTTAAATACCTTTCCGCAGATATAAATGCCGTAAGCCGGAGGCGTGTTATACATAGAGCCGTTGTCCGCATGGGTCTTATAGGTCAGCATCGTGGGGGTGCCGGGCAGTACATCCTCCCGGATCAGGTCCTCACGGATCACTGCGATCACCACACCTGCCGGTCCGATATTCTTCTGTACACCGCCATACAAAATGCCATAGTCCGCTACATTGACCGGTTCAGACAGGAAGCAGGACGAAACGTCCGAAACCAAGGGCTTCCCCTTTGTATTGGGAAGCTTTTTAAATTTCGTGCCATAAATAGTGTTATTCTCGCAAATATACACATAATCAGCGTTGTCACTGACAGGCAGATCCGAGCAATCCGGGATATAGGAAAAGGTTTGGTCTGCGGAGGACGCGATCACATTGGTTGTGCCGTATTTTTTCGCCTCCTCGCAGGCCTTCTTAGCCCAAACACCGGTGATGATATAATCCGCCACACGGTTACGCATCAGGTTCATTGGCACCATAGCGAATTGCTGAGAAGCACCGCCCTGCATAAACAAGACCTTGTAATTGTCAGGAATTCCCATCAAATCGCGCAGATCCTGCTGTGCCTCGTCGATAATCGTCTGATATGTGCTGCTGCGGTGGCTCATTTCCATCACAGACATGCCACTTCCACGGTAGTCCAGCATCTCCTCAGCAGCTTCACGCAAGACCTCCTCCGGAAGGATCGCAGGTCCTGCAGAAAAATTGTACACTCTTGCCATTTTTCATTCCTCCTGTTCCTATTACGCACACAAAGTCCTCGTATTGCGCACAAATGTATTTGGATTATAGTATCACTCTTGATAAATTTTTTCAACACGATAAATGGATTTTCGTTAAAATAAACACTTTTCAGTGTTATTTCATTTTCTTTTTATGCAACTTTTTGGTTTTACCCTAAAACGCAAACGCAATACCGTTATGCCGCAGCCAAAAATCAATCTGCAAAATATAAGCCATTGTCTGCGGCACCTTCATCAATTGACCATACCAGGGCCAGGTATACTCGGCCTGCAGCAGTTTCCTGATGGCCTGTGGATCGACAAAATAGAAAATCGGTGCATTTTTTTGCTCCAGCAGTTTTAACAGTCTTTGTTCCATAAGCTGCTGATAGGCAGGTGCCCAGGTTTTGGGATAGGGACTTTTCTTTCTGTGCAGTACGGGATCCGGCAGCCAATCACGCATAGCATACCGCAAAAGGCCCTTTTCCCTGCCCTGATAATCTTTAAACGCCCAGGGTACTGTATACAGATATTCCGCAATTCGGTAGTCGCAGAATGGCACACGGACCTCCAGCCCGTTGTACATGCTCATCCTGTCTTTCCTGTCCAGCAGCGTTTGCATAAACCATCTCATATTTAAATTGACCATTTCTTTCATTCTTCGCTCCAGCGGCGTATTCTCCGGCAAAATATCGCTTTGTGCCACAGTGCGGTTATATTGGTCCATAACAAATTCCTCAGGCTTTTGTATTTCACGAAGAGACGGCAGCAGGAACGAGGCTCTCAGATCCGTATTCTGCGCCCAGGGAAAGCCATCCGCAGATCGAACCTCAGGATCCCGATACCAGGGGTATCCACCAAAGATCTCATCAGCACACTCCCCGGAAAGCGCCATTTTTACGGTTTTTCTCACATCCTTGCAAAAGGCTAAAAGGGAAAAATCCACATCCGCCATTCCTGGAAGATCCCGTGCAACCGTAGCCGCTTCCAAAGTGTCGGAAAGCTGCTGGGGCGTCAGAACCGTGCGGTGATGCTTTGATTTCAGATATCGCTGCATAAGATCAATATAACGGGCGTCAGACTCCGGCTGAAATTTCCCAGGGACAAAATACAGCTCATTGTTCTCATAGTCCACAGAAAAGGTATCCAGTGGCTGCTGTAATTGCCGGGCGCACACCGAGCTGATCAGACTGGAATCCAAGCCCCCTGATAAAAACGTTCCCAGCGGCACATCGGAAACCATTTGCCGCTTAATCGAATCGGTTACCAAGTAGCGAACTTTTTCCGCAGTCTGTTCAAAGCTGTCCCGGTGAATTCCGTCACGCAAATACCAATATCTCCAGCTATGCCATTTTCCGTTTTCGTAAACACCGCAGCACCCGGGCTCCAATTCCATAATATCCTTCAAAACACCGCTTCCCGGCACACGACCCGGACCCAGCAGGAGCAGCTGTGCCACCCCGGTTTCATCCAGTATTGGCTGTACACCTGGGTACGCCAAAACGGTTTTCATTTCGGAGGCAAAGATCATCCCCGCATTGTGCAGCTTATAAAAAAGCGGTTTGACACCAATTCTGTCACGGGCAAGAAACAGCTTTCTTTTTTTACTCTCCCAAACTGCTAATCCGAAAATACCGTTAAATCGCGTCAGGCACTCTTCCTTCCACTGCACATATGCATGAAGGACCACCTCCGTATCTGAATGTCCCAAAAAACGGTGACCCAGTGCCGTCAATTCCGCACGAAGCTCCGGCGTGTTGTACAGCTCTCCGTTATATACAATACTGTAGCGCTCCTCGCCGCGGCACAGCTCCATAGGCTGTGCGCCGCCCTCCGGATCCACTATGGCCAAACGGGTATGCAGCAGCGCAAAGCCCTCACCGAAAATTCTTCCCTGTCCGTCTGGTCCGCGGTGCTTCATGGTTTCCTGCATAGCATCCAGGACCTGTTGATCATAAGCAAGATCTACCGTTCCCCCTATTGCACACATGGTATTCAGCTCCTTTCTCCACTATTGTATGTCAAAGAATATGCCGCCGTGTATAGCACCTTTTCATGTTTTTTACATACAATAGTGGAGAAAGGAGGGCATTTCATTGTCTGCCACTGGCTATATCCAGGTACACGCCTATACCAGTAATGCACAAATCCCCTTAAAGGATGTAGCAGTTGCCATTACCGAGCCCACGGGCTCTGCCATCGCACTGCGCCTGACCGATCGCAGCGGACAGCTCCCACAACCTGTATCCATCACAGTCCCGGACCTATCCGCCGGCCAAACGCCTAACACAGGAGTCCAACCCTTCCGGACAGTGGATCTGTACGCAAGGCTTGAGAACTACGAGGAAATCGAGGTGAAGGGGCTGCAGGTTTTCCCAAATACGGTCACCACCCAAAATCTGGAGCTGATTCCTCTATCCGAGCTTCCGGAATACTGGAACCAGGTAGAGCTCTTCAACACTCCTGCGCAAAACCTGTAAGGGAGGAACGATATGCCTACCGTAACGCCTTTTATACCGGAAACGATCACCGTTCATTTGGGAAGTCCGTCCCAAAACGCCGCAAATGTAACAGTACCCTTTGCAAACTATGTCAAAAACACTGCCTCCAGCGAAATATATCCGACCTGGGACGAAAGCGCGCTCAGAGCCAATATATTGGCCATCGTATCCTATGCGCTCAACAGGGTTTATACAGAGTTTTACCGCAGCAGAGGTTATGATTTTGATATTACCAACGACACCGCCTTTGATCAGGCTTTTGTTGCCGGCAGAAGCTATTTCGAGAATATATCCAGACTGGTGGATGAATTATTTAACGATTATCTGCGAAGACCGGGCTTTGTGGAACCATTGGCCGCGAAATTCTGCAATGGGACCACTGTGACCTGTCAGGGATTAAGCCAATGGGGCAGCCAAAATCTTGCTCAGCAAGGATACAGCTCAGATCAGATCCTGCGCAGCTACTACGGTAATGTGGAAACCGTCACCAACGCTCCCATTCGTGGCAACACCCCATCCTACCCGGGTACACCGCTGCGCACAGGCAGCACCGGTCCCAGCGTGGTGGTTTTACAGGTGTCTTTAAACCGAATCAGTCAAAGCTATCCGGCCATTCCGAAAATTCCTGCCGCAGACGGCGTGTTTGGGTCCCGCACGGAAGCTGCGGTGCGGGCCTTCCAGCAAATATTCGGCCTGACTGTGGACGGGATCGTAGGGCCTGCTACCTGGTACCGAATTGTCCGGCTTTACACCGCTGTAACACGCCTTTCAGAGCTGCGAAGTCAGGGACAGCAGTTTTATGCGATCAACTGGTCTCCCCCAACCACGTTACAGGCCGGTAACACCGGGGATAAGGTGCGGCAGCTTCAATATATGCTGTCTGTGCTTTCCGAATATATTGCTTCCATACCGCCTGTGACTGTAGACGGAGTCTACGGCCCGGCCACCACCTCCGCTGTGCTTGCGTTTCAGCGGCGCTATCAGCTACCGGAAACCGGTACCGTGGGGCAAACCACCTGGGACACTCTGTACGACCAGTTTTCCGGCATTGAAAACACCACTCTGCGCGCTCAGGAACGCTTCCCGTCAGGACAAAATCCTGCTGTTGCCGTCTCCGGGATGCAGCGCAACCGGAACAGGTCCACGGCACAGACCGCATACGCGCAGACAACCACGATGACCCAATTCCCGGGGAGGGACCTTTATGTTGGCAATCAAGACCCTGTGCGTCAGGAGGTGGTACGATGAGACCTGCTGACTCCTTCCTTGGTCAACCGGTGCGCAGCTTGCAAACCATGCTGCGTGTTTTGGCCGAGGATGATCCATCTTTGCCCACAGTCGTACCTGACGGTATATACGGCCCAACGACCATGGCTGCTGTAACCGAATTGCAAAGGCGGGAAAATCTTCCGTTGACTGGAATCACGGACCAGCAGACCTGGGAGCGCATTGCACAGCTTTACGAACCGGCCCTGATTCGCACAGGCAAAGCCGAACCCATTGAGATCATCATGGAACCCGGTCAGGTTTTTCGGTTGGGAGATGATGGTCCATATATCTATTTGATGCAAACCCTTTTAATTTGGCTCGCAAGGGATCACGCCGATATTCCTTCGCCGGATCACACCGGAATATTTGATGAGAAAACACAAAATGCCCTGTCCGGCTTTCAACGGCTGGCTGGGCTGCCGGAAACAGGCGCATTGGATAAGGTCACCTGGAAAAATTTATCCCGTCACTTTTCACTCAACGCCCATCACAACGCGCAAAGACGTATAATTTCCGCGGTACAGCCCGAAACAAATCTTAATTTTTTAAGAATATTTGCAGAATAGACTTGATTACCTTGCCGAAAAGAAATATAATAGGACTAACGTACACCCGGAGGAAGAACTATGATCATCAAAGACTGGAAAAAGGAGATCTTCACCATACCGAATTTACTGAGTCTGTTTCGGCTGGTGCTTGTGCCGCTCTATGCGGGGATCTACTTAAATGCCAGAAGTGACACAGATTATTATGTTGCTGCGGCCATACTTGCCGTTTCCTGCCTGACAGATCTGATCGACGGTCAAATTGCCAGACGCTTTAATATGATCTCCACGGTTGGAAAGATCCTGGATCCTCTGGCCGACAAGATCACACAATTTACGATGGTGATCTGTCTGTCCATCACCCATCCGATTTTATGGTCCTTGGTGATCCTGATCTTTATCAAGGAAATCTTCCAGTTGATTGCCGGACTGTTACGGCTGAAGAAGGGCAAAATGCTGAAAGGTGCGCAGGTTACCGGCAAGATATGCACGACCATTTTGTTTGTCAGCCTGATCCTGCTGGTGATGCTGCCCCGTATTCCCGAAGCCGCTGTGCAGATCATTACGCTGGTCGACGGTATTTTCCTCATTATTGCTTTTGTGGATTACGCCATCGTATATAACCGTAAAGACTCCAAGTTTCAGTCTTTAGATAACGAAGAACAGTGATACAAAAAGGAAGTGGCCCGACAGGTCACTTCCTTTTTTGATCACTGTTTTTTATTTCCTTTTACAAGCCTGGACAGCGCAGAGCGTGTTTTTTTATAAAAACGACGCACAGGCGCAAAATGGCGGACAATCCTGCCATATAATCTCCAGGCCGGTGTATCCACATAGATCAGCCGACCCTTGCGATGAAAATGGGTCACAAGCCCATAGACATATTCGTAAGGAATGGCCGGATCCGGTTTTTCGCAGTTATCTCCCCAGGTTTGCAGTGTGTTTTCATCCAATTTAAAAACTCGATGCGTAACGATCTTTCCTTTTTTTGTATGAAACATAACCACATCGCCAAGCACCAGGCTTCTGCGCACCGGCACGATCCGCACCGAATCGCCATGCGGTCTTGCCAGCGGATACATGCTGACACCTACAAGGTTCACATCTGCAGAAACATTCTCCCCACTTTGGCACCGCTTCTGCCAATCCTCAACGGAGAGCGTTTCATTTATTTCAATATATTTTTCAGCCATCATATACTCCCACACCATCAATATGTATCTGCCTGCATCCCCAGCAAAAGCGCAAGCAGCAGCTCCTGAGGAACCCCGGCCTTCGTCATTTGTTCCATCAGTGTATCCCATCGCAACGACAAAATCCATTGGGACAGTGCCTCTTCATCATCGGCGCAGACCGCATTTTGGGGTACAACCGGCTGCTCGGGATCCATCTGCCGGGGAGTCGCACTCACTTCCAGAAATACATCATTTCCAACCGTAAGCGTCGCGCAAGCGGTGCCCTCCTTGTCGGTACCTTCCAAAGAGATCATCCATGTCATATCCGCGGCGGAAAGCATTGCAGCCGTTGCGTCATCCAGCTCCATATCCTCCGCAATGGCACTGCGCAGCGCAGCCGTGGGTTTGATCTGAGCCTGACAGGTAACGCGTCCGTTTTCCGATGTGCCTTCCAACCGGACCGTCGCCATTTCCTGGGTATCCTGACAAACTGTAAAGGTGCAATCGGTTGCATCACCTACGGTACCTTTACCGGAAATCTGCAGATCACCTAAGGTTACTGTGCTTTCAAAACGGCCCCGATCCTCCAGCGTGATGTGGCTAAATCCGCCATCTTCACCGCTTAGCACAAGTTTTTGTCCGACGATTCTATTGTTGCTGTTCAGATATGTATAAAAGTACAAATGATGTTCGGCGTTTGCGCTGTCCAGCTCTTTCTGCAATTCTTCCAGCTCCAGCTCGATTTGCTCCAAAAACTGCTGATACAGATCCTCAGGCACATACTCCTGCTCAAAAAAGTCACTGTACGCATCCATGGAACGTGCCGTCATGTCGTTATACACGACACCATAGCCTTCAATAACAGACTTAAGCTCCTGATCCTGCTTTGCCGTTGTCAGCATTTCCGTCACAAGACCGATCAGGTCCTCCTGCTCCATATAAGCTGTCAGCACTGTCAACTCCTGGGTCATATCACCCACAGTGACCTGCTCAGAGGAACGCGCAACACTGGCAAAATTCCCCAGCATGATCGGCAGGTAACGCTGCACCAGCGCCCGGATCACATCCGCAGAGGGCAGAGCGTCTGCATACAGCTTCGCTGTTTCGGCGGATACCGCATCCGACGAATTCAGCTCTGTATACAGTGCATCGTTGTGTAATTCAGGCAGTATGAAATACTGCTTTTGGTTTTCAAGATCCAAAATCTGCTCCAGCAGAAGAATATTCTGGGAGCCAAGGCCAAGCCCTATATCGTTTTCCTGAATTCCCTGACTGGATACGGACTCAACAGAAAAGCGAATATCCGAAAGCCAGGAAAGGTCCATTTGAATTTCACTGTCCTCTGCCGAAGTCAGCATACCGAGAAGCTGCTTCCCCGGCTTGATATGAAGCTCTGTGCCAATTGCAAAATCCTGCTGAAGCTCCTGCTGTGCAAGCTGTTCCTCATAAACCGGCAGCACTTGTGAAAGCGCAGCCTCTGCGTTTTGCATATAAACCTTTTCCAAATATTCCTCAGGGGAAGTAAAAGACCTGACAAACCAACTTGACAGGTTGGAGGCATTGAAAACTAAGGCTATGATGGCTGCAAGGATCACAACGCCTGCACCGATCAGGCACAGCAGTTTGGTCCGTTTTCCAAATTCCGGCGAACGATCTGCAGACTGCTCCACAGGTACATCCACTTTGTCCATGTCTTCTTCCAAATGCCTTTCAACAGCCGCTCCGCAATACTGGCAAAAGCTGCTGTCATCATTCAGGGCTTTTCCACATTTTTCACAAAACACAGGACAGCTCCCCTTTCATGTTTGATATCAACTATCTTTCGCTTTATTATACATAAATTTCACGTAAAATCAATAGCTATCTCCTTAACAGGCAGATGCTCCGCGTTTCACTATTCCTGTTCTTCCTGCTTTACTGCATCCATCTCGTTGTAATATTTCTCAGCAGCGTCATTGGATGCCTGAACACGCTCGATAAGGCCTTCCTCATAGATATCAGAACACAAGAAGTCCATCACCTCTACGCGGCCTTCCTTCCATTCGCCGCTTTCCGGTTTTGGATACTCCAAGACGCAGTCCAACACATAAAACCGCACGCCGGCATCCTCCAGTATGCCTTTGATATCCAAAATGATCTCCGCGAGTCGCTCCACGGTAACAGTATCATCATAAATGTAGATCGTTAGCTTGCCAGCCTTTGCGCCAAGCTCGTTGACATCGTAGATACCGTCCAGCTCCAGTTCGTTCACATTCAATGCATAGGTTGGCACGCCCTGTGCATCTAGATAATCCTCCTGGATGAACTGCAGCTCACCGAAGGCAATATGGCTGTTATACGGGAATGACGGATTGTCCAGAACCTTACCTACCGCGGTTCTATACTCTTCTTCAAGCCTGCGTGCAGTATTTCCTCTCTCAACAACATGAGCCTCATAATAATCGTGAACAATCCTACCATCCATACCGAGCATAAGGGTGAAGCTGCTGTCAGGACTGGATGGAGAGGTGAAGTAGGCATTGTAACAGACAACCTTAAAATTGAATGTTACACCATCCAGTTGATAGTCCATATCCGGATGTTTTTCTTTGATATATTGCTTGGCTGTATTGGTTGCCAGCAGTTTGGAGATCGGATTGCCCACAAGACTGTTTGCGAATATACAGATGCCAGCGATCAGTGCCAAGGCGGCCACCAGCGCAGCAATCTTCAATATCTTCGTCTTCATTCTTTACGCTCCTTTCTGAAAGCAAAGTGAAGCAGAAAAGCAATCAGCACACCGACTACGACAAATATACTATAAATCGCCGTCCAAGGGAATACCGAAACGAGATCGATCTGTGCAAAACGCAGATGGTATGCCAGGAAATTTATGATCAGCAACAAAAGCGGCATCTTGTAAAGTGCCTTCCACTTGAATACATAATAGCCAAACAAGCCCACGATCGGCATGATCACGCTGTTGTACATCAAGTCCTCTCCACCGGTCAGCGAAAAGCCCCATAGGATGAAGAAGATGATGAGACCATAGGCAAGACCGTGCATTTGACGGTTCAGCTTGCGCAGCACTTTCCGAAAGGGTTTCGCATCCGTTTGCGGAAATTCAGCAGGTGTGTCCAGTACATCCAGTCGGCTGGTGCTTCCGAAGCTGTCATACTCACGCTGACAAGCGGGACATTCCGCAAGGTGCTGCTTGATCTGTTCTGCCGTCTGCTCGCTTACCATATTCTCGACGTACAGGGGCAACAAATCACGGACAACCCAACAATCCAATTTCATCGTTCCATCTCCTCCAATCTTAGAATAATCATTTTTCTTGCCCGGTGATAGGTGACGCAGGCCCAGTTCTCATTCTTCCCGAAGATACTGCCGATCTGTTTGAAACTCAACTGCGCAAATACACGCCACATAAATACTTCCTTGTATGGCTCAGAAATACCGTGCAAGACCTTCTGAATTCTCTGAACTTCCTCTGTGCGGATCAGCTGCTCCGCAAGTCCTGGCGAGGGGTCAGGAAAGTTTTGCAGAGCATCCAAGTCACTCTTCTGGACCCTTCCTGCCTTTTTGATGTGGGTATAGTAGCAGTTTTTAGCGATTTGACAAAGCCAGACACGCACATCACACTCACCCCGGAAGCTGTCTATGGAATGCATTGCCTTGAAGAATGTTTCGCTGGTGATCTCTTCGGCTATATATTCATCACCGGAGAGCCGCCGGATGTACAGATACACATCACGGAAGTATGTATGGTACAGCTTCTCGAAATCCGTCACGCTATCACCTCCTTCACTCATATGACTTCAAAAGACGAAAAACCTTACAAACTTTTTTCTATTATATCTTAGATTTCATATTTCTTCTAATAAAAAGTGCAGCCCTGGGATTAGGGCTACACGCAAGGTTTATTGTTTTTTCCTCTTTGCCAACACATCTGCAATTAACCGTATGGTG
This sequence comes from Oscillospiraceae bacterium, assembly GCA_017435615.1. Lineage (GTDB taxonomy): Bacteria > Bacillota > Clostridia > Oscillospirales > Oscillospiraceae > Faecousia. The sequence goes on along the minus strand of JAFSET010000052.1, from coordinate 8,164 downwards.
AATACCAAGGCTACAACCATTCCGATACCTCTGAGCCAGCCGGAAACAGCTGACACAAATCTATGAGGCTGCGAATATACGACAGTATTCTGCGCATCATAGGCAGGCGGAGCGAAAACGAACCAAGTAATTACATACACACCCCATCCGGAAATCGCGCCAATCAGGTTGCTGTGTATAGACCCTGCCAAAACTTTTCGACTCTGAAGAGCAGTTACAATCGTAAGAACAGCAAACGCTGCCAGAAGGCACCATGCAACGATCAAATGGATTGTCCATTCACCTGCATAGATGTGCGGATAGAAAACATATTGCCAATTGACTCCGGAAGCAAATCTCAGGTAGATATCAATGAACAGGTAAACCACCCAGGCACACCAAAGACCAGCATTTTTCCTCACAAGGAGGCAGATCGATCCACAAGCCACGAAGGGAGCAGCAGGAACCAGGCCAGCAACAATATCACCGAAGAGCGCAATCATAAGCCACAGCAAAACGGAGATGCAAAGAAGAACAACACCAGCGGTTTTCTGTGCAGAACCGGGAACAGGACTCTCGACATAGATTACCTTCTGCTCTGCTGTCTCAGGCTTGGCACCTTGTTTTGCTTGCTTCTTATCCAGTACCAGTTCATCTAAAGAAATACCGAATATCTCGCTCAGTTTGATTAGCTTATCCAGCTCCGGAACAGATCCGTTGGTCTCCCATTTGGAAATGGATTGACGGGATACTTCCACAGCATCCGCCAGATCACCTTGAGACATTTCCTTTGCGGTGCGGAGTTTGTAGATTTTTTCGCCTAAAGTCATAGCCATACCTCCATGCTTGTTTGCAACAAGTATAGCAGTGGAACGTTAAAAAGTCCACCAAGCCGGCTTGGAAATGTTAGCAACTGACGGTTGCACAGGTATCATATAGGTTACCTGTAGATTTCCATAAGTGCCTCGGCTGACAAAATCCCGTCAATTGCTGCGGACATAATGCCGCCGGCATAACCGGCACCCTCACCGGAGGGATAAAGCCCCGCCAGTGTTACAGATTGCCTTTGTTCGTTGCGTACCACACGGACGGGACAGGAGCTTCTTGTTTCCGGGCCAGTCAGCACGCCATCGGGGTGAGAAAAGCCTGTCAGATTGCGCTCCAAGTCATTGATGGCAGTTTTTAAAGCTGTGGTGATCTTCTCCGGCAAAAGCTGATGCAGGTCGCACCACACCACGCCGGGCCGATAGGTCGGCTTCACCGAGCCGGGACCGATACTGGCTTTGCCTTCCAAAAAATCTCCAATGCGCTGCGCCGGTGCTTTATAGCTGCCGCTAAGCTGATAAGCCTTTTGCTCAAGCTGTCTTTGCCAGTACATTCCGGCAAGAGGATCATCCCCGGGGAAATCTCTGGGATTTAGGGTCACAAGCAGCGCACTGTTGGCATTCTCCCCTGCCCGGTCGTGATAGCTCATGCCGTTTGTCACCACGCCGCCTTCTTCCGATGCGGCAGCGACCACATAGCCGCCGGGACACATACAGAAGGTATAAACCGTTTCGTTTTCCAGGTGCTTAACCAGTTTATAATCCGCCGGCGGAAGCACCGGATCATGTTTGCCGTATTGCGCCAGGTCTATATTTTTTTGCAGATGCTCAATACGCACGCCCATAGAAAATGGCTTCTGCTCCATCATAATGCCACGGCGCTGCAGCATTTGAAAGGTATCCCGGGCGCTGTGTCCGATGGCAAAGATCACCCGGTCACAAGGCAGCTCCTCCTGGGAATTGATCTGCAGTGCTTTGATCTTTTCTCCATCAGAAAGGATATCGGTAACCTGTGCATGAAAGCGCACCTGTCCACCCAGGGATATAATGCGGTTGCGAATATTTTGTACCACCGTCAAAAGCACATCCGTACCCACATGGGGCTTGGCATCAAACAGGATATCCTCGGAAGCGCCGGCTGCCACAAGCTGCTCCAGCACCCAATCAATTCGAGGATTATTGACACCGGTATTCAGCTTGCCGTCGGAAAAAGTTCCCGCGCCGCCTTCTCCGAACTGCACATTGCTTTTTGTGTCCAGTACGCCCGTTTGAAAGAACTGCTCCACCTTTTCGTGACGGGTCTTAGCATCGTCACCGCGCTCCAAAACAATGGGACGCAGACCTGCAATGGCCAAAATCAGCGCGGCAAACATTCCGGCAGGACCAAAGCCAACCACCACCGGCGGCAATTCACTCTGGACTGCGTTTTTAGGCGGTTTATAACGGCCGGTAGGAGCAAGCTGCGCCCGTTTACAACCGGATTGCTTCAGGATTTTTTGCTCATTGCCATCCACCGCCACATCCACTGTGTAGACAATACGTACATCCGGTTTTTTGCGAGCATCCACCGAACGCCGAACGATCCGCACACGGCGCACTTTGGAGTTGGATATTTTCAACATCCTTGCAGCCTCATAAGAAAGCTGTGCCACATTATGCTCCGGCGGCAAGGAGATTTCTCTGAGTCTGATCATCACATTTCCTTTCCGGCGCTGATACCTGCCAACCGGCCGGAGCTCCACGCCCACTGCAAATTATATCCCCCACAGTCACCGTCAATATCCAGCACTTCGCCACAGGCGTATAGTCCAGGCACAAGCAGGCTTTCCATAGTGTCAGGATCAAATTGCTCCGTAAGGACACCGCCGGCTGTTACCTGAGCGTGGTCCATGCCCATCGGCTCCGCGATCTGCACCTCAAAGGCCTTCACAGCCTGAACGATCTGCCGCAGCTCTGTATCAGACAGACTGTCACACGTACTGCTCATACTGACACCCACCGCCTGTGTCAGCACACGGCCAAGGCGGTTATGAAGGATGCCGGTCAACAGCTCCTGTACCGGCAGAGATGTTTTTCTTTTTCTGTCAAGCATCCCAAAAAGCTGTCCGTCGGACAGCTCCGGGATAAAGTCCAGCTTGCAGCTCCAGCTCCCCGATCTCGCACACACATCACGGGATACTTCAAAAATCACAGGACCTGACAAACCGTATTCCGTAAATTGCAGCTCGCCTGTGCTTTCACTGTGAAGCACACTATCGCAAAATACCTGAATGTGGCAGTTTGCCCGGACGCCTTTCAAGCCTGCAAGGGCTTTCCAGTCACTTTTGAGCTGAACCAATGCCGGGCGCAATTTGGTCGATCTGTGACCAAATTTCCCCAGCAGCTTATAGCCGGACATACTTCCTCCCAGCTTACTGCCGGCAAGACCGCCGCAGGCAATGATCAAACGGTCACAAGAAATATTTTCATTTCCGTCAGACACCGTAAATCCATCATCGGTCTTCCTGACTCGCTGCACTTCAAATCCTGTGCGAAGTTCAATATTGGGTCTGTTTAAATTCAGTCGCAGCACGTCCACAACAGAGTTAGCCTGATCGGAATAGGGATACACCTTGCCGGAAGTCTCGCAGACGGTATAAAGTCCCAGTTCCTCAAACCAGGAAAGGGTCTGTGCCACGCCAAACCGGTTCAAGGCAGGCAGTACAAAGTCCGGCTGTTGGCCATGATAATGCCTTAGTGCCGCATGCATATTGGACAAATTACACCGGCCGTTTCCGGTGGCAGACAGCTTTCTGCCCACTCTGGACTGCCGCTCCATCAATACGACCTGTACATTTTCATTTTCCGATGCTGTCAAAGCCGCCGCCATGCCTGCGGCACCGCCGCCGATAATACCGATGACCATTTCTTCTCACCTTCCTTATTTTTCACCATTATACTCTACTTTCTTTCCGGTGACAAGAAAAACTTCCTTGCAAAGCAGAAAAGCTGTGCTATAATAGAACACGAAAAAGCGCAAAGGATCATTTTTTATGAAAAGAGCCAACATTGACAAGATTGCCAAAACAGCGGAAGACCGGATGCTTTTGGCAAAGCTGTGGGACAAAGTGGACAACGGCCTAAGGAAAAACATCCCATCTCACACCGGGTTTTTATCCGAACGGGAGCAGCAGCTTGCCCGTTTTCTTTTCGGAGATTTGGAAGGGCTGACAGCTTTTGGCGGCTATGACGATGCCCAAAGGCGCATGCTGATTTTTTTGCCGGAATATTTGGATGAAAGCTTTCTTCTCAGCCAGGACAGTCCTGTGGTCTGCCTGCGAGCCAGCTTTTACAAGGACGAGTCCCCTACCCACCGTGATTTTTTGGGCGCACTGATGGGCTGCGGTATCAGCCGAGATGCCGTTGGTGATATCCTTTTGGCGGAAAACTCCTGTGATTTTTTTGTAACAGAAGAAATTGCAGCCTATCTGCTGCAAAACTTTGAAAATGCCGGACGAACCAGCCTGAAGCTGACTCAGGTTTCACTGTCAGATGTGCTGCTGCCGGAGCAGAAATTCACAGAGGTATCTGACACGGTGGCTTCGATCCGTTTGGACAGTATCGTTTCTTCCGGTTTTCGGATCAGCCGCAGTGCTGCTGCGGAATACATTTCAGCCGGCAAAGCTTTTATTGATGGCCTCCCCTGTGAAAAAACGGACAAAGCTGTGGATGAGGGCGCTAAAATCTCTGTCCGGGGTTTGGGTAAGATCCTGCTTCACAAAATCGGACACACAACAAAGAAAGGTCGAATTTCGGTGGTGCTCCACCGCTACGAATGAGGTATACAATTATGAGCATGAATGATGTAATCACAAGAATCAACGAGCTGGCCGCGCTGGCAAAAACCCGGGAGTTAACTTCCGATGAACTGCAGGAACGGGATCAGCTTCGCAGAAAATACATTGACTCTGTAAAATCCAATCTGATTGGACAATTGGAAAACACCTATATTGTTTATCCTGACGGATCCAAGAAGAAAGTAGAACGAAAAGACTGAAAAACTCCGCCGAAGATGCCATAAGCATCCTCGGCGGATCATTTTACAGGAATTGATCGATTACAGGGGCCAGATACTGCGCATAGAGCCTGCCAATAAACTCCGCACCCTTTGCCGTGGGGTGAACACCATCGGCAGCAAAAGTAAGCGGATCGTCACCAATAAAGGCCGCGCACAAAAGGCCGTCTGTGGGCATAAACACATCGGCATACTCCCGGGCAAGCTTACGGACGATCTCAATTTTCTTATACAGATCCTCCCGGAAGAACAGCTTGTCCTCAGCCGGGATCAAAAAAGGCTCGATGATCATCAGCTTTGCGCCCATTTGGCGAATAGCGTCCAATACCATGCGGTAGCGCTGCTCGAAGACCTCATCCGGGATCCAGCTCCGGTCCTCAGCGTGGTGCCACACATCATTGATGCCGATCATAATAGAAACGATATCCGGCTGAATTTGCACAAAATCCTTATCCAGCCGTGCCACCAGATCCTTGGTCTGATTGCCGCTGATGCCCAAATTGATAAATTCAAACTCCACCTGGGGATATGCCTGGTGCAAATACTGTGCCGCATATTTCACATAGCCTTCTCCCAGCAGATGGGGATCTTCATAGCTGCGACCGGCATCGGTAATGCTGTCGCCCTGAAAAAGTAACCGAATTTTCATACTGTATTCCTCCTTATTCAATGGGTAAAACCTTGCCACCGGCCAGTCGGGACTCCTCCGCCTTAAAGCCCATCAGGTGGCTTTCAATGGAATCATCGATGGTGGTGCGTGTAAAGCTGGGGCTATCGTTGGTGATATAGTCGATAAAATCCTTATACAGGAAGTAATCTCCACCGCCGTGACCGTCGTTGAGGCTCTGCTGTGTCAGTTTATTGACATCGATCTGTGTTTCACCCTGACCGTAGACAGTCAAGTGGAGAATTCCGGTATCCGCATCGCCGTGAATTTGTCCTTTTGTGCCGTGGACATGGATGTAACGGTAGCAACGCTCGGAGAATGCCGTCATAGTCAGGTGTGCCGTGGCACCGTTGTCAAAATTCATATTGACCACCTGATTGTCGATAGCATCGTTTTCCCCGTGGTAGACGCACCGGCCGATCACATCCTCTTTGCTATCCAGGATATCGTAAATATCTCTGCCCTTCAGTCTGGCAGTACCGCCAACCACAGAGGTATTCATACGCTGAGGATAGATCTTGTAGGCATTATACAGGCAGTTCTCCCGGGTTTTGGAATCACAGTCCACACACCACTGGGCGCTGCCCTCAGGCGCTTTCTCTTCGCAAAAATGAAACAGCTTTCCAAAGGAACTGATGCTGGTACACTTGGAGGGCATTAGCCAGTTGATAATATCTAAATCGTGGCAGCACTTGGCAATAATGGTGCAGCTACTGTCCGCCATTTTCCGCCAGGGACCCCGGACATAGCTTAAAGCAAAGTGCCAGTATGCGATATTTTCCGTTTGATTGATGGTAACGATCTCGCCTAAGGTTCCGTCATCGATCAGCTTCTTGATATTTTGATAGAAGGGGGCATACCGCAGCACATGGGTCAGCATCACCTTTCTGCCCAGCCGGTTTGCCGTGTCCCGGATGGCAATGCAATCCTCAATGTTGACAGCGGCAGGCTTCTCCAGGCAAATGTCATAACCCAATTCCATGGCCTTCATTGCCATATCAATATGCTGGGCATCCTGAGAGCAGATAAACACCGCATCACAAATCTTTCCCTGGGCAAAAAAGGCATCCGCATCCGCAAACAGCATTTCCGGTGCCACGCCAAACTCCAATGCCAGCTCACGGGATTGCTGCACCGGCTCGGCAACCGCCACAAGCTGTACATTGTCATCGGCCATGATCTTCCGTCCGAACATTCTTCCCCGGCTTCCAAAGCCGACAATTGCCACCTTTACCATAATGATTACCTCGTATTATGTAGAAAATCGGAATGTAACATTCCGATCTCATTTTACCACATTACGTTGCAAAATCAAGGAGGGCAATGTATATATTTAAACTAATAATTTATCAATTAATACTTTTTTATCATTTAGTCCGGCAAATAAAGGGGCGGTTCCCCCTTGACTTTCCCGGTTCAAAATGTTATAGTTTGCCCGTATGGAGAGTTGTCCGAGTGGTTTAAGGAGCCAGTCTTGAAAACTGGTGATTCCGCAAGGAACCTAGGGTTCGAATCCCTAACTCTCCGCCAAAGAATAACCGTCATTCTGATACAACGGAATGACGGTTATTATATACCTAAAATCAGATTTTTGCTAATTTTTGAACAGAGCAAATGGCAAATAACCCGAACAGGTGTCCTTTAAATCGTTGAAAGATTGATAATCGTTAAAATGTAGGCATAATCGTTGATTCATTGAGATAATCGATGAAACGTAGCGCATATCGTTAAAACATACGGACATAGGACTAAAAATATCGGAAATTGCTGTGTCAACCAATAAGATACCGCCAATATTTTGTTAAACCATTGTTCAAAACAGAAGTTATGATATAATTACCTACACAAGGAGGTGGTCCGATTGGAAAAGATAGGCACAATTATACGAAATCATAGGATAGCTAAAGGACTAACCCAAGAAGAGCTTGGGGTAAAAGTTTTTGTCAGCAAACAGGCTGTTTCAAAATGGGAAACAGGAAAAACGCTCCCAGATATTGAAATGGTTAGAAAACTTTGTGATATTTTGGAAATAAGTAAAGATGAAATTTTAGGCGGCTCGATAGAAGAAACGAAGAAAAGTCATAAATGGCTGAAGGTAGTTACCATTATTTCTGTAGTAAGTATTTTGATTGCATTGTTTTTTGGATTGGGCGGATTTGACTACATAGATCGTCACACACAATCGGGAGTTGCGTATGTATCTGTATTTTGGGACGGCGAATTGCTCACAACCGACGAATACAATATGACCAGCGATCTTGACTTTGAAGATTTCAGGAATGGCTATAAATCCGAGATCGACTACGGGGAAATCCGGGGAACAATAAACCTATCCCAAAGGTACGATATAGAGTTTGGTTTTGTAAATACAAATAATTGGCATAACATTCATATTCGTTTAGATGTAGGAGAGCAAAACGGTCAACTTGTAGTCAAGCAAGCTATCAGTTACGAAACGGATAGCAAAGTTTATCAGGTTACAGTGACTGAGAATACTACAACTAATAATAAGGTGTCAGTTTATCGAGAGGGAATATAGTTTTGCACCCCCTGACCCTAAAATGCACCCCTAAAATGATTTTGCACCCCCTTATCTCAAAAGGGGGTGCATTTGTATTAAAATTAGGGTTAGTCTTCAAT